>JAFRLF010000108.1 GCA_017431365.1 Clostridia bacterium | reverse complement strand
TCGATGACCTCTTCGCGGGTCATGGTGGTCAGGGCCTTTTCAAGGGCCTTGTAGCCGTCCATGGCGAGGTATTCGTCAATGTTCTCAGGATCGATGACGCCGCAGTTGCGCAGCGCGATTCTCTGCTGATGCTTGTAGAAGTTGATGTCTTCCAGGGCCTTTTCGGCGTTCTGCTCCTTGGTGGCGTGGTCGGTGTAGACCAGATGCTCCACCTTGCGGCCCTTCAGGAGATGCTCGGTGACGATCTCCTCGACGTTTTCGGGCTTGACACGGCTGTAGAACGTGCCGTCCGGATAGACGATGACGACGGGGCCGGCTTCGCAAAGGCCGAAGCAGCCAGTGCGGATGACCTTGACCTCATGCTCCAGGCCGTACTGCTTGATGTTCTGCTCAAACAGCTCCAGAAGCGTGGCGGAACCGGAAGACGAACAGCCCGTGCCGCCGCAAACGAGTACATGTGCGCGATAAATGTCCATGCTATCTTCTCCTCCGATCAGGCGTTTTCTACTGCGCCGATGGTGTACTCCTGCACCGGCCGGCCGTTGACGATATGCTCAGCCACGATGCGCGGCACCATTTCGGGCTTGACATGCACGTAGGTGACCTTCTCCTGACCGGGCAGGATCACGTCTACCATGGGCTCCAGGCGGCACATGCCGACGCAGCCGGTCTGGGAAACCGTCACGTGCTCGAGCTGCCTCTTCTGGATCTCGTCCATGAAGGACAGCATCACGGGACGGGCGCCGGCCGCGATGCCGCAGGTCGCCATGCCGATGACCACGCGGGTGGTATCGGTCTTGTCTTCTTTTCTCACAATGATTCTCGAAAGAGTCGATTTGCGGATCGCTTCAAGTTCTGCAAGGGATTTCATCGCATTATTCCTCCTAAAATCGGTTCGATTTCTTCCTGCAGGGACTGCTGAATCCACTGCACCACCTCGGGCTCGGCAAGGGACACGCCCTCGAGCACCGTCCGGATCTCCTCGGTCGAAAAGCTCATCTCACCCTTGGGAGAAGAGCATGCTATGGAGAACTCCGGGCTGTCCGGGCTGCCCATGATGATCGTCGCCATCGTGGAGGCCAGATCCCCCAGCGGCAGGCAGTCGATCGAATCTGTGTGGAAGGTGGCTGTAATCAGCGTGCCCTTGCCGGGCTCGCTCTCGATGTCCACGTTCCCGCCCGTCAGCATGGCGTTCTGCATGAGCAGGGGGATCCCCAGGCCCACCTTGCGCGTGGTGCGCGTGGTGACGAAGGGGCTTCTCACCTTCGCGACGAATTCAGGCGTCATGCCGCATCCGTCGTCGCGGACAGTCATGGTCAGCAGGGCGCTGTCATCCAGCATAAAACCGATGTCGACGTGCGCCGCGCCGGCTTTGACGCTGTTCTGAACGATGTCCAGCAGATGCAGGGCTATTTCCTTCACTGGGCCGCTTCTCCCGCCTCGGCCTTCTTGTACTCGTCGATGATGCCGGGGATCTGATCCGGCGTCAGACGGCCGTAGACCTTGCCGTTGATCATCATGACAGGAGCCAGACCGCAGGCGCCCAGGCAGCGCGTCGCCTCGAGGGTGAACAGTCCGTCAGGCGTGGTCTCGCCAGCGGCGATATTCAGAACCTGAGACAGCTTGTCCAGGATGTGCTGGCTGCCCTTGACGTAACAGGCCGTGCCCAGGCACACGCTGATGAGGTACTTTCCCTTTGGATGAAGGGAGAACTGCGCGTAGAAAGTGGCGACGCCATAGACCTCAGACAGGGTAACGCCAAGGCCCTCGGCAATGCACTTCTGTACGTCTTCGGACACACAGCCGAAGATGTTCTGCGCTCCCTGCAGAACCGGCATCAGTGCGCCGGGCTGGTCCTTGTGCTCCGCAATGAGCTTTTCCAGCTCAGCAAATTTCGCTCTTTCGCCATCCATGTTCGAATCGAGCCTCCTTTTAAATCCTTATGAGCCAAGCTCACAGTTTCATTTTATTCTATCACGTCCGACGTATTTTGTAAATGGCTTAACAGACATTTGTTATTAAGAAAGCATATCTCAAGTTAGTATTTTCTAACTTGAGATATGCTTTTCATGCGCTAAATGATTGTTTCCGGACACCCCTGTCTGAGGTAGCGCAAAAAGGCGTCGACCGTCGGTTCTTCAAGTCTGACCGTGATATCGGCTTCATAGATATCGCCCAGATAATGCGCATCGGACGAATGAAGGACCACCTTCCCCGCCTGCGGGGCGTGCGCGCACGGCAGGTCGCGCCACACCTCGACCGCCGTCAGGCCGAGGTCCTCAGGCATAAATCCCAGGTTGATCAGAAGGCCGTTCGACCCGCGGTTGATGTGCGCCGGCACGGGCACGCCGTCCGCCTGGCGAATCAGGCTGACGAGCTCGTCAAGCGGCAGGTCGGACGCTCCGATCAGCAGCTCGTCCTCCTCAGCCAGGACGTTGTCGTCCTCGTCCATGACGAGCTGATTGCCGAAAAAGGAGGGCTTGTTCTTCTTATTCGGCATGTGCCCGCGCAGAAACTCGCTGAAATCCATGGCCCTCTCCACCGTGGGGAAATACCCCAGCAGGTGAACCTCCTCGCGCGTGGTGATCTCCATGCCGGGGATGTGCAAAAGCCCGTACGCCTCCGCGCATGCCCTGACCGCGGGGAGATTGCGGGCGGTGTTGTGATCCGTCACCGCGATCATCTGAAGGCCTTTGATCATCGCCATGCCGCAGATGTTCGAAGGGGTCATGTCGTCGCTGCCGCATGGCGACAGGCAGGAGTGAATGTGCAGGTCGGAAAACAGCGTCGCCATGGCTCAGCCGTGCGCCGGCACGCCCGCTCCGGCCATGCGTCCGCAGATCTCAAAGGCCGTCAGGCGGGACGTAAGCACGCACAGGCCCTCCGACGCAGCCTTGGTCAGGCTGTCCTCTTCCATGACGACGTCTTCCGGCAGGATGACGCAGGCCATCTCGGCCAGTGCCGCCACAGCCACGACGTTCAGGTGCGTCTGCACCGTCACCCACGCCATGCCCTCCTCGCCGTGGGCCATGACCCAGCTCAACAGGTCGCAGGCGTAGCCGCAGGTGACCTCTTTATCTTCCGCGACGTCCGGGGTCAGGCTTCTGGCCTCGATCATATCCTTGAGTTCGCTGACTTTCATAGGGGGTTACGCTCCTTTCCTCGTCACAAGCGCGCCATTGGCGCGCCTTCATTCACGGTGAGACTGCGCCAGCTCGACCATCTCCTCGGCCATGGCCTTGAGCTTGTCGCGGAGCATGTGCACGCAGTCCATCTCGTTGCAGTATCCGCGGACGATGTCCTCTGCAAATGTCGCGCAGGTGGGCGACCCGCACGAACCGCAGTCATACCCCGGCAGCCGCGCGATGATCTCGTTCATGCGCTTCATCTTGCGCATGGCCTCGACCATGTTGTCGTCCAGCTTCTCCGCCGTGTTCGGCTCGATGGGGAGGTCGTTCTTTGTCGGGTATTTGTTGAGCATGGATCCGGGCACCGCCGTGTCCGGGTGGGTCGCCGGCATGCGCTTGACCATCTTGTGGATCGAGTCCTTCGCGACATAGCTGTTCTCAAAGGTCAGCGGCCCGCCGACGCATCCGCCCATGCAGGCGTTGCCCTCCAGATACACCAGGTCGGACAGCTTGTCGTTTTCAACCTCTTCGAGCACGCGGATCACGTTGGATATGCCGTCGACCGAGAGGCTGTTGTCCGGGCAGACGGCGTTCGCCTCGCCGTTGGCCGTCGCCCAGGCCACGCCGTAGCCCGTCGCCGGCTCGTAATTGGGGTCTTGGAGCATCTCGTTGATGTGCGGCAGCAAGAGCCCGTACAGATCCAGCATGGATATCGCGCCGTCCAGGGCGGACTGCTTCTGCCCGATGGGCGTGCGGATGGCGGTCATCTTCGCCGGGCACGGCGTGATGAAGAAGCACCCCACCTCCGACGGGTCGCACCCGCGCTTTTTACAGAATTCAGCCCGGGCGACGGAGGCGGCCACCTCCATCGGCTGGCGGATGTTGACGATGTGGTCGATCAGATCCGGGAAACGGACCTGGATCAGCCGGACGATGGTCGGGCAGGCCGAAGAGATCAACGGCTTGGGCTGGCCCGGCTCTCTGAGCTTTTCGCGGATCGCGCGCGTCACGATGTCCGCGCCGCGGGCGACCTCGAACACGTCGTCGAAGCCGACCTTCTTCAGTGCCTCGAGGACGTATTCAGGCCGCGTCAGCCCTCTGAACTGCCCGTACAGTGTCGGCGCGGGCAGGGCGATCGCGTATTTATAGGCCTTGACGTTGGCCATGACGTCGGTAAAGGCCACTTTCGCATGGTAATCACAGATGCGGATGCATTCGCCGCAGTCGATACACAGGTTGTCCAGGATGTGCGCCCGTCCGCCGCGAACGCGGATCGCGGCCGTCGGGCAGTGTCTCAGGCAATTCGTGCAGCCCTTGCATCGGTCCTTGTCCAGCCGCACGGAATGATAGCGTCTTGGCTCCAGCATGAATCTGATGCCGCCTTTCTCCGGTAATCCTCCGCCGGCTTTACGACAGGCGGAACCGCATGGTGATCGTGGTGCCCTTGCCCACTTCGCTCTGAATGTCGAACTCGTCGGCGTTGCGCTTCATGTTGGGCAGGCCCATACCGGCGCCGAAGCCGAGGGACCGCGCCTCCTCGTTCGCCGTGGAGAAGCCCTCTCTCATCGCCATGCTCAGGTCGGCGATGCCCGGGCCCACGTCAGAGGACACCAGCTGCACCGCGTCCTCGAACACGGTCAGGCAGAGTTCTCCGCCCAGGTAGTGGATGACGAGGTTCAACTCGACCTCATACGAGGCGACAGCCACCCGCCTGAGCACGTCCCCGCCCACGCCCAGTTGCTTGAGCTTGCGCTTGATGTCAGTCGAGGCCTGTCCCGCGGTGACGTAGTCCGCCGCCTTCACGGGATAGGTGATCCGAAACAACTCTTCCATCACTTGTCCTCCGTATCCCAGGCGTTGGGCACGGGCACGCCCCTCAGCCCCAGGTCATACAGCAGTCCGCACGCGCTGAAAGCCGTCAGCTTGGTGGTGATCACCACGAGGCCCTGCTCCTCGGCGCTGTCGAGGATGTCGTCGGTGGGAACCTTGCCCCGCACGAAGACGAGGCACTTCAGATCCAGCATTTCGCTGGTGCGGATGACGTGCGGGTTGGTCAGCCCGGTGATCAGGACGGTCTTTTCGTCGACAAAGGCCAGCACGTCGCTCATCAGATCGGAGCAGCACGCCGTATACACGGGCGTGTCGAGCTTGTCCCCGCCCCGGAGCACCCTGGCGTTCAGCACGCGAACCATATCGGAAATGGTCAACAAAGAAATCACCTCATTCAATTGAATACGGTGCGACGCCGGTCGAAAAGCGCCGGCCAGGACGCCCTGCAAAGCGCGCAGGGCGGCTCTCTGCCGTTTGTTACGCAGAGCGCCAAAAACAGTTTACCATGAAGTTAACCCGCCGTCAACAAAGAAAATGCGCGCCGGATCTATCCGATCCGGCGCGGTGCGCCTTTTATTTACAGCGTATTCTGTTTTGACTCGTCCGGATTGTACGGGCGCGCGTACTGAAGCGACAGTTTCCAGTCCTGCGCGTCCTTTTTCCCCGTTCGGGATATGATGTTCCAGCTCGCCCAGACGCCCAGGGCCGCCATGCCGAAGTCCTTCCACGAATCCGCAAGGATCGACCCCCAGGCCTCAGGCAAACGCATCGTATCCAGGACAAACCGGACGGCCAGACCAAGGTTCATGTCATACTCCTTCACGACATAATAGCCGACCAGTTCCCACTGGATCAGCAGAACGCCGACGACGGTCATGACGATGGATATGACGAGCGCCGCGCTGTTCATCTTTCCTCTGAAAAGCTTGTACCCGTAGTATGAGCAGATGGGGATCAGCGCCATGGCGAGAGAATAGACCATCTCCATGGAAATGATCGTCAGAAGGGAAGGCAGCGTCCCCACCACCATACCCAAAAACGCACCGATCAGCCCGAGCAGATACGATCCCCTGCTGAGATTGGCCTCGCTGTCCTTCATGGTCTGATCAGCCTGGCTCTGGATACAGGATCCGTGGGCCAGTCTGAACATCCCGCCAGACAGGATCGCCATGTCGCAGCCGGCGCGGCGGCACACGGGACACACGTCGTTCGGCGCGAGACCGCCCTCGCGCAATACGCCGAGGCTGAGCCTGACGAGCTCGTCGACCGGCTTTTCATCCGTCGTACGGGCGTTGAACAGCAGCTTGAGGACGTTCTGATTCCATGCCGGGCCGGCTTTGTACGGCTTCAGGCACTGCGTCAGGCGACGGTTCATGGCCGAATTGGCCTTGATCGGCGTGTTGACCGTGAAAATCACCGCCTGACCGCGCGCTTCGCCGAGAATCGGCCACCCATCCACGAAGCCGATCGCCCGGTCGCCCAGCCACTCAAGGCCGAGGCGTTCTGATATTTCGGAAAGGGTACTTGGATACATGATTCGCAATCCTCCTGATATCGCATTTGGGCGTCATAGTTTATCCGGCGGTTTTACGATTGTTCGTCGATACCCCCCCGCAATATTATCCAGAGACCCGCGTCAGTCGAAGTACACAGGCTTGCCCGTAGAGGCCGAGGTGTAAATGGCCTCGAGGATCTGCGTCACGACATACGCCTGCTCGGGTTTCGTGACCAGGGGCTTGGAATCGTCCATGATGTGATCGATCCACATGCGGGCCTCGACGTCCTCGCTCTTTCCGCTGCCCGTGCCCTCAAAGAAGGCCACGCCGCCGGCGGCGAGGTCAGGCGTCAGGGTGTAGAGCTTGGAGAACTTCTCGCCGTTGATGCGCAGGGTATTGGGGCGGTCGCCGAGAATGTCCGCTCCGGCCTTGTCGCCGCAGAGGAGGATCTTCCCGTCGTCGTGGCGCAGGGTGTTGAGCGCCCAGCTGGCGTCCAGGCTGATGGTGGCGCCGTTCTTCATCTTAACGAAGCCGAAGGCCGAATCTTCGACCGTGAACTTCTTCGGATCCCAGGGGCCCCAGGGGTTGGCCGCGTTTTCCGTGTCCGCAAGCTTGCGGTAGGTGCTGCCCACGACCATCTGCGGCTCGTAATTGTCCATCTCCCAGAGGGTCATGTCCAGGGCATGGGTGCCGATGTCGATGAGCGGGCCGCCGCCCTGATTCTCGGCATCCAGGAACACGCCCCACGTCGGCACGCCGCGACGGCGCACGGCATAGGCGCGGGCGAAGTAAATGTCGCCCAGCTCTCCCGCCTCGATGACCTTTTTCAGGTACATGCATTCGGGACGGAAGCGGTTCTGATAGCCGATGGTCAGCTTTTTGCCGGTGCGCTTCGCCGCGTCGAGCATCTTCTTCGCCTCGGCGGAGTTGATGGCCATGGGCTTTTCGCACATGACGTGCTTGCCGGCCTCCAACGCGTGCACCGTGATAAAGGAATGCTGCTTGTTCGGCGTCAGGACGTGAACGACGTCGATGTCCTTCCGGTCGAGGAGCTGTTTGTAGTCGGTATAGACCTGAGCGCCTTCCGCGCCGTACTCTTTGGCGGCCTTCTGCGCGCGTTCCTCGATGAGATCGCAGAACGCGACCATCTCCACGTGCGGCAGCTTGGACAGCGCGGGCATGTGCTTGCCGTTGGCGATGCCGCCGCAGCCGATGAGACCGATCCTGACCTTGTCCATGATAATCCCTCCCTGTGCTTAATAAAGCGATCTGCGCCGTAAACCGGCCCGTCACCGAGGATATTATACAGGCCCGGGCCGCAACGCGCAAGGCGCGAACGAACAATTATTTCCCGCCGCACCATGCCGCGCCGGGAATGCCGTTTCGCCGCAACGCCTTGATTTGTGGCCGTTCTGCGGTTATAATAGCAGGCAACGCGGCAGGGCGCGCCTGCGCGGCGCGCTCAAATCGACTGACGGAGGGCGGGCTTATGACGCTCAATCAGCTGCAGTACGTCATCACCATCGCGGACACAGGGTCGTTCAACCGGGCGGCGGAGAAGCTTTACGTTTCACAGCCGTCTCTGACGACGGCCGTCCGCGAGCTGGAAAACGAGCTTGGGATCACGGTCTTCACGAGGACGAACCGGGGCGTCAGCCTGACCGTCGACGGGGAGGGCTTTCTCCCCTACGCCCGCGCCGTCTGCGATCAGTACCTGCGTCTGAACGAAGCCTATGGCCGCAGCGGCGCGCGCAAGCAGCAGTTTGCCGTCAGCACGCAGCACTACTCCTTCGCCGTCAAGGCCTTCGTCGAGATGGCCAAGGCCGTCGACGTGGCGCAGTACGAGTTCGCCATCCGTGAAACGCGCACAAAAGAAGTGATCGACGACGTCGCGACGCTGCGCTCGGAGATCGGAATCCTGTACCTCAGCAGCTTCAACCGCAAGGCCCTCACCCGGCTGATCGCCGACAGGCAGCTGGCGTTCACGCCGCTCATCGAATGTCAGCCGTACGTCTATCTGTGCGCCGCACACCCCCTGGCGAAGAAGCCGTCAATCTGCTTTGAGGATCTTCAGCCCTATCCGTGCCTGTCCTTCGAGCAGGGGAGCGAAAACTTCTACTTCGCCGAGGAGCTGCTCTCCACGAGCGAGTACAGCCGCGTGATCAAGGCGTGCGACCGCGCCACGATGCTCAACCTGATGGTCGGCCTCAACGGATACACGCTCTGCTCCGGCATCATATGCGAGGAGCTCAACGGCCCGGATTACACGGCCGTCCCCTTCACGGCCGATGAACGGGATGACAGCGTCATGCAGATCGGGTACATCGCCCGGCGCAACACGGCGCCCTCCCCCATGGCGCAGAAGTATCTCGAGGAAATACGCCGCTACCTGAGCCGCGTCAGACGTCCGCAGGAATGACGCGCCGCGCAAGCTAATCTTTGCCCCATTTGCGCCCTGAAACGCCATGAAAATGAATAAATTGTAAACCTCAAAAAATCTCTTGACAACTGGGCCGGTCTGTTGTAATATACTTTTTGTTGCGGCGGAAACCGCAGAACGCAGGGCTTCGGGAGCATAGCTCAGTTGGGAGAGCATTTGCCTTACAAGCAAAGGGTCACAGGTTCGAGCCCTGTTGTTCCCACCAAATTTTATATGGCCCGGTAGTACAGTTGGTTAGTACGCCAGCCTGTCACGCTGGAGGTCGAGGGTTCGAGCCCCTTCCGGGTCGCCATGTGCCTTGGTAGCTCAGTCGGTAGAGCATGTGACTGAAAATCACAGTGTCGGTGGTCCGATTCCGCCCCAAGGCACCACATGCGGTAGTAGCTCAGTTGGTAGAGCGCCACCTTGCCAAGGTGGAGGTCGCGAGTCCGAGTCTCGTCTACCGCTCCAATTTTATAAGGCACCATAGCCAAGTGGTAAGGCAAGGGTCTGCAAAATCCTCATGCTCCGGTCCGAATCCGGATGGTGCCTCCACAAAAAGCCGTCGAGCGTACTGCCCGGCGGTTTTTTATTCTAAACTTCAGCGGGCGGAGACCTTTACGTCTCCGCCCGCCGATCTGTCAGATGAGCTTTTTCGGGTTGGCCACGGGCCGGGGCTCCGTCCCCTGCCCGGCGCGGCTGCGCATGGTCACGTTGAGCACGAGGCCCAGTCCGACCGAGTTTGTCAGATAGCTCGATCCGCCGTAGCTGACAAACGGCAGAGGTATGCCCGTGACCGGCATCAGGCCGATGACCATGGAGATATTCTCAAAGATGTGAAACAGCATCATCGCCATGACGCCCATGATGACGTAATACCCCAGCGCGTCCATGGCGCGCCGCGCCAGCACGATCATGCGGGTGACCATGGCAAAGAACAGGCCGATCATCAGCGCGCCGCCCGCGAAGCCGAACGTCTCGCAGACGATGGCGAAGATGAAATCCGTGTGGTCGTCCGGGATGTAGTTCAGCGCCGCGAAGTTCCCCACGGCGAAGAGCCCCTTGCCCCACAGGCCGCCCGAGCCGAGCGCCAGGCGGGCGTTATACGTCTGCATGCCGCTGTCGTTGATGTCGTAGTTCGGGTCCAGCCACACCTGGATGCGGGCCACGCGAAAGCTGTCCGAGTACGTCATGAAATACCACAGCGGCACGATCATGACGATGAACAGGCAGATGACGCCGATGATGAGCTTTCTGTTCGTCCCGGAAACGAAGATCAGCGTCGCGAAGATGAACACGTACACCAGCGCCGTGCCCACGTCCGGCTGGATGACGATGAGCGCCAGCGGAAGGCCAACGTAGCACGCCAGGCGGAACAGTTCCATCACGGTGTCGACGGGCTTTTCCCTGTCGGCGAAGACCCGGGCCAGCGCGATGATGATGGCGATCTTCCCCACCTCCGCCGGCTGGAACGTGCGCCCGGACCCCCACTGAAAGAACATGTTCGCCGCGCCGCGCCCGGCGACTGTGGTCACCTTGACCAGGATGAGCAGGGCGATGTTCCCCCAGTACAGGAGGTCCTTAAACCGCCCCATGATGTGGTAATCCACCAGCGAAACCATGACCATGGCGCTCATCCCCAGCGCGATCCACATGAGCTGCAGGCCCGGATAGCGGGTGGACTGAGTCGAAAGCATCTGCAAAAAGGACAGGCTCGTCCCCTCGTCCACAGGGCTGCCCGTCGCCGCAAAGATCGACACAACGCCCCACAGCGACAGCGTCAGCGCCATAGCCACCAGCGGCCAGTCGAAATAGCGCAAGAGCGTCCGGTCCTGACTCAGTGCCCTGACCCGCGCGTACACGGAGGCGAACTGCCCCTTCATCACGCCGCGGCGCGTGCGGCGGCGCCTGGCGTCCGCGCTGTTCCGTCTCAGATTTTCCGGTTTCAGTCTCGATAATAAATCCATTTTTTTCCTTCCGTATCAGTCGTCTTCGTCCTCTGTCAGAGCGAAGCGCGAACGCTTCTGTTTCTGCGGTTTCGTCGGCGGTCTGAGGGGCATGCGGTCGCCGTACATGCGGCGGGCCATGTCCTCGAACGTCCGCCCCAACCCCGCGCTCAGCGGCAGGCGGATCGGCATCGCGCCGAGCTCAGCCGTTTCGGGCACAAAGCCGATGACCGGCGCGTCCATGCGCCTCTGCACCGCCATGTAAGGGTACTCCCCCTCCTCGTCCGCGGTTTCCGGCTCGGCGCCGTTTATGATGAGATAGACGTCCTTTACGCCGCCGTCCCGGCACATCATGACCATGCGTTCCGCGCCGCGCAGGGACAGCGGATCCATCTTCGTCACGACGGCGGCCCTGTCCGCCAGGCTGACGGCCGTCATGAAGCCCCAATCCGCGCCGGGCGGCCCGTCGAGGACCAGGTAGCGGTGATTCTGCAGAAGGCGCGACAGCACGCGCTCGTACGCTTCCCTCGGAAGGCTCGACGGCCCTTCCCACTGCGAGGCGCTGAGCATCTGCAGCCCCGCCGCGCCGGGCACGGGCAGGAGCGCCTGCTTCGGCAGACAAATGTCGTTCGCCAGATCGGACAGATCATAGACCACGTCGTTTTCCATGCCCAGCAGCATGTCCAGGCTGCGAAGGCCCATGTTCAGGTCCACGAGCGCCGTATTATACCTCAATCCCGACAGCGCCGCGCCCAGGCACGCCGACACGACGCTCCTGCCCGTTCCGCCTCTGCCGGAGGTTACGAGCCATACCTCACCCACTCTTATGCGACCTCCATCCTCATTCCGCCAGCGTGTTCTCGGATATGGCCTTGGTCGGCTCGCTCTGATTGATGCCGGTCAGGTACGCGTCGGATACGCGCCACGCGGCCTGAGCCGTCCTCGAGCCGGCGTAACCGTTCAGCACGTAGACGACGACGGCGATCTGGGGATTGTCCTGCGGGGCGTAGGTCACCAGCCAGGCGTTGTTTTCGACGTCCAGCTCCGTGCGCTGCGATGTCCCCGTCTTGGCGGCGGGCATGTAGCGCGCGCCGGAGAACTGCGCCACGGCCGTACCTTCCTCGCCGCTGGACACGTCCTCCATGCCCTCGCGAATGGCGTCGAGATAGGCGTCGGCCCCTTCGATGACGTTGGCCGCCACGGGCTGCTTGTCCAGGATGATCTCGCCCGTCGGGGAAATGATCTTGTCGACGAGCGTGCAATTGTACACCGTGCCGCCGTTGGCGATGGCGGAGACGTACCGCGCCATGGAAATGGGCGTGACCTGGGTGATGGACTGTCCGATCGCGCACATGACCGTTTCCGAAGGCGTCCACCTCAGCTCGTTGATCATGTAATAGAATTCGTTACCGAGGAGGTTGCTGGATATGTAGGAGCGCGGCAGCCCGATCTCGCTCTGCAGGATCTCGTAAATGTGGCTCGTCCAGTCGTTCTTCGCGAGGTCGGAGTCGGCCAGGTTCATGATGTGAACGGCGGCGGACTGCATGACGTCCTCGTCGTAGATCTCGCCGCGGTCCTCGCCGATCTCGCGGAACTTGGCGACGATCGTGTTATACGCGATGAGGGGCTTGGACGTGTACTGATCGGCGATGGTCCTTTCGGAATCGTAGAGCTTCTTCTGCGAGCCGACATAGGGTGTCGTCTCATTGTTCAGCTCGATGCCGGACTTGCTCGTCAGGCCCAGCTGGGCGGCCCACTTGTTGATGTTGTCCACGCCCAGCTCGTATCCGATGGTGTAAAAGAAGTAGTTGCACGAGTGCGCCAGGCCCTCGATGACCGTCTGATCCGAATGCTTCCAGATCTCGTTGAGGTTGATCCAGCAGCGCGGGCCGAGACGGGACGTGTCCTTGACCTCGTCAAAATACCCGCCGTCCGATATGCGCCGGTCAAGCGTCAGGTTCCCCTCCATCAGGGACCCCAGCGCCGTCACCATCTTGAAGGTGGAGCCGGGCGCGTCGCGGGTGTAGACGGCGCGGTTGTACATCGGGGCGTTCTCGTCCATGACCAGCTGATTCCAGTACTCCTTGTCCAGCTCGCCCTCGAACATGCTCAGGTCGAACGTCGGGTAGCTGGCGATGGCCTTGATCTCGCCGGTATTGACGTCCATGGCTACGAGAGCGCCGCTCTCCGCCAGTTTGATCTCCCGTTCGTTCTCCTCGTACTGCTGAAGGGTCTCGGCGTTCTCCTCGATCCACTTTTCGCTGACAATGATGCCCTCCTGCTCCTCGTGGATGGATTTGATGATCTTTTCCAGCCACTCCTGCGCCACGGCCTGCAGGGAGATATCCAGCGTCAGCACCACGGAGTTGCCGTCCACCGGAGCGACGTATTCCAACTCGCGCACGGCCTTGCCGGAGCGCGTGCGCTCGACGACGCGCCGCCCCTGGCGGTAATTGACGTACTGCGACAGCTGGTCCTCGAGAGAGGCCTCCAGGCCCGCCGAGCCGACCAGGGCGTCGTTCGGATAGCCGCGCTCCTGATACTGCGTCATGGTATCGTCGGAAGTGATCTTCGATATATAGCCGATGGTCTGCGCCGCCAGGTCGTGCTGCGGGTACACGCGCTCGGAGCCCTCGGCTATTTCCACGCCCAGCAGGTCCGTCGACTCGGCTTCGATCTGGCAGATGCACTCGTACCCCACGTCCGAGGCGATGACCACGGGCTGGCCGGTGTAGTTGTTCATGCGCTGCTTCTGCCATACGGAGAGGATCTGGATCTTCTTCGATTCGGGCAGGTCCGCGGGCACGGCGTAATTGACGCAGAGCCTGTCGAACAGCTGGTCCACCGGCGTGTTCGTCAGGTAGAAGTTGCTGCGCCACTGGCTCTGGCGCTTTTCGTCCGCCGCGGCGGAGGAAGCGCCCGTGTTGAAGCGCCATTTCCCGTTTTCGTCGCGCTCAAGCCAGAACTCGAGGTCGACCTTCTTGCCGTTCTGCTCGATGATCTCGATGGCGCGGATGATCGACTGCGTGTAGGCCGCGCGGTTTGATCCGGACGTCAGGGACGGATCGCGGTAAAAAGTCACGTTGTAGCTCGAGCGGTCGTAAGCCAGAGGGATCATGTTGCAGTCGTAGATCGTGCCCCGGTTGCCGTAGAGGGCGTAGGTCTTGGTCGAGCGCTCCTCGGCCATGGCGATATAGTCGTCCTGCTGGACGACCTGCATGACGGCCAGTTTCCCCAGCATGGCAGCAAACATGCCGAGGACGATCAGGCCCATTAGAATTGTACGCAATGCGGGTGGTTTCATATTTCTTTTCCTCGTACAGCCATTCTTTCGTCTTTGTGCGGTGTATCCTTATCCTTCAACCGCTTCACCAGGTCTGTGAACAGTTGCCCCTGCAGACCGTTCTTTGTCAGGATATTCCCGAACCGCCCGATGGTATCCCCATCCGGTATCTGGTTGCTCGATTCCACCCCACAGAACCGCGAAAACGCGCGGCTGTCGATGATTTCATTCCTCGCGGCCATATCTGCAAGGTTGTATAGATTCTGAAGTATATGTATCCGCAGCATCAATTCCAGGTCGTAGGGCTTGTTGCCGCGCTCTCCTTTGTAGTAGTACGGCTCGATTGTCCTGACCCATTCGCCCCACGGCACAAGACGGTTCATCTGCTCCAGAAATGCTGTCTTATTCGTTTTGACTACTGCCAGTTCGTCCTGGACGAAGGACATACTCAATTGTTTATTCATGGGTTTATTTTACCACATAGCAGAATTTTACTCTATAGTCACTGTTCGGTGTTGCCTTAATGTAAAGATTTATACTTCAGTCCTCAATCGATTGGTTTCTGTTTCTCAGAATCGGTATAATTTCTGGAATCCCGGTGCCAAGAAAGACTTTATATGTATTTGAACTATCATTATATGATGCATACCAGTAGGTATTAATTGTCATGTACAGTACATCTTTTGATACAGCATAATAGCTATTAAATAATACGCCTGTGATTATTGAATCATTTTTTTCTATACCTAATTCTTCAAGGGCCCGATCGTATTTATCTATAAATTCTAGGTCAAATCCCGCATGCTTCATTGTATCGTTCAAAAAGACAGTTTGAAAGACATCGTCTGGCAAAGAATATATTATCATATAAATATCTGATAGATCATGTCCTGGAGTTACTTTGTAATCAATTGAATCAAAATGAATATCTCTGCCACGTCTATCAAAACCTATTAAATCCATTATTTCGGCTTCATACTCATAGCTATGTGAACCATCAAATTCCTGCTGAAGTATGCGCTCCAATTCACTCTCTGCTAGTGAATTGACGGGAATTAAATATATAACAAAATGAAAGAGCACAATAATCATTATGAATGTCTTCTTATTATACATTCTTACCACTCCTGTGCTAACATTGAAAATAAGCTATCAAAGTAAAATGTATGGTAATCATTCATAATTCGGTATAGTCCTCCGGGCGCTCCGTGGCGCTGTAGCTGAGGCGCGTCTGCCGCAGAAGCGTCCCGTCCGTTGCCTTCTCCGTCAGGCAGATTTATTTGTTCTGACTTTTTCCAGTTCGTCCTGAACCAATGACATGCTCAGCTGCTTATTCATGCGTTC
>JAFRLF010000107.1 GCA_017431365.1 Clostridia bacterium | reverse complement strand
CGGCAGCGCGGAAAAGAAGGTCGTCACGAGCGGAGACGCGAACATCCGCACGGGAGCGGGGCTTGACTACAAGTCGGTGGGCGTGATGCCGAAGGGCGCGACGGCGAAGTACATGAACGAGAGCAAAAAGGACGACCGCGGTGTCGCGTGGTACAGGATCAACTACAACGGCACAACCGGCTGGGTGTCCTCCAAGTACGCGGCGATCAAATAAGTCAGGCAGTAATACGGAATACAAATGAAGGGCCGCGGCGAATGTGATATGCTCCCTTTTGAGGATACAGAAAAAGAAAAACTGTAACTCAGGAGGGAGCATTAATCATGGGTACGTTCTCCAAAGAAAATCTCCGGTAACCTTTGTTGGTCACCAGAGATTTCTTGTCCCAGCCTTGTTTTTTGTTTTACTGTCCACTTGACGGGATGCGGTTAAAAAACGTTGCTTCCATTTAAACAAGTTCGACGGCGCATTCCCTTCCATCCCGCAGTCGGGCGGTCACGATCCACCCGTCAAGGCTTCCCTGAACGACGTGCAGCCGGCAGTGTCCGTCCTTGAAGCGCGCCGTGGCGAGCGCGCATGGCAGGCACAGCGGCGCGGTTGTTTCGCTAAGGATCGGGCACAGACTCACGGTTTTGCGGGCCGCGTCCACCCTGAGGCCCAGCATCGCTGTGAGTGTGGTCCAGCTCGACAGCGGGCGCGTATAGTGATGGCCGCACTCCCAGTGGCTCCACAGATATCCCAGGCGCGCCTGGTTGAAGTGGATCGCCTCGACGACCTCGTCGGCCGGCTCTCTCAGCCCGACGAAAAGGCACAGCGAGGCCATCGCGTAGCCTATGCCGGTCCAGACCGCCTCGGCCTGACAGTTGCCGTGCGTCGCCAGGGTGATCGCCTTGCCCTCGGGGCAGGAGGCGTTGATCAGGCCGTCGTCGGGGTCGAAGTTATGCCCGAAGATCACCTTCAGCACCGCGCGCACGCGCCCGTCTTCCAGGTTGCCGCCGATGCCCGCCGCCCTCAGGAACCATTCGCCGTCCAGCTGGTCGGTCATCAGGCATTGGTCGACCTGCGTCCCGTCGCGCCAGAGGTCGTAGTACTCCCCGTTCCACAGGAGCTTTTCAAGGGACGCAAGGCCCTTCTCGAGCGTTTCGCGCCACGCCTTTTCCCGAACGGCGTCTTTCATCTCCCCGGCGATGGCCGCGGCGGCCTTTAGCGCGGCCAGCCACAGGACCGAGATGTACACCGGCGTGCCGGACAGGTTCCAGGCGTCGTAGGTGTTGCGCTTCGTGCCGTGATCCGGCAGGCCGTCTCCGTTTTCGTCCAGCGAGGCGATGGAGTCCATCGCGCGGATCACGTGCGGCCACATCGCGCCGAGGTATTCCCTGTCGCCGGTGTACAGGTAGTCGCGCAGCGTCATCAGCGCGAACTGGTTGTTCATGTCGACGCGGTCGAAGCCGTCGTCCACGTGATTCAGATCGGGCGAGAAGCAGTGGGGCACGCGCCCGTCCTCGCGCTGGAAGGCCGCGCCCATCAGCATCTGGCGCTTTTGCAGTTCCGGGAACAGCGCCACGAGCCCGAACGACGCGTGGTACGTGATGTCGGTGGTGTGGAAGCCACAGTAGCCCTGGCCCTCCCACAGGCCGAATCGGCCGTCCCTGATATAGCACGAGCTCTTGACGAGCGTGCTCAGGTGCGCGCTCCAGCTGTCGGGATACACCTCAGGCCAGTCCGTGGCATACAAAAGGTCGGAAAAGGCCTTCGCACGGTCGAAGACCTTATCCCGGTTGTTTCGCAGGAAGGCTTCGACAGCGCCCGCGTCGCCGAACAGCGTCTCGTAATAGTGCCCGAGTCGGCGTCCGTCGGGGGCGAAGTAATTCGGAAAAAACCACGACAGCGTGAAGCTGACGGTCTTTTTCTCGCCCGGCGCGAGGACGACGCGCGCGCACAGGGCCGTCGACCCGAAGCCGTCCGCGCCGATGCGCTCGACCGTACGGCGCAGGGTCTCAAGAAAGGCGGCTTTCTCTTCGCGTCCGGATGGGAATTCGGGCGCGATATAGCGGATGCGCCGCAAGAGCGAGGCGGCGAAAGGGTAGCGGGCGTACGCCCCGATCAGGGCGTCGAGGTCCGTTTCGCCGAGGTCCGCCGTCGATTTGGGGATCAGCGGCGGCCGAGCGCCGCAGCGTGAGTCCGGCAGACGCCCCTCCGCGCGAAAGTCAAAGAGCACGGACTCCTGCGAGACGCCGAAATCCGAGCTGTTGACGTATTCCCGGATATATTTTTTGAATTCGCCGGCGATGAAGCTGTGCTCGCCGTCGCCGCTCAGGCCGAAGCACAGGCTTCCGCAGTCGGGGGCGTCGGTCGCGACGGCGGGGCGGAGCAGCGCGCTCACGGCGTCGCCGTCCCGCCGGATCTCGCTTTGGCATTCGCCCGCGTTGGCGAAATCCGGCACGAGCGTGCCCATCAGGCTGACGGTCACCGCGCGGTCGGTCGGATTCTCGAGGGTAAAGTCCATATAAAAGCCAGGCGTCGCCGCGATGTCAGTCTCGTGCGGTACGAAGGGCGATACGGCCGTCCCCGTCACGCGGACGGGCAGCGCCTCGTCGATATACTGAAGCTCGCACTCCGGGAAGCGCCCGTCATAGTCGATCCGGCGCACCGGCTTGTTCCACGCGAACATGCGGTATGTGAAGTCGTCCGGATCGGTCCTCTGGCCCAGCTTGCGCACCACGGGCCGGCCGCTCCCGTCGTCGGCGCGGACGTAGAACGACAGCGCGCCGACAGAGCCCTCGCCGTCGTCGACCTTTTCCTCAAAGCAGACGCGGGTCATGCGGGGCGGGTTGGCGATCTGCCACTCGTGAAACTCGCCGTCCGGGCGCAGCTCCACGCTGCCCGCGCCGATGCCGCCCAAAGCGACGCCGCTCTCGCTGGGCTTGACTGAAGTGATCCTTGCCACGATATCATCTCCCTGAAAGAGGTCGGATAGGTTTGCGTTGATTATCCTATACGCCGCATGTCCTGTCAAGCGCGATGAAAAAGCTTTTCGGCCTGTGTGCCTTTTCTGTGACAAAGGGCATGCTATACTCTGCACGTAAACGGAAAACAAACGAGCCTACGAGGCAAGGAGGAAAAGACAATGAAGCGTTTCGTGAAAGTGATATCCCTGATGATGGCAGCCCTGATCGCCCTGTTCAGCGTGTCGGCGCTGGCCGCGTTCTCCGTCACCACAACCGCGTCCGTGAACCTGCGTACCGGCCCCGGCACGGAATACGCGACGCAGGGGTGCGT
>JAFRLF010000106.1 GCA_017431365.1 Clostridia bacterium | reverse complement strand
ATCCAGAGTATGAACTGTGTGGAAACGCCAGTGTAGAGTGGTATGACTGTGTCAATGGCGAAAAGACGGACCCGGATTATCATAGTGCAATCTGGGTCCCGGTAAAGAAAAGAACATAATTCCAGCTACATGAAGATGCTCCCGGTCACCGGCGACCAACCGATGATCGGGAGCTTGCTTTCTCCTTGATTCCAGTAATCGATCATGCCTTGCTCGTGGTCGCGCTCACAGGACAGGCGTTCATCTCTTCCGACATAGATCGCGGAATATGGCTCTCCAGCCTTGTTCAGGAATCGGTGGAGATTGGCATAGTTTTTCAGACCGGCATCATAAACTTTATGCGGGGTGGAGTCCATCGCAGCATTTCTCGGATAAAAATCCTCCGCAGGTATGGATTCGAGATAAATGAACTCCGGGATATCGATGGCATCGTCAATCAAGGACGTTGCAGGAAGATAGAAAACCTCAGCCAGCCGTTTAATTTCGGATACAGGCGGAGCGTTTTTATCAACTTCCCATTTCTGGACTGTTGATTCTGAGACGGACAGCGCCTCTGCCAGTTGTGCCTGCGTCCATTCCCGGTTCTTACGCAGAATTCGTATTTTTTCAGAAAATGTACTCATAAGAAAATCGCCTCCTCGTGCATAGATTAGCACTGGGAGGCGATAATTGCACCCGATGTATAATCGGGCGGTCAAGCTATAAATCTATTTCGGTTCCGTCTTTGAAGGTGACGGTAATCCCGGTGTCCTCGGTGACGGTCACATAATCGACCATCGCCAGCCAGTCCTCATCCCGGAAGACTGTCAATGGCTCCCGCTTCTTCAAGCCTGCCAGAAACAGCTCGATCTGCTGGCGTCTGGCCTGCCGGTCGGTGATCTGCTGGGCCAGCACCTTCTGGCGGGCCTTGGCGGTGTCGAACCGGTCCACCAGCGCGTCGTAGCGCTTCTGGTATTCGGCCTGATCGAGGGCGACGTGGGCGTTTTCCTTGATGCAGTCCTCGATCAGACCAGCGACCACGTTGATTTCGGCATCCAGTCCATCAAGCTCCTGCTGTAGGTCATCGGTAGCCAGATGGGGCTCCAGTACTTCGTGGTACACCGGCATCGACAGCCACGCCAGCGACACGAAGGTCGGCCTGTACTCCACCGTCATCAGCCGGGAGGAATACGACATCATGGCCGGATTGCAGCAGCAGTCCATGACCGCGCCGCCGCGTGCGGCAGACGATCTGCCCGACCGCCCCTATTTCGTGAACGAACCGGCAGAAGAAGAAGAGGAGGCCCGGCCTGCCGCGGCCTCACGCCAAAAACCTGCGCCGAAGCCCGCGCCCGCCCCTGTATCCCCGGCGCTGAAGGCAGCGCCCACGCCCACCTATCGCCCGGCGTTCGTCCCGCCCCGGCCGCAGCCCGCGCCTCAAAAGCCCGTGCGCGTGCCGGCGCCCGACATCAGCCGCATCAGGCCCGGCGCCGTCGTCACGCACAGGGCCTTCGGCAAGGGCACTGTCGCCCGGATCGAGACCGAAGCGGGAAAAACCTATATCTGCGTCACCTTCGGCCAGCTGGAAAAGCGCTTCGGTTTCCCCGGCGCGTTCGAGGAAGGCTTCCTGAAGCTTAAGCCCTGACCGTTCACAGCTCGCCGCCCCGCCTGTCGAAGTACCGCGCCGCGCAGGCCGCGCTGTCCGGCGCGTCGTCGTGCGCGGCGCGTTCCGTGTAGCTCATGATCTGCGCGAGGTAGCTCTTGTCCGTCCCGCTCAGGAACCGGATATTCTTCCACCATTTGCGCAGATAAGCGCTGATCTTCACGTATTTGTTCAGCTTTTCGTGGTATCCCCTGGCGCTGAAGCCGCGCCGGCGGATCTCCCTCGAAAGATATCCCTTGTCGGCGTTCATTTCGGTGAACACAGGCTCGCACATGTACCTGCGGCAGAGGTCGAGCGCCTCTCCCAGCACGCTGTCCACGTGCGCGCGCCACAGTCTGCCATACAGGTAGAGCGTATCCCCGCGCCGCATGCCAAGCGTCAGCGCCGTGGCGTCCTCCCCGCCGTAAGCCGCATCGATGTGGGCGATCCCGTCGCGCAGGCAGGCCGGATCGTCGGTGAAGGACGGCTCCGTCACGAAGAGCGCCCCCTCCGCCGCCACCCACAGGCCGTTTATATACCTGTCATAGAGGACGGTCCCCTCGTATTCCCGCTTGAGATTGCGCACGAACCCCGGATCCAGAAAGGGATTGTCGTCCAGCGTGTATCTCTGCTGGAATATGTCCGCGTCCGACTGGAGGAACCGGTAAAACCAGTGATCCGGCCCCTCGGGGTTGCACGTGCCGTCGAAGAGGCTGTACGGCTTGTCCATGCGCGATTTGAGCATGTCGAAGACCTCTTCGCGCCAGGTGGCCACCTCGTCGCCGTAGCAGTACTTGATGGAGCTTCCGCGGATCCTGTCCACGTGCGCGAGGCTGTCGGCGCCCAGGCAGTACACCTTCTGACCGAACATCAGGCAGGTGTTGTCCGTCCGTATGTCCCCGACCCGCTCCGATCCGTAAATCGCCTGCATGGGGAGGATCACGTTTCGGGCGATCGTCCCCCGCGTGTTGCCGAGAATGACGTTGAGGCCGTCCCGTCCCTCGCCCGCCAGCAGCCGTTTCGGCAGGAGAAAGTAGTCCATATACGTCTTCCCGCTGCGGGTAGCGCCCGTCTTGACGTTCCATCGGCGGCGCGCTTCCCGCCAGTACGCCCTTTGCTTTTCACTCAGAAGCGGCTTCACCGTCGAGCCTCCTGATAAAACCGATCAGCGGATCGTCCTCCGTCCTGTCCCGCGAGACGGCCTTCGCCAGCTTTTCAAGCAGCGCGCCGAGGTCCGACAGGCTGCATTCCACGGTGCGCTTGTCGCCGTTTTCGTCGGTCACGACCCACTTCGCGCTGGTGCCGTTCAGTTTGCCCATCTCTCGGATGACGACGATCACCCGCCTGAGCAGCAGTTCAGTCGCTGCGTCGAGCAGCGCGCCGTTGTCCGTAAGGGTATTTGACTCCAAAATCATTCCCTCCCTTTCAAAGGTTCCTGACCCCAGTATATCGCTTCGAAATCGTGTAAAACGGGACAGTTTTGCTGTTGACATTCTGACGCCAATCCGCGATAATAAGCACATCATAACAGAAAAGAGGGAATGAACTGTGTCATATGCCTTGCCCGAAATCCAGCGTCTGCCCGCGATCCCGCTGATCGTCAATGACCCGTATTTCTCCATCTGGATGGCCGCCGACCGGCTGACCGACGCGAACACCACGCACTGGACCGGCGCAGCCAAGCCCGTCTGGGGCCTTATTGCGATCGACGGCCGCGATTACGCCTTCCTGGGCCGCAGGCGCGGCTTCGAGCCCATGCAGACGACCTCCCTGCGCGTCACTCCCACGGCGACGACCTCCACGCTGACCGCGGGCGGCGTCTGCGTGCAGATCCGCTTTACGACGCCGCTTCTCATGGATCAGCCGGACATCCTGTCCATGCCGGTGACGTATGTCGACGTCACGGCGCAGAGCGCCGACGGACAGCCCCATGACGTCCGCGTCCGCCTCGTCGTCAGCGAGGCGCTGTGCTACGACGCGCGACGCTTCCCTCAGGACCCCGAAGAGCGCGACGCTACGACCGACCCCGGCTATCTCAACGCTCAGCGCCCCAGCCTCCTGTACGGCGGCTACCGGCGCGGACCGCTCAACGTCGGCTACGTCGGGCGCACGCACCAGGGGCTGATCGGCGCTTCCGGTGACGGGATCACCATCGACTGGGGCTACGCCTATCTGGCCTCGACGGCTGAAGTCAAGGCGGGCGAAAACGGCCTTGAAGCCTGCGCCGCGGGCCAGGTGACGGCCTCGCAGGCCCTGTGCCTCAACGCCTACGCCGCGTATGACGACATCGTCTCCATCAACTACTTCGGCCGCGTGACGCCCGCCTATTACGCCCGCGGCGGCATGACCATTCTGGACGCCATAGACACCTTCCACACGCGCAGAGGCGAACTCATGGCCGCCTGTCAGGCCCTGGACGAGGACCTCATGGACAAGGCCTGCGCCCTTGGCGGCGAGGACTACGCGCAAATCGTCTGCGCCGCATACCGCCATACCATCGCCGCGCACAAGCTCATCGCCGACGAGGAGGGCAACCTCGTCTTCCTCTCCAAGGAAAACGACTCCAACGGCTGCATCGGCACCGTGGACGTGAGCTACCCCTCCATCCCGCTGATGCTGCTGTACAACGCCGAGTTCGTCCGCGGCCTGTGCCGCCCGATCCTCCGCTTCGCCAACCTGCCCGTGTGGCCGTATGACTTTGCCCCGCACGACGTCGGCCGCTATCCGCACGCGACAGGCCAGGTCTACGGTCTGAAGGACGAGGCCTGCCCCCACCGCGGCACATACGGCCTGGCCTATCCGCCGTACTACCTCTACCCCGAGGGAGCGGACATCTACGACCTGCGCGGTCAGATGCCGGTCGAGGAGTGCGGCAACATGCTGCTGATGCTGGCCGCCGCCTCCCGCGCCGACGGGGACTACAGCCTCGAGGCCAAGTACATGCCGACGCTGGACAAGTGGGTTCAGTACCTCATCCAGTACGGCGAGGATCCCGGCGAACAGCTCTGCACGGACGACTTCGCCGGCCATCTGGCGCACAACATCAACCTTTCGGCCAAGGCGCTCTGCGGCGTCGCCGCTTACGCCCTCATCAAAAAGGGCCTGGGCGACGAAGCGGCCTGCGAGACGTACATGCAGAAGGCGAAATCGATGGCCGAAAGCTGGCTCAGGCGCGCGAAAGTGGGCGACCACACCGCCCTCACCTTCGACGGTCAGGGATGGAGCATGAAGTACAACATGGTCTGGGACAAGCTGCTGGGCCTGAAGCTGTTGGATGACTCTTTCTATGAGGAAGAGATCCGCAGCTACTTCCCGCACATCAACCGGTACGGCCTGCCGCTGGATTCCCGCTCGGACTACACGAAGTCCGACTGGATCCTCTGGACGGCCGCCATGGCCGAGGGCGACGCCTTCACAAAGCTCGTCAGTCCCGTAGCCCGCTACCTCAGAGAGACGCAGACCCGCGTCCCCTTCTCCGACTGGTATTATACCAGCACAGGCGACTACGTCCACTTCATCGCCCGCAGCGTACAGGGCGGCGTGTTCATGCCCCTGCTGATGAGGCAGTGGCGCTGAGCCGTCCCGCCCGGCGCGGGATATCGTCCCAGGACGACAAGATTTAACAGAAAAGACGTTTGCGCCGCATAAGATTTGATTGCGCCGCCACCGTTTTTACGGTATAATTTTTTAAGTTTCTCCGGGAATTCCGTTTCTCCGGGAATTGAGTTTATGCATAGGCAACGGGAGGAGATCAACCCATGAATAAGTTTTTCCTGACCTTGATGACTGAAGCGGCTGCCCCCACCCTAGGCTTCGCCGAACTGATCCCGACTCTCGCGATGGTCGTCGGCATGATCGCGATTTTCTACTTCATGCTGATCCGCCCCCAGCGGAAGAAGGACAAGGCCGTCAAGGACATGCTGGCGGCGCTGAAGCCCGGCGACCGCATCTGCACGATCGGCGGTATCTACGGCACCATCGCCTCCATCAAGGACGACACCATCACTCTGTACGTCGGCGCGCAGAAGTTCCAGATGGTCGTGGCCCGCTGGGCCATCCGCTCCGTCGAGGACGCGCCCCTGGTGGAAAACGAGTCCGAAGCCCTGGTCTGATCATAAAGATCCTTACACACAAAAGCGCGCGGGAACCGGCATGGGTTCCCGCGCGCTTGTTTATCGGTTCGCGGTCAGAACGGCAGCGGCGCATTGACCTCTATGAGAATGTAGCGGCGCAGCATCAGCCAGAGCACGAGCGCGCCGATGGCGGCGGCGATCAGCTTTCTCTTCACAGACGGCACCGCCCGTCAGTTCCAGTCGATCAGGTCGGCCTCCGTCATAAAGGCCTCCTGCAGCTCCATAAACTGATTGACAAAGCTGGACAGCGCCCTCATCTGCTTCTCAGAGGGGCTCAGCGGAGACGAAACGCGCTCGAGGATGTACTCAAAGGCGTCGTCGTCGTCGTAGTAGGCGTCGCCCATCAGGCCCTCGGCGTTCAGGACGCCCGCCTCCGTCATATAGGCAAAATCCGCATCGATGGCCGCGTTCAGCAGCTCTTTCACATGGTCCGCTACCGGTTTGAACTCCGAGGGATCCAGCCGCTGTGACATGTACGCGACGGCCTTCTCCCTGTCATAACCCTGCATGACGCTCATAGACAAGTCCTCCATAAAAAACGAAGGCGCGATCTGCGAGTTCATCGCTGAAAGCGCCTGACGCGTCCCCATTTGAATATCAGTTCTCTGCATCCACCGCGAGAACCTTCTGGCCATCGTAATAACCGCAGTTCTTGCACACGCGGTGGGCCAGCTTCGGCTTGCGGCAGCGCGGGCAAGTGGACAGGCTCGGCAGCGCCAGCTTCCAGTTCTGAGCGCGGCGCGAATCCCTGCGCGCCTTGGATACTTTACCCTTCGGTACGGCCATGGTTACACCTCCTCGTCCTCAGTCAGCAAATGACTCAATGCCGAAAAGGGACTTTGGCGTGGCCCGCCCTCCTGGCATGTACAGGGTGAAATGTTGCGATTGGCGCCGCAGACGGGGCATAGCCCCTTGCAGTCCGGCGAACAGAGAAAACGCATCGGCAGGGCGGAAACCAGCGCCTCGCGCGCCAGCTCGTCCGTCTCCATGCGGTAACCCTCTAGTGGCAGCTGATCCGGATCCTCCGGATCAGGCTCCCTCGAAAAGAGGGCCTCTATGTCCGCTTCGATAGGCTGCCGGACGGGAGAAAGGCACAGCGCGCAGCGCGAAGAAACCTCTCCGCTGACATGCGCGTTGACCCGCACACCGACTGTCGTGCCGATCATGTCGCCGCTCACGCGGATGTCGGAGAAACTGACGGGATCGTCCAGAAACTCCATATCCTCGATGCGCGCGGTCGCCTCGAAGGAATACGTCTGACCGGGATCCTTCAAAGCGCGGGAGACATCGACCTGCAAAACACTCACCTCTATTGTCAACTATGGTATTATAGTTGCTTTTGACGCGTTTGTCAAATGATATTTTGCGTTAAAAGGGGCCTTCGCCGCCCGTTCACGGGCATATTCGCCCAGTAAACCGAAACTTTACGCCCCAATCGACAAAGGAGAGCGGCGTGCCGCTCTCCCATTGAGGTTACCTTGTATATCTGCCTTATCCCAGATAAGAGGACGAGACCCATCCGTATTTGGTCTTGCCGCTCTTCGTATAGCGGACGTAAGCCCAGCCGCCGGAGGTCTTCTGAACGTAGACCGACGTGTTCCTTGAAATGATGTCCAGCTTCCCGCCGCTCGTCGAAGCGGAGGCGCGCACGTTCAGGGCGCTGGCCTTGACGCGGTACGTGCTGCCGGACTTGATCGTCACTTTGCCCTGGGAACTCTTGCTCAGATACCTGAGGGCGACCCAGCCGCCGGAGGAGATCTGGCCCCAGTCGCCGTTGAGCTTTGTCACCGACACGGACGAGCCGTGAGACAGGTGCCCGACGATGGAGGATCCGGTGTTCGGCTTGGAGCGGATATTCAGCGTCGTGGCCGTCACGTAATACGTGCCGGAGGACGACTGCGTGGAGGGCGCCAGGTACTGCTTGTCCACATAGCCGTAGCCCTTGGGCGTGCTCACGTACCACCAGCCGTTTTTGGAAGAGGAATACGTGACCTTCGTGCCGCGGCCCAGGACGCCGATGATGTTGTTGCCCATGCTGGCGCCGGAGCGCAGGTTCAGGCCTGAGCAGTTCACATAATAGGTACCGCCGGACGTCGCCAGCGTAGAAGACTGACCCACAGCCATGGCCGGCGCGACCGCTGTGGCGCACAGCGTGAGCGCCAGAACCAGGCAGACAAGCGCTCTGATCCAGCGAGAAGTCGTTTTCATGCAAAAGCACCCCCATAACCTTATATTGCGTTGCTATAATAATACATGACGACTTTATAACCGTCAAGCGCACAACTGCACAATGTTGCTAACAATATTACTACACTTCTGTTTCAATTTTGCGGTATTTCTGCCTTCCCGTCGCGCCGGGCCGCGGCAATTCCGCTTTACTTTTTTGCGTTTATGCTTTATCATGAATGCGAAAGGTTTTCGCGTCCGCGGCCGCGCGCTCCGGCCCCGGACGCCCGGTCCATCATCAAATGAACGGAGGTCTTCACGTGGCAAAAATCATCCTCAATCCCCTGGACAGCCTGGGTCAGATCAACAGGAATATCTACGGACACTTCTCCGAGCACCTGGGCCGGTGCATCTATCAGGGCCTGTACGTGGGCCCGGACAGCGCGGTCGAGAACGTCCGCGGCATGCGCACAGCCGCGGTGGAAGCCCTGAAAAAGATCAGGATCCCCGTCCTGCGCTGGCCGGGCGGATGCTTCGCCGACGAGTATCACTGGGAGGACGGCATCGGCCCGCAGTCGGGGCGCAGGCGCATGGTCAATACCCATTGGGGCGGCGTGGTCGAGGACAATTCCTTCGGCACGCACGAGTTCCTCGATCTGTGCGAAATGCTGGGCTGCGAGCCCTACATCACCGCCAACGTGGGTTCCGGCACCATCAGGGAACTGTCCGAATGGGTCGAATACATCAATTCTCCCAGCGATTCGAGCACCGCGCAGCGCCGCTGGGCCAACGGGCGAAGAGATCCCTGGTCGGTGAAGTACTGGGGCATCGGCAACGAGAGCTGGGGCTGCGGCGGCAACATGCGCGCCGAGTACTACGCCGACGTCTACCGCCGCTACCAGACCTACTGCCGCCAGTACACCGACGTCAGGCCCTACAAAATCGCCTGCGGCCCCAGCGACAGCAATTATGAATGGATGCAGACGCTCATGGAGCGCGCCGCGCGCTACATGGACGGCATATCCCTGCACTACTACACGGTGTGCAACACCTGGGACAACAAGAGCCGCGCCACGCAGTTCAGCACGTCGGAGTACTACCAGACCCTGAAAAAGGCCCTCTTCATGGACGAGCTCGTCACAAGGCACGACGCCATCATGACCCGCTACGACCCGGAAAAGCGCATCGGTCTCGTGGTGGACGAGTGGGGCACCTGGCACGCCGTGGAACCGGGGACGAACCCGGGCTTCCTCTATCAGCAGAACACCATGCGCGACGCGCTGGTAGCGTCGCTGACGCTGGACATCTTCAACAGGCACTGCGACCGCGTCACGATGGCCAACATCGCGCAGACGGTCAACGTCCTGCAGGCCGTCATCCTCACCGAGGGCGATCAGATCGTCCTGACGCCCACCTACCACGTCTTCGACCTGTACAAGGAGCATCAGGACGCGCGTCAGATCGCGGCCTACGTCGAGACGGACACCATCGGCGAAGAAGAATGGCGCGTGCCCAGGATCTCCGCTTCCGCCTCTGAAAAGGACGGCGCGATCACCGTGACTGTGTCCAACCTCTCCGAAAGCGAGCCGCAGGACGTGACGCTCGAAGGCTTCCGCGCCGCGGCAGCCGAGGGACGCATCCTGACGGGCAAAATGGACGCCTTCAACGACTTCGGCGCGTCGCCCCTGGGTGTGCAAGCGATGGAGGGCATCGCCCTGTGCGACGGAAAGGCCACCTTCACCCTGCCGCCCTGCAGCGTCGCCGCCGTCACCCTGAAGTAATGCCCTGCCGCTGCCTGCTCGAGGACATGCCGGACCAGGCGGAGCTGCTGCGCGCGATTCGGGAGCTCATCGGCCTCATGCCCGCCGACGAACGGTCGCCGGACGCCGAGAGGGACGCGCGCCTGTCGCGCTGCCGCGCCTGCGAGCACCTGATCAGCGGGACGTGCGCCCTGTGCGGCTGCTACGTCCAGCTCCGGGCCTCAAAGGCGTCTATGGCCTGTCCGGATGTCCCGCCGCGCTGGCCGAGCCTCCCCCTGCCCATGACATAACCAAAGACACGTCGGCGCCGATGCTATTTCGCATCGGCGCCGCGATTTATGCCTTTGTTCGGTTCCCTACGGCGGGATCATTGTGGCGTACAGCCAGTCATCCCATCTTCATGCTCTCAGCCGAAGACATCCTCCACATAGATCGGCTCGGCGGGATTGCACTGCGGGCAGGACGTCTTTCCGTCCAGGAGCGCGTCGGCCAGATATCCGGGCGTGAAGGTCAGTCCGGGCACGGCGGGGCAGGTGGCGCTGCGGTGATAGTGCTCGTTCCGGGGAGAGGTATATACCACCACGCCGCCGTTTTCGATGGCGTAGAGCATCGGGACCTCGCCGTCGATGACCACCTCCGGCGAGGCGGGCATATTCGAGGCGTTGTACAGGGGCGTATACTCGGCGTAATAGATCGCGCCGCAGGCGTCGCAGGGCTTGAGCGTCGCGTCCGCGCGGGCGTCCACGATCTCCATCAGCGTCCAGTCGCCCGCGATGGACTCGCAGTCGAAATTGATATGCCAGTAGCCGTCCTGGCTGACGTAGACGGGCGCTTCCATTTTCAGGGCGTCCAGCGTGATGACCTTGCGGCCCTCCTCGGGGTTGCAATTGTTGAAGGGACAGGACTTCTTTCCCGCCGCCTTGGCCTCCGCCAAGGTATGGGCGTCGGCGTTGTGCATGCTGCCGCAGTCGGGATCCCTGTGGAAGTACTTGCCCTTCTGCGTGTAATAGACGGTGAATTCGCTCACCGGACGCATCGGCGGAATGAGCGACGGGTCGACGCTCTGCGCGGCGTCATCCGAAGCGGTGACGCCCTCGGCCAGAACGGTCAGCCCCATTAGGGCGAATGCCAGTACGAGCGCGATTGCCAGATATCTCTTCATAGCGCAATACCATCCTTATTCCAGTGTCTTATGATATTATGATTCATCGAACGCCTCTTGTCAAGGGCGGCATCGTCCGCAGGGTGTATATCCCTGAGAGACGGCCTCTTCGCGCGAATAGAGGGGGACCTTGTTCTTTTCCGCCATGTCGCGCACGGAAGAACAATCCGGCTCGTGGAATTTATGCGAATTCCGGTTGCCGATATACATCGGCTCTTCCGGAGCCATAGGTACCTCGGTGTCCTCAGGCGCAGGCGCGGGCGTCAGCGTCGGGTTTGCCTCTCCCGTCGCTGGCTCGGGCGTGCGCTCAGGCATGGCCAGTGGCGTCTCTGTCACCGGTTCGGGCGTCGGTTCAGGCGTCGGTTCGGGCGTCGGTTCAGGCGTCGGTTCGGGCGTCGGTTCAGGCGTCGGTTCGGGCGTAGCCGACGGGCTCGGAGCGGCTGTTGCGGGCGGCGGAGTACGTTCCGTGTCCACGGAGATGTCCGTCCCGTCGCTCCGGACGACGATGTCGCCGCATTCGTCCGTTCTAAGCACCTCGGCGCCCACCGCGCGAAGCCTGGCCATGGCCGCCGCGCCAGGGTGACCGTAGGTGTTGTCCCTGCCGAGACTGACGACAGCCAGCGAGGGTGAAACAGCCTTGAGGAAAGTCTCGCAGGACGACACGTCGCTCCCGTGATGGCCCACTTTGAGCACATCCGCTTTCAAATTCACACCCGACGCAAGAAGATCCTGTTCCTCATCGTACTCGGCGTCTCCGGTAAAGAGAAAAGATGTTTCCCCATACGTGACCATCACGACGAGGGAATTGTCGTTCATGTTCTGACTCAGGCGAAGCGGCCCGAGAAACTCGACCCGCGCCTCTCCGAGGGCAAAGCTGTCTCCCACGCGGGGCACCGTCAGAGTTTTGCCCTGCTTTTGCACGTATTTGAGAAACGAGGCGAATGGCTTGAAATCGCCTTCCACCTCGGTGACAGGCGAATAGACCACGCCGACGGAGCAGGCGTTCAGCGCGGCGCTGAGGCCGCCCACGTGATCCGCGTGCGGGTGCGTCGAAATCACGTAATCGAGCCGCTCAAGCCCCATTCTTTTGTGGAGAAAGGAATATACGATCTGACTCGCCCCAGAACCGCCGCCGTCGATCATCAGGGTTTCGCCGCCGCACGTTATGAGCGCCGCGTCTCCCTGATTGACGTCGATAAAGTAAACGGTCAGCCCCTCGTCCAGCGTCGGACGCATGCCCGGCAGCCACCGATAAAGCGCGTATCCGACCACCGCGCAGAGGAGCAGCGCAAGGAGTCCAATCCCCAGGCGCAGGCCATTTTTGCGCGCGGCGCGGCTTCTCATGAAGTCAGGCAAAGCAGACATCCCACCCCGTCAGGCGGCATCGCGCCGTGACCAGCGGATCCACCACCTGCGAGACCTCCAGATGCGTCAAAAGGCTCATCAGGAGTATGATCTCGTTTTCATCCACGTCCGTCCGCGCGCGCAGGTAATCAAGCATCCCGTCCGCGGCCAGTTTGCACGCCTGATCCAGCGTCTGCGCCGAGGCCAGCACGCTCATGCCGCCCTCTCTGTCGCGGAGCATGGGCCAGGGCTCCTGCACGCCGTGGAGCACCCGAACGCTCAGCGTGACCTCGGCGGGGCACTCGAGGCCGCATATGCAGACCTCGCCGTCCCCCATCAGGGCGTGCACATCCCCCAGGGCGAGCAGTCCCCCCGGCCGCCGCACGGGCAGGTACAGCGTGCTCCCCTCGGTGATCAGCCGGGTGTCCATGTTCCCGCCGTGCGCGCCCGGCGTCTCCGTGTCAATGGACCCTTCCGCCGGCGCCACGCCGATGACGCCGATCATCGGATCCAGCGCGAAGCGCACGCCGCCCAGTTCGGCCTCGCCCCCGGTCAGGGGCACGCAGCGCATGATGGGCCGGGTGACGCGGTCTCGCATCAGGCCGCCGCGGCTGGATATGCGCATGCTGGCGTAATCGCCCGTCTCGATCGTCAGCACGTCCACCTGCAGCGTGTCGCCCGGTTCTACGCCTGTGACGTAGATCGGGCCCGTGGCGGGATTGCAGCCGACGGCTTCGCCCGGCGCGGGGCCGCGCGGGTCGTCCTCCGCTCTGAGGTTGTTCATGTAGCAGTCCTGCGTTTTAACCCGGACAACGGCGCCGTCCGGCACGGTGAGCGCCGGTTCCATATCCGCGGAAAGCGCCGTCACATAGCGCGTATCGTCAAGCTCGTAGATCTTCATAGCGCATTCCTCCGGTCAATGATCCATGGTCAGCGGCGCGAACGCCGCGCCGACGATGTCCGCCAGCTCGCGCGGGTTCAGGCGCATCTGCTGGCCCAGGCGTCCGGCGCTGACATAGACGGCTTCCAGATCCGCGGCCGAAGCGTCGATGCGCGTGACATAGGCCTTTTTCATGCCCACGGGGCTGCAGCCGCCCCGCACGTAGCCCGTCACCTTCGTGATGTCCTTGACGGGGATCATCTCGACCGACTTCTCGCCGACGGACGCGGCGGCTTTCTTGAGATCGAGCTCGCCCGTGCCCGGCAGCACGAACACGTAGTACGCACCCGACCGGCCCTGAGTCACCAGCGTTTTGAACACCGTATCGGGGTCGGCGCCTAGTTTGCCCGCCACGGTGACCGCGTCCAGCGGCTCGTGACAGGGATACGTCTTGAGTTCGTAGTTTACGCCGCACTTTTCCACGATCCGGACGGCGTTGGTCTTGACTTCGGCCATACGCTCTACGCCTCCCGCGAGGCGGTGTCGCCGTGCCGCGCGATCTGCTCGTTGAGCAGGTCGATGTTCCCGCAGCCCAGCGTGATGACCGTATCCCCCGGCTGCCAGTGCGCGCGGAGATAGCCTTCGGCGTCGTCAAACGTCGGCGTATGAACGGCCTTTACGCCGCGCCGGGCCATGGGCTCCAGCAGCATCTCGGAGCGGATGTCTCCGGGGTCGACCTCTCTGGCCCCCATGATATCGGTAATGAGGACGCGGTCCGCCTCGTCAAATGTCGAGACAAACCCGTCGAAGAGCGTCTTCGTGCGGGAGTACGTGTGCGGCTGCCAAACGGCCCAAAGGGTCTTGCGCGCGTGCAGCCTCGCGATATGGATGGCCGTCTTCATCTCGGCGGGATTGTGCGCGTAATCCGTATACAGGCTGACGCCATCCGTCACGGAAGTGAGTTCGAAACGCCGGTGCGCGCCGGTGAAGGCCTCCAGCGACCGCGCCACGACGCTCATGGGCAGCTCGCAGACGTCCGCCACGGCGATGGCGCACAGGGCGTCCAGCATATTGGCTTCGCCAGAGACGCTGAGCTGCACGTCGATGAGCGGATGTCCGAACAGCGTGGCGGTAAAGTGCGCGCGCCCCTCCTCGTCGTAGGAGATCTCCTCCGCCCGGTACTCGTTGAACGGCTCGACGCCGTAGGTGCGGGTGCGACATTTTAGATTCTTCAACACGCGGCGCACACGGCTGTCGCCGCCCCAGCCCAGGCAGAACCCCTCCTTCGGGATCTGCCCGGCAAACCGGGCAAATGAGGCCTCGATATCGTCGATGTCCTTATAGAAGTCGAGGTGATCCTCGTCGATGTTGAGGATGACGCCCAGCATGGGCTTCATGTGCCAGAAGCTCCCCGCGTATTCGCAAGCCTCGGCGATAAAGGCCTCGCCGCCGCCCACGCGCGTGCCGCCGCCGATGCTGTCCAGCTCTCCCCCGATATGAACGCTCGGGTCTTCGCCCGCGTCCACGAAGATCTGGGCGATCATCGAGGTGGTCGTGGTCTTCCCGTGCGTGCCGCTCACGCAAATGGGCCGTTCCGAAGACGAGAGCAGCCGCCCCAGCAGCTCCGCCCGTTCCATCTGCGGGATGTGAAGGCGCTCGGCCTCCCGCCGTTCCGGATTGTCCGGCGCCACAGCCGCGGAATATACAACCAGGTCGGCGCCGTGAACGTTCTCCGCCCGGTGACCGACGAAAACCTCGATCCCCTGCGCGGCGAGCGCTTCGGTCTTGTGGGAGGCGACCCGGTCAGACCCCGTCACCCGGAAGCCCCGGGCTTTCATAAACCGGCTCAGCCCGCTCATGGAGCTGCCGCCGATGCCGATGAAATGTATGGTTTTCGGTTCTCCTGTCTGCTGCATGAATGTCCCTTTCCGTCGTTGATTTATTATTCCGGCTGCGTCCGCGCGGTATCGGACGACGCGTCAACGTCCGCGGCCGGCGAGCTGGCGTTCAGCAGTTCGTACATGCGCTCATCCTCCGCGTCCAGGGATATCATGTCTATGTCCCTGAGGACGAGGGTCACGGGCTGCGGATTCTGGCCAAAAAAGTCCAGGGCGTCCAGCCGGACGCGCAGGTCGTCGACGCCGGCGACAAAGCCCGTGATCTCGCTGTCGCCGCTCCAGCAGGTCACCACCCGCCCGCTGTCCCGCGCCAGGCGCAGCAGCGCGTGAAACAGATCCTCCTCCGGCTCGCAGGCGAAGGGCAGGCCGGGTTCCTCGGCCCGTAGCCGCAGCAGCCGGCTGAGGCGCAGGGCGTATTCGTCCTCGCCGATCGCCGCCCCCACGATGCCCAGGCTGACGCCCATCAGGCCGTCGTACCGCCCGACAGGCGACACGGACCGTATTACGACCTGCCGGTAGTTGAGCCCCAGCACGTACCCGGCGATAAAGTCGTCGGGGTTCTCGTCGTCCACGAAGAGGGAGACCATTTCTCCCCGGTTTTTGTACTCGCTGAGCTGATAATGTAAATAACCGTCGTTTGCCATAGAGTTGCGTCGTTTCTCCTTTGTCTTACCTGATCTGTCGTTTATTCTTCGCCGGGATTCCCGATCCCGAAGTAAAAGCGCCGTCCGAGGACATCCTCGATCCTCAGGCCCATCTGTCCGCCCAGGACGGGCAGTTCCAGCGTGGTTTCGAGCGCCGGGGACGTTCTCGTCCGGAACGACGCGGCTTGCCTCACGAACACGCCGTCCCTGAAATACCCAACGGCCCAATTATCCACAGCGTCCAATTCGTTGAAAACCCTGTCGCAGAGACCTTTCTCCAGGCTGTAACCCGTCAGTTTGACGTCAAAAAAGGCGATCCCCGGCTCGACATCCAGCGACACGGCGGGCGATCCGGCGCCTGAGGCGGCGATCCACGCGCATTGCGCGCCGTCGAGGCGCCGCCGCATGGTTTGAAGGGCGTAATCGCTCCGATCCACGCCGAGGAAGCGGCGGCCGTTGAGCCACGCCGCCTCAAGCGTCGTGCCGGAGCCCGCGAACAGGTCGCACACCAGATCGCCCGGCCGGCTGGACGAGAGGACGATGCGTTCCAGCAGGCGCAGTGGCTTTTGCGTGTCGTACCCCGTGCGGGTGGGATCTTTCTGCTGCAGATGGCTCACGTCGTCCCACACGTCGCCGGGATAGGCCGGATCGTCGTCGTAATACGTGTAGACCTTCCCACCCGAGCGGATGGACCTGTACACGCGCCCGTCGGCGTCGACGTGCCTCTTCATGTGATTGCGGCGCGTGTCCGTGCGGGAGATGGGCACCGCCTCAATATTGAAGTAGTACTTTTTGCTCTTGCGGTAGAAGAGGATAGTGTCGTGCTTGCGGCTGAAGAAGCGCTTCGCCCGCCCGCCCGTCTGATACGACCAGACGATCTCGTTGAGCAGGTTGTTCGCGCCGAAGATCTCGTCCATCAGCAGGCGCACGTGCACATAGGCGCGCATGTCCACGTGTACGTAGATGACCCCCGTCTCGCTGAGCAGCGCCTTCGCGCCCTCGAGCGTCTCCCGCATGAGCCGAAGATACGCTTCAAGGCCGAGGTCGTCGTCATAGGCGGGTCGCACAAGCGTGCCGTTGCCCGTCCGCCATTCCCCTTCGCCTACGCGCACGCGCATGACGAACTTCTCCCCCGTCATGAAGGGCGGGTCCAGATAGATGAGCTGAACCTTCCCCGCGTAGCGGCGGATCAGCTCGGGCAGGATCTTTACGACATCCGTACCGTAAACCTCTCCCTCCGACGAGGAGCCGCCGGACATTATTTCTTCAGTTATGCCGTTCATCTGAGTCAAGCGCACGCCGATCCCCTGCTCTCCCTGAATTCCATTATGCACATATTTTATAAGAAGAGAAGAAAAAAATCAAGTGTCTGACGCAATACGACGAATTACGGCTTCTTATGTTCTGACTCCGGTTTCTCTCGATAATTCTTTACACGCTCGTGTTAGAATAAAGCATGACATTCATAATTTAAGAAAAATGACTTGTAAACCAACCAAGGCTATGGACATTTACAGCCACTTTCTGATCACGCTTATGGTATCGAACCAGTGTCAAAGCACAATTACACGGAAGATAGCGCGGTTTTTATACCCCTTAAGACGGTGTTATGCGTTGACCCCAGCGACTAATGCCAAGAAAAAGGAACAACACCATAGTCGTAAACAAATAAGAATAGGAGATGCGCATTTTGAATGTAACAGCAGAAGAAATCGCAAAAATGTGTGGCGTATCACGGGCTACAGTAGATCGTGCTCTCAAAAATAAGCCAGGCATCAGCGCACAGACACGTCAGAAAGTTCTTGATGTTGTGCGTCGTGAGGGTTATCGAACAAGCTACCTTGGCAGCAGCTTGTCCACTGGGAAAACTCACGCCATCGGCATTATCGTATTTGATCTGAACAATCAGCATTTCACCGAACTTATCGATGAAGTAGAAAACTATTTCTCACAGATAGGATATTTATTATACATCTGTTTGTCCCACAAGAATAAATTGATCGAGGAAAAGCTTATTCGCAACCTGATGGAGAGGCAGATCGATGGACTGATTCTGACACCAATCCATGATGAAGCGACTTTCGCGGATCATCTGAGAACGCTGCGCATTCCCGTTGTCACCACGGACAATAGGCTCGCTGGCTTGCCATTTGTTGGTGCAGACAACGCTCTAGCAACTGAGATGGGTATGGATGCGTTTTATAAGAAAGGTATTCGTACGGTTCATTTTGTGTGTCCACCCATGCGTCACAGCGGTCAAGAGAATTTGTACGCACAGGCCGAACGTGCCAGGGGATATAAGAATTACCTCGAGAAACACCTAGATATGCGTGGTAGTCTGCTTACCGAAACAGATTATATGGAGCGGTTGGACTCGCTGTTGAATGCCTCGAACGAAAAAACAGGCGTGTTCTGCTCAAGTGACGTTTTTCTGCTGCGCATCCGCCGGCATCTTATGGAAAAAGGACGTATTCCAGAAAAAGTCTGCTCATTAATGGGTTTTGATGGCATTGACTTTATGCACGATCTTCCCGATCGTCCCTCATCGGTCATCTATCCTGCACGGGACATCGGCCGTAGTGCTGCAACACTGTTGGATGCACTAATGCAACACAAGGAAGTTCCAAATGAGATTATCCTTCCATGCTCAATGCTAAAAGGCGCACTTCAAGAATAAACAACGCAGCTTATTTGTCTTGTCAGTCAAATTGGAATACCACATTACATAAAACGATTTTATTATGACAAATCGGCCCCTTCTGAATAGAAGGGGCCATGCTTATTACTTCACAGGGATTTGAATCGATAGTTCATCTCCGGGAACTAGTGTAGCAGAAAAGGCAAGACCGTTATCAATTACATAAAACGGAATTGACTTTCCGTTCAGGCAGACAGAGACGGCTTCTTCGGCCCCCGGAAAGTCGAGAGATTGAAGTGTAAGCCGCCCATAGCACAGCTTTAGCGCACATTCGGTCTTTCCATATGTGAACATACCCCAGCCTTCGCCATGGCTCCAGAAAAAACGTCCCTCATTGTATGGTACAAAAGCCATTTTGCCCTTGGATACATGACAATCGAAACCCGTTAGGGCAATCAGTAAACCCCAACTGGCCATGGCACGCGCGTAATAGAAACCACATTCCATCTCTGACCAAGGACTGCGACGTACACCATCAAAACGACTTCGAACTGCCTCAACGATACGAAGCGCGTCCTCATCCAACCCCAGATAACACAAGAGTGTCGCCACCTGATATTCAATGCCAGTCCACACCTCGTCACTGTAGACGAACGGGAAGCGCGGCTTGTGTCCATTCGGCCAAGAAGCCAGAAGAAGTCCTGTTTCGTCATCCGCAATAAACTGCCGCTGCAGACATGGTCTGCGCCTATCTGGGGTGGCAAAATTATACTTGACAATGGCTTTTGCTGCAGAAACCAAATTCTCATGAGGTACCAATTCGCCCAAGCCTGCAATGAAAGCCAGAGTCTGACCCAGAAGCTGATCTGATAGACACCCTTCACCAAACTGATAAGGATATTTATCTACATCTTCCAATCTTTGAATATAATACTCACCTTGCCAGCACAGCTCATCAAAACGTACTTGGGCTTTACAATAGAGTGATGTCATCTGCTCCTGTCGATCTTTGTCCCCCATCTCGTCAGCCATCTTCTCTACAGCCTTGATCGCACCAAGCTCTATCAAAGCCGAAAGAGGGTTGGGGCCGAAGAACTCAATATCATAGGTGTTATGTTGGCGCGCCTCGGGCACACCATCACCATCCTCGTCCCATATGCTCATCCCGTAATCGAAGGCAGTCAGAACTCGTGGATAAACCTTCTCAAGGTACTCCCTATCACCACCCAGCTTCCACTCACGCCACGCACGCATGATGGTTCCAAAGGTGCCGTCTACTGCCGGGTAAAACTTTGGGTCCGGTAAGCCGACCTTCTTGAAACAGCGGAATGGCAGGAACCCATTTTCGTCCATTTCGACGAGGAACTCGTTTTCGCGAACAGACTGTTCCAGCCGCGGGAAAAGGAATGCTACGGTCTGCGCATAGTTCCATACGTGCATGCATGTGCCATGACAACTTCCCTCTTGTTCGTGGCTACCTTCCCAACCCATGAAGGTCCCATCCGGCATTCGCCAACACGTCGTCGAGCGAAGAACAGATATATTCGCGGTGATTGCATCGATCACACATTCGGGCAGCGTTGTCGTATAGATCGCATCGGAGAACGTCCTGCTGGCCTTTTCCAGATCGTCCCAGCGTGTCATCAGTTCCTTTCCTACCTGCCAAGCGTCCGTAAAACGTGTGGCATAGTGATTCTTCATCGTTTCCCTATCTTTATTCACCCACCACCCGCGCGTCCGATTGGGCACATACCATGTCAAAGCAAAACGCATATGCCGGGTCTCACCGGGATATATCGTTTTCTTGATCGCTGTTGTCCCAACATATGCCGCCGTAGGACCAACAGCAGAGAAGTCTGAAAGATCACTCCCATCCTCATTCGCCAGCTCGCCACGTTGAAACTTTTCCCAGAAATCTGTGATACCGTCATACCATGCACCCAAATGCCATCGTGAGCAAGTCAGACCATTCTCATCGTCTGTCAGGATGGCATTATTAGCAAACAGGAGATCATTCTCCGCCAGCTCATGGCCAGTCATGAAAACGCCCGTAAGACCGTCTTCTTTTCGTGTAACATTGGTACACTGTTTGGATTGCTTGGGGTTGTCAAAACTGTCAGCACCTCGGAAATTGTGAATATTTCCCATACTTAGAGCGGTCATGACATCCACAGGAGAATCAGATATATTGGTTAGCACAATGTCGAAGAGGGCACCTGGAAGTTCAGAATCCAGATCATTTCCAGGTATAAAGGGATTCCAAGCAGTCAGCGAAACGCGTACAGGTAGATCGTCCTGAGAAAAATCAATAGTCGCAAAAGGGACGCGCACCGTCATTTGTGACGATGAAAAACGCCTTAATCCTCTTGTCCAGGAGGGATGCCAGCCCCGACCCTTGTAGAAATCCGCGACTGGTTTCGCCTCCAGCGCAAGCGCTCGACTGCCGAATGGGCCATTAACGTAGAGGCTAAAGAAGGTATAGGGCACCTTCATACCAAGGGACGGCCGATTGAAAATCTGGAAATCAGTCAGTTCGCCCGAGGCGTTCAAAGATATCGTACCCGTACCAATACCGCCCAGCGGATAGGCCGCATAGGGCATTGCATTTGTATAAGTCCTCATATTGAGTCCTTCCTCCTGAAAAGAAGTTCCTGCATACGCAACGCAAAGGAAGGGGGCGGAGCCGACAAGCTCCGCCCTAACACGTTGTCAATTGTAGTAATCTGCGTTCAGTTCCTCCAGCAACGGATCCACCATGCCACTATACTGCGCAATATAGCTCTCCCAAGCAGGTAGGATTTCTTCCTCATTCATGATGAGATTAACGATCTCACTGTACAGATCCACAGAGTACATAGACTTCGTTTCACTTGTATAGAACTTATAGTCCCACTCGATCGGCGCACCATTAATAGCGTTTTCGCTCATCCACTGAGTGATAGAAATGGCCTTGTCCCGAATAGCCTTGTCATACGTCGGATTGCCAAAGGAGAAATCGTCAGACACGATCGACATGAAGCAGTACATCAGTGAAGACGGATATTCGACGCCGCCAACGATCTCGTTTTTCTCGTCAAAGTGCCAATCTACATCCTTGGGACCGCACCAGCATGTAATCTCGCCTTCCTTGGTACAGAAGTAATCGGAGATCGCCAAAATACGATCCATCTTCTCGGCCTCGATGTCAGGGTTGAAGATACCAAGGGTATAGTAGTTGCTCATCTCTTCATAGTACGAATTGCCATCGTCCGAAATCAACAACACGGGAGCCACAGCATCTTCGAATGCCACACCAGGATTAGCGTCCTCAAATGCCGCTTTGACACGCAGGAAACCATGCACATGAATTCCGTACTGAGTAAACGCGCTCAGACCAGAAGTGAACTTGCTGAGAGCCTCGCTGCCACTGGTGAGATAAAAGTCAGGATCGATGACCCCTTCCTTATACCATTCACGCATAATTGCCGTCTGCTCAGCAATGTCTTCTCTGCACTGATCCGGCATCCAGACGAAAGTGCCGTTCTCTGTATCATTGTGGAATGCACTCATATTAAAGCCGCCGTTATGCAGCATAAAGGTATCCCATATAAGAGTGCTTGAGGAAATAGTAACACCCAGCGTCTGTCCATTGCCGGCCAGATCAGCATCAATCACGGCCTTGCAATAATCATGCAGTTCACTGAAGGTCATGGTGCCGTCACTAAAATCGAACCCCAATTGCTCAGCCCAATCCTTACGATACCAGTAGCCACCAGAGGACGGGATTGGCGCCGGCACATCGATAAAGTTGCAGTAAATGGCATGTGGATACGCATATACCTTGCCATCCACGGTCAAATAATCCAAAAGGCTGGTCTTCTTGAACATCTCGTAGAGGTTCGGATACTTTTCCTCCCAGCCATCAGGCAACGGTGCAATCAGACCCTGATCAATGTAGTCCATGTACTCGGTCATATTGAATCCTTCCCAAGTAGCCACATCCGGCAGGGTACCTCCCGAAATCCACTGGCGCATGGTCTCCTGATTGGTGTCCTGCTCAATGAACCACACATCCAGTCCCACATTGAAATGATCTTTGACCCACTCAGACAAGCCATCATTGGCATAGTCTGTAGACGTGTCCATGTACAGGAACTGAATACTGAAGTCGATGTGATCGGAATAGTCGCCCTCCGCCAAAGCAAAGCCGGAACAGAGAATCAAGTAAAAGGTCAGGACTAGGCAAATGGCACGCTTCATTCGATGATACCTCCTTGTTAGTCGTTCGTTCAATCGAGTGCGAAACGGGAATACAGAGCACCCTCCTTCCTTACATTTTTACAGACCCAATAGTGATACCCTTCACGAAATATCGCTGAAGGAACGGATAAACACACATAATCGGCAACATAGTCATGACAACAGCACACATGCGCACACCCATAGGAAACACGTTAGCACGTGTGGTCATGGCGCTAGAAAAATGTGTGGTTTCTTCGTCGATGGTGTTTACGATGGACCGCAGGTATACCATGAGCGGCTGCAGGCCTTGCTTGTTGAGCACTAGCGTAGACCAGAACCATTCATTCCAGTATCCTACCGCAGTAAACAGCGAAAATGTGGCCAATAGCGGTGCCTGTAGTGGAAGCATGATCTGGAAGAAGATGCGAATGTCGTTCGCACCGTCGATGCGTGCGGCTTCGCCCAATGCTTGCGGCGTATTCTCAAAAGAATTCTTCATAATGATGATATTAAAAGATGAAACGCCGCCCATGAGGATGATACAACTAAGATTGTTAATTAGTCCTAGTGTTTTGATGAGCAGGTACATAGGCACCACTCCCCCACCAAAGTACATGGTGAAGATCATCATAAGCAGAAAGAATCGCTTCCCAGGAAAACGCTGCGAAAAAGCATATGCCATCATGGTGCTAATCAGCATGCCATAAGCCGTACCCAACGCGGAAATAAGAATTGTATTCTGATATGCCAAGCCCAGTCCGCCACGCGCGATCAAGTTTTTGTAATTTTCCAGCGTAAACCCATAGGGAATCAGCGCTGCAGGATGCCTTGTTCCCTCACCCTGGGACATAAACGAGAGCATGATTGCATTCCAGAACGGAATCACAATCAAAATGAACCATACCGTGAGTACGATCATGATGACTGTATGGCCCCAACTCACCCTTCGTCGTGAATAGACGTTATTATGAATGTTGGTCCTTGTCATGATACGGTCCCTCCTCTCAGCCGAATAGGCCAGTGCCACTGATTCGTTTCGCAACAAAATTGGCGGCAAGCATGAGAATCAGGTTAATACCCGATTTGAATATTCCCACCGCAGCCGAGAATCCATAGTTGGGAGCAGCCTGAAAAGTAATCTCATAAACGTAAGTATCAATAATCTGGCTGACCTGTTTGACGCCACCGTTTTGCATATTAAAGATTTGATCGAATCCCGCATTCATCATGCCACCCACAGCCAGTATCAGCAGAAGCACTATCGTTTCGCGAATACCGGTCAGCGTGATGTATAGTGCCTGCTGGAAGCGACTGGCGCCATCAATTTGAGCCGCTTCATACAGAGCCGGATCGATCGACGTAATAGCTGCGAGATAAATGATGGAACTCCATCCGGCCTCTTTCCAATTGCTTGTCATATAAAGAAGCGGTCTGAAGAAGCTTACTGTAGCCAGGATATTCACTTTCTGAAATCCAAAACTTTCCAATACTGTATTGATTAAACCACTCGCCGAAAGAAAGTTAGACAGAATCAGAGATACAACAACCCAGCTGAGAAAGTGCGGAAAGGTGAAGACAGTCTGAAGAATCTTTTTTGTACGTCGGCCACGGATTTCATTGACAAACAGCGCCAGGATAATCGGCACCGGAAACTCCACCATCAGGCGTGTCAAACTAATTTGAAGTGTGTTTTTGATAGCCTGAATGGCAGCAGGCGTGATAAATATCCGACGGAAATTGGTCATGCCAACCCATTGGCTGCCAAATACACCCAGTTTTGCATTGTACTTCTTGAAGGCCAACAATACGCCATCCATAGGAATGTAACACCAGATAACAAACCAAATAAGACCAGGCAAAAGAAGAAGGTACAGATACCGTGCTTGCCAGATTCGATTACCCAAACTCATCTGTCTGGTTTTTAACGTTCCCGTCATCATGATCACCTACTTCCGACTCTTGAGTTTATACATTATCAACGTACACGTGTACGTTGATAATGTAACACTGGTTTTACATTTAGTCAAGCCAATTTTGCTTCTTAATTGTTAATTAAATGTAAAGAAACAACCATCAAAATAAATTATGCAGAACGTTAAATAGTATACAGCAGTAGGTGTAAACTGAACTAAAATTACAAATTCACTCATCATGTGACATCCGTCAAAATCAAGTCAATCACTTTTGTCAGCCTCTCAAATCTCACTACAAATAATGTAACAAAACACTTGTCACGTTTATCGTTTCGCTCGTAATTCTACCTCCCTCCCTGTTTTAACGCGCCGCGCCTTGACAGGAGCGCCGCCCATGCGTATAATATTATAAAATCTGGCAGATGAGCGCTTCGTCCCCGGGGACGGGGCGCTCTTTATTCAACGCCACGACGGGAGAGATCAGACATGCTGACACAGGCGCCTAAGGGCACTCAGGACGTCCTGCCTCGGGACAGTTACCGCTGGCAGGCCGTGGAACAGGCCATGCGCGACGCGGCGGCGCTCTATGGCTACAGAGAAATCCGCACGCCCATGTTCGAACACACGGAGCTGTTCCAGCGCGGCGTGGGCGACACCACGGACGTGGTGCAGAAAGAGATGTACACCTTTAACGACAAGGGCGGCCGTTCCATCACGCTGAAACCCGAGGGCACGGCCGGCGCGGCGCGCGCCTTCATCGAGGCGCACATGTTCGCCGATCCCCTCCCCGCGAAGATGTACTACGTCTCAGCGCCCGCCTTCCGCTACGAGCGGCCCCAGGCGGGACGGCTCCGACAGTTCCACCAGCACGGGGTCGAGGTCTTTGGCGCGAAGGACGCCACCGTGGACGCTGAGGTCATCGCCCTGGCCATGGACGTGCTGAAGCGGTGCGGCCTCGGAGGCCTCCGGCTGGCGATCAACTCCATCGGCTGCCCGAACTGCCGCGCGGCCTATCACGACAAGCTCAAGGCCTGGCTCAAGCCGCTCCTGCCCTCTCTGTGCAAGACCTGCGGCGAACGCTACGAGCGCAACCCGCTGCGCATTCTCGACTGCAAGGAGGACGCGGACAAGCTGACGGACGCGCCGGCCATGCTGGACAGCCTGTGCGACGACTGCAAGGCGCACTTTGACAAGCTGCGCGCCAACCTGGACGCCATGGGCATCGCGTACACCGTCGACCCGCGCATCGTCCGCGGCCTTGACTACTACACGAAGACGGTCTTCGAAATCATCACCGACGCGCCGGAAGGCTCTCTCACCGTCTGCGGCGGCGGCCGCTACGACGGCCTGGTCTCTGAGCTCGGCGGTCCCGAAACCTGCGGCATCGGCTTCGGCATGGGCGTCGAACGCCTGCTGATGGTCCAGGACGCCGCCGGCGTGACGCCGCCCGCGCCGCGCCTGTACGACGCGTTCGTCTGCACGCTGGGCGACAAGGCGCGCCTCGAAGGGCTCAAGCTGGTCACCGAGCTGCGCCAAAGCGGCGTAAAAGCCGACCTCGATCACGCGGCGCGTTCCCTCAAGGCGCAGTTCAAATACGCCGATAAGATGGGCGCTCAATACGTGCTCACCCTCGCGGACGACGAAATCGCAAAGGGCGTCGTCAAGCTGCGCGACATGGAAAAGAGCGAGGAGACCGAGATCCCCCGTTCGGAAATCACAGATCTCATGAAGAGCCGGCTGTAAAAAGCGGCCGCATAAATAACGAATATCATCGCTGCCACAAGCGCACTGTGAAGGAGGACAACCCAAATGGTTCAGTCGAGAACCCACAACTGCGGGGAACTACGGATCGAAAACGTCGGTCAGAAGGTCACCATCGTCGGCTGGATGGAAAACGTCCGCGACGTCGGCGCGACCCTGTCCTTTGTGATCGTCCGGGATTTTTACGGCACGACGCAGGTCGTCGTGGAGAATAACGAGGCCGTCATGTCCGTCATCAAGGGGCTCAACTGCGAGTCCACCATTTCCGTGACGGGCGTCGTCCGCGAAAGGTCCAGCAAGAACCCCAAGATCCCCACCGGCGAGATTGAGATCGTCCCCGAGAGCGTCGAGGTCCTGGGCAAGTGCCTGTACAACCTTCTCGGCCACGCGCCACGACGCGGCCGTGTGGGCCGAGGGCATCGAGCCGGGCTTCGGCTTCACCGACTTCGTCGCGCACACCCCCAGCTGGACCGCCAAGGTGAGCGT
>JAFRLF010000105.1 GCA_017431365.1 Clostridia bacterium | reverse complement strand
GGCTAGGCTACCACACCGACTTACCCTACGTAAACCCCACGCCGGAAAATTTCCTGCCCCATCTTCACTAACTTGTTTATCTTGGCCTTTGCATGTTCCACGGGGGAAAATGAAATTTGCGCAAAACTCTTGACAGTACCTATTGTTCATATCATCTCAGATTGATCCACTTATAAAGTATTTGCATAAAACTCACATAACGATAGGAGCAGTTTCACTAGTGACTGCTCTTGGAGTTTGTTTGTTTCAATATGAGAATGCTGTTTATAAACTTGAAAGAGTAACAGACATAGTCAAGGGAATGAATTATTCAGATTTAATAATGACCCTTATAGGAATTTGCATTGCAATACTATCAATGCCGTTTGTCTTTTTTTGCCTAGTTGTTTTTTGGAATAGTTTGATTTCTGTGTTTAGAAAAAGTCATTTCTTATCAGGTATATCAACAACGGAGTGGATAGTCTATTCTATTATTCTGCTTACTACAATGCTTTTCATGACATTGATTTTTAGTAAAACCAATGCATTTTACGGAACTCAGTATTATTATGATACGATATATACGAGTGATTCAATGTCTTTAGTGAAAGGAAATGCATACCTATCGTTGAGACATCAAGAAAACGACTTGCGTCAACCATTATTTGCCATCTTTTCGGCGCCTTTTTCAGGATTTCCTTATTTATTTGGAAAATTAGTAGGGAAATCTGAAGCAATTCAAGCTATATCGCTCAATTGCACTCAAATCATATTGTTGTTCGTATCACAATTAATTCTTGCCAAGACTATCAGCTTAAGCCCACAAAAAAGAATTTGTTTTGTTACACTTTCGAGTGCGACATATACTTATATGCTCTTTACGCTAATGATGGAGCAGTACGTTGTTGCTTACTTCTGGTTGATATTGTGTATACATCAGATTATCCTCAACGACAAACCGGATCGTATAGCCCTTTGGGGTGCTAGTGGGACGCTGTTAACGAGTTCCATTTTAATCTTTAAAATGCCGAGTTGTAAATTGAAAGAAGATCGTAAGAGATGGATTCGTGAGCTATTCAATTATGGATTCGAATTTGTTTTGTTGATAGCTCTTTTCTGCCGTGCTGATGTGTTATTGTCTGCAATATCACGTATCACATCATTAAGTCGTTTCGGGGGTGGTGGGGTTAGTATTTTTCAGAGGCAATTGCAGTATATAGAATTTGTACATAATATTTTCTGTGCCCCCAAAGCAGATGTCAATCTGACTGACTTTGGTCACATTTCATGGCAATTACTGTCAGTGAAAGCGCTTAATCTAGTCGGGGTGATCATACTCCTATTGGCAATTTTTAGCGGAATCGTAAACAGAGAAAACAAGAGTAGTCGGATTGCTGGCAATTGGATTGTTTTTTCATACTTAATTCTCTCGTTACTTGGCTGGGGAACGAAAGAGAATGGACTAATTCTTTACTCCCTATATTTTGGGTGGGCTTTCTATGTTTTATTGTTTCAATTATTCGAAAAGATTGAAAAAAAACTCTCTACATGTTTTATAGTGCCTCTTGTAAGCCTTACTGGATTTATCATCTTGGTAAGTATTAATGCACCAGCGATCATTGAGATGGTAAATTTTGCTATAGAGAATTATCCAGTATGAGGAGATAAAATATGAGAGAGTATTTAAAGCTGTTGCGAGTACATCATTATATAAAGAATGTGTTGGTTCTTGCACCTTTAGCATGTAGTGGATTGTTTTTTCATTGGCAAAAGTTAAGAGATGGAGTTGGTGCGTTTTTTGCGTTTTGTATGGTTTCATCTATAGTATATATTATAAATGATATCAAAGATAGAGATAAAGACAGAAACCATCCAACAAAAAAGAATAGGCCTATCGCATCTGGCGCTGTTACAATAAAAACAGGAATGTTCATTATAGTTACCTTAGCTGTTTTAGTATCGCTTCTTAGTTTTATCTTACACAAAGGCAATGCTGCAATTCTGTTACTGGTATATATTGCAATTAACATAGCATACAGTTTTTGGCTTAAGCGCATCCCTATTATCGACGTTACAGTACTTGTATCAGGTTTTCTAATTCGCATGATATACGGTTCTATCATAACAGAGATTTCAATATCAAACTGGTTATATTTAACAGTAATGGCCCTATCTTTTTATTTTGCTCTGGGGAAAAGGAGAAACGAGATTAAGCAAGTAGAGACAGATGAGACAAGGAGCGTACTAAGTGCATATCCATTCTCATTTCTTGATAAGAATATGGGTATGTTTTTAACATTAGCAAACACCTTTTACGCGTTATGGAGTATGGACACAAACACAATTTCGATGTACAAGAATAAAAACCTAATCTTAACTGTACCGATTATCTTTTTAATCACAATGAAGTACTCATTTGATATAGAAGGCACTTCAGATGGAGATCCAGTTGAAGTCCTCCTACATGACAAGATCTTGTTGTGCTTGTGTGCTATATATATAATAACAATGTTTATCATACTGTATTTGTGAGGATTAATATATGAATATATATGATTTTGATGGCACGATCTATGATGGAGACAGTACTGTTGATTTTTACTTGTTTTCGCTCAGCAAGAAGCCAAATATCCTTCGTTATGTGTTTCAACAGGTGAAAGGTATAGTGCTATACTCCACTCATAGAATAGATAAGACTAGATTAAAAGAGTATTTCTTTTGCTTTTTACCTGCTATTGATGTTGAGAAAATGGTAGGACAATTCTGGAAGAAAAAGAAAACGAGGATTAGGCAATGGTACATGAATCAAAGGAACTCTGATGATATAATAATCTCCGCTTCACCAGAATTTCTTTTAAAACCCATTTGCGACGAAATCGGTGTATCACATTTGATTGCATCAGAAGTCGATCCTGATACAGGTAGATTTTTAAGTGAGAATTGTTATGGGAAGAATAAAGTTGAAAGGCTGCTAAGTGATCGTGATGTCAGCATAGAATCATTTGATAGATTCTATACCGATTCTAAATCTGATAGACCATTGGCTTTATTGGCAAAAGAAGCGTATCTTGTTCAGAGGAATAGTATAAGTCGTTGGACAATAGAATAACAGTTTGGAGTAATACAGTAGCGCGCAGACGGCGATGCCGGACCTGAACGCCGTGCGCCGACTGTTGAGTGAAACATAAATCCATTGTGATATACGAGACCGGGTCATCAGCTGTGATGGTCCGGTCTCTTTACATAAACGCGCTTGAAAGGAGGGTGTATCAGCTATATTATGTAGTTAGTTTAGTTCAACTAACTACGGAAGGAGACGGTTTTCATGGCAATCATCGACCTGCGCGACGTATCGCGCGTGTATCATAACGGTGAGCATGAACAGCGAGCGCTTGACCACGTGGATCTGACGCTGGAGGAGGGGCAGTTTATCGTCATACTCGGTCCCAGCGGCGCGGGGAAGAGCACGCTTTTGAATCTGCTGGGCGGCCTGGACAGCCCCACCTCGGGGACGATCACCGTTGACGGGAAGGACATCTCGCGCCTGAGCCGAGACGAGATGTCGGATTACCGGGCGGCCACGGTGGGGTTCGTCTTTCAGAGCTACAATCTGATACCGACGCTGACCGTTCAGGAGAACGTCGCTCTGGTCAAGGAGATCGCGCCGCACCCGCTCTCCAGCCATGAGATGATCGACGTCGTCGGCCTTTCAGACCACGTTCATCACTTCCCGAGCGAGCTGAGCGGCGGCGAACAGCAGCGCGTGTCCATCGCCCGCGCCCTGGCGAAGAACCCGAAGATCCTCCTCTGCGACGAGCCCACCGGCGCGCTGGACAGCGAGACCGGCGTCATGGTGCTGAAGCTCCTGTTCGCCATGGCGCGGCAGCGGGGGAAGACCGTCATCGTGGTGACGCATAACCAGGCTATCAGCAAAATGGCGGATACGGTGGTTCGGGTGAAAAACGGTCACATCATTTCCTGCGAACATCAGGACAACCCCCTGACAGCTGACGAAGTGGAGTGGTGATTGATGCTTCTCAGAAAGCTTTGGCGCACGCTGTGGCGCTATAAGGCCCAGTTCATATCGATGGTGATCATGATCACGCTGGGGATCGGCATGTTCGTGGGCTTCAATATGGAATGGTACAGCCTTGAAACGGACGTGAACGAGCACCTTACAGCCACGGGCTTTGCCGATTACAGGGTTTACGCCCGTTCCGCGGTCATGGGCAGCCTGACCGTCGACGACCTGTTCACGCAGGACGAGCTCGATGCCGTCCGTTCGATTGAAGGCGTTCAGGAGGCGTCGCGCTACCTGTCCGTCAACACATCCGTCAAAGGCGAGGACGACGTCCTGGCCCTGGCCGTCAGCGAGAACATATCCGTGTCCGGATTCACGCTGATATCCGGGGAACCCTACGATCCGGAGAGCCTCGACGGCCTCTGGCTGAGCGATCAGTACGCCGCGAAGAACGGCATAGCCCTGGGCGACAGCATGACCCTGACCTATTCGGGATATGAAATGACCGGCGTGGTGAAGGGCCTGATCAAGGCGGGAGAGTTCCTGATCTGCGTGCCGGACGAGACTCAGCTCATGCCCGACTTCAACTCCTATGGGTACGCGTACATCTCGCCCGCCATGCTGAACGCCGTAAAGGAGGAACTGCTGGGGCCGTATCGGCTGGCGATCACGCTGATGGGCAAGTCGATTGACGATATTGACATGTACTTCCAGATCAACGTCCTGTCTGACCTGGACAAAAAAACCTTCACCGAGGCGGTGGACAGGGCGCTCGACAACACGGCTCTCGTACTTGGCCGCGATGAAACCGTCTCCTACGCCGAGGCCATGGGCGAGGTCGAGGAAGGCAAGACGATGGGCTCTATTCTGCCGGTACTGTTCCTGGCGATCGCCGTTCTCACCATGGTGACCACAATGCACCGCATCACCGCTAACGAGAAGACGCAGATCGGCACGCTGAAGGCCCTCGGCTTCCGGGACGGACGGATCATGCGCCACTACGCGTCCTACGCGCTGATGATCGGCCTCATGGGCAGCGCGCTGGGCATCGGACTGGGATATTTCATCGGATGGTTTATCATGAATCCGAACAGCGCCATGGGCACGTATATCGACATGCCTTCGTGGAGGCTGATCGTTCCCCCTGTGTGCTGGCTCGTGCTCGTCGGAATCAACGCCTTCCTGATGGGGATCGGTTTGCTCAGCGTGCGGCGCATGCTGGCCGGCACAGCCGCCGACGCCCTTCGGCCCTATACGCCCGGCCGCATGAGACATCTCAGAATTGAAGAGACCCGGGCCTTCAAGAAGCTGAATTTCGGCACAAAGTGGAACCTGAGGGACTGCTTCCGACACAAGGCGCGCAGTTTCATGACGCTGTTTGGCATACTGGGGTGTGTGATCCTGCTGATCGGCGGCCTCGGCATGAGGGATACGATGAACGTCTTCGTCAACGCGTTCTATGAGGGAGCGATCAACTACCGCCAGCTCGTCAACATATCGACGGACGACAGGACGGCGGCGGAGGCCTTCTGCGAGGAGCTCGGAGGCGACTGGAGCGCGGCGACATCCGTGCAGTTCAGGGACAAGCCCGTCAGTCTGGAGGTGGATCACGTCACGCGGGATCTCGTGCGCTTTTTGGGAGAGGACATGTCCTATGTGGTGCTGGAGGATGACGGCGCTTATGTCTGCAAGCGCCTGGCCGGTGAATTCGGCCTCAAGGCGGGGGACAAGGTCGTCGTATCGCCTTACGGCACGAGCGACAGCTACGAACTGACGATAGCCGGCGTCCTGCGGTCCATGTCCGAGGGCTTCGTCATGACGGACGCCTATGCCGACAGCATTGGCCTGAAATACGACATTTCCACCATCTATACCAACGAGGAGACGATACTTAAGGACGGCATGGTCCTCAACGTCCAGTCAAAGGAAGCCATCATGAAATCCTTTGACACATTCATGGAGCTTATGGATATCATGGTCGCGGCGTTGGTGATCGGCGCGGTGGCGCTGGGGATCATCGTCCTGTACAACCTCGGGACGATGAGCTATGTCGAGCGCTACCGCGAGATGGCCACGCTGAAGGTGCTCGGCTTCCGCGACCTTAGGATCGGCCAATTGCTCGTGAGCCAGAACCTGTGGCTCACGGTGCTGGGCATCGCCCTGGGGATCCCACTCGGCATGTGGGTGCTGCAGTACCTCATAGACGCGCTGGCAGCGGAATATGAGATGATCATGTCCATTCAATGGTACAGTTACGCCATAACCGTGGCCATCACCTTCGGCGTGTCGCTGATCGTGGGGCTCATGGTGGCGCGGAAGAACAGGTTTATCGACATGGTCGCCGCGCTGAAGGCGGAGGAATGACCCGGAATAAAATAATGGCCCCGCGGCGCGCCTGTATGCAGGACTTCGCCGCGGGGCCGTGTTTTTTTGGGATTATTCGCCCTTTTCACTCTGTAAAAGCGCCCGGCAGGCCGCCGGCCCTGTCTCGTACAGGTTGTTTCCCTCGCTGTCGATCAGCACTACAACGGGGAAGTCCCTGATCTCGAACCGGTGGATGGCCTCGCTGCCCAGATCCTCGTAGCAGACGACTTCGCTCTTTATAATGCTCCGGGATATGAGGGCCGCAGCGCCGCCCACGGCGCCGAAGTAGACCGCTCCATATTTTTTCATCGCATCGATGACAGACTGGTCGCGCTTGCCCTTGCCGATCATGCCGCTCAGTCCGAGCTCGATGAGCCGGGGCGCGTAGGCGTCCATGCGGTAGCTGGTTGTCGGCCCGGCGGAACCGACGGCGTGGCCGGGGCTGGCCGGTGCCGGCCCCACATAGTATATCACCTGGTCCTTTATGTCGATGGGCAGGTCCTTTCCCTGATCCAGCAATTCGATCAGCCGCTTGTGCGCCGCGTCTCGGTCGGTGTAGATGGCGCCGGTCAGACAGACCGTCTCGCCGGCTCTCAGGGTGCGGGCCTGTTCCTGCGTCAAAGGCAGTTGAATTTTTCGGATGATCAAGTTCGTCGCCTCCCCTTCGGGTCAGATGGTCGTCTCGGCGTGGCGGGCGCAGTGGCAGCACATGTTGACGGCCACGGGCATCCCCGCGATGTGCGTCGGCCTGAAGTCGACGTTCACCGCCAGCGCGGTGATCGCGCCGCCGATGCCCGCGGGACCGATCCCCGTGCGGTTGATTTCGAAAAGAAGCTCATCTTCAAGCGCCGCGTAGCGCGGGTCGGCGTTGTGAGAGCCGACGGGCCGGGCCGTCATGCGCTTGGCGACCTCGGCGGCCTGTTCAAAGGTGCCGCCCACGCCGACGCCCACGATCACGGGCGGGCAGGGGTTCGGACCCGCTTCGCGCACCGTGTCGACGACGAAGCGCTTCAGGCCCTCCACGCCCGCGGCGGGCGGGAACATCTTGATCCGGCTCATGTTCTCGCTGCCGAAGCCCTTCGGCGTCACGAGGATCCGAATCTGTTCGCCCGGGACGATGCGCAGGTGGATGACGGCGGGGGTGTTGTCGCCGGTGTTGACGCGGTGAAACATCGGCTCGGCGACGACGGACTTTCTCAGGTATCCCTCGCGGTAGGCCTGGCGCACGGCGTCGTTGACCGCTGTCTCGAAATCGCCGCCGGTGATGTGGACGTCCTGCCCGATTTCGATGAAGAACACGGCCATGCCCGTATCCTGACAGATCGCGATGCGCTCCGCCCGGGCGATCTGATAACTCTCGGCGATCTGCTGAAGGACGCTGCGCCCGGCGTCGCTGATTTCGGCATCGATGCCCTGCACGACGGCCTTTTCGATCTCCGGCGGAATGTCGTAGCTGGCGCTTAGGATCAGATCGACGATGGCCTCTTTGATTTCGCTGACGTGGATTTGTCTCATGCTGTATGCCTCGCTGTAATCGCCGCCTGACGTTTCTCAGGTCGTGCGGTAAAATTTAACTTGATAAACGCACATTTCATGATAAATTGTCTTTGTTATGAATGACCGGGATTTGTATTGAAAGGAGCTGTGAATCATGTTAAACAACTGGGGCGCGCTGAGCGCCGGACTGCCGGAAGACATCCTCAAGGCCAAATGGGCCGGGGATTTTGAACGGGCTCAGCGCATGATCGACCTGAGACTTAAGGATCCGCGCCTGCCCGAAACGCTCAGGGAGAGCCTTCGCATGGAGAAGACGATCCTCGACCGCCTGCCCGCCGAATACACGCTGACGCGCGAGGCGGCCCTTAGCCAGGCACAGGAACGCATCAGCGGCATGACCGAGGAGGAATTCGACCGGCTGGAGCTGGAGGGAAAGCTCGATTATATATACGTCCTGGGAGAGAAGCGGTACTACCGCCGTGTGGTGAATACGCTCGTCAAGGTTTACCCCGATCTGGCGGCGCGGGCGGGTCGGCCCTTTCCGGACAAGCCCACGCAGCTGGACGACATGATCGCCCGGATGATGCAGATTGGGCGCGCCGCCCTGCGCATCCACATGCGGCACACCGTCACGATCGACGACGAGGCCTTCACGCCCGGAGAGACCTATACCGTCCACATCCCCATTCCCATGCCGGCGGCGCAGATCCGGGACGTGCGCGTGCTCACACAGGACGAAGGCATGATCGTCGCGCCCGAGGATCAGCCCCAGCGCACGGTCTGCTTTGCGCGGAAGCTGGACGCCAACGCGCCCTTCACCGTCGAATACGAGTACGTCTGCGACGCCCGCTACGCGGATCTGTCAAAGCCGGCGCGGGGCGTCGTCTATCCCGACGCAACGCCCGTCCGCCCGGAGGATACGATGGAACTTCGGCCGCACATGACCTTCACGCCGTACATGCGGTCGCTGGCGGCTGAACTGGCCGGCGGGGAGACGGATCCTCTGAAGGTGGCGCGGCGGTTTTACGATTTCTGCACCACGCGCATCGTCTACAGCTTCGTGCGCAGCTATCTGACCATCGAGAACGGCTCCGAGTACGCCGCGATCAACCTCAAGGGCGACTGCGGCCTGCAGACGCTGTGCTTCATCACGCTGTGCAGGATCGCCGGGATCCCCGCGCGCTGGCAGGCGGGGCTGTACGTGGAACCCGGCGACGTGGGCAACCACGACTGGGCCCAGTTCTACGTGGAGGGATACGGCTGGCTCTTCTGCGACTGCTCCTTCGGCGGCAGCGGCTGGCGCAAGGGCAACATGACCCGGTGGAATTTCTATTTCGGGAACCTGGATCCCTGGCGCATGGTCTCGAACGCGGATTACCAGAGCGACTTTTATCCGCCCAAGAAGCATGTGCGCATCGACCCGTACGACAACCAGTGCGGCGAGATCGAGACGCCGACCCGCGGCCTGACCGCTTACGAATGCGATTGCGACTGGGACATCCTGAGCATGGAGCCCATTGATTAAGAGCATCTCGCCTGAAGCACGCGCTCCCCTGACTGGGATAATTTCCGGCAGGGGAGCGCTCTTTCGTCAGTCGGTCTCTATGGGCCTCAGCAGGTGCCGAAGCGACCGGCGCGCCGTTCCGTCGGAGCCGGTCACGTCCTCCGCGGCGATCATGCTGTTCAGGACGGCCTCCTCGGCGCATTCGGCCGCCGCGCGGAAGAACGGGTCGAGCCGCTCCTCCCGCATCTGAAGCGAGCGCACAAGGCTTTCGGAAACCGCCTCGGGCCGGTAGGTCGAGAAGCCGATGAACACCTCGCCGCTGCCGTGTCCGATGAACGAGCCCAGCCGCGCCAGACCGACGCTGATTCGCTTGACGACGCGCTTTAACTGCCTGTCGGAGAGAGGCGCGTCCGTAGCCAGGATGGCGATGCAGCTGCCCTGATCCGGCGCGCCCGTGCGGCCCGGGCTTTCGGCATCGGGGTGCCGGCCCTGTATCAGCAGGTCCTCGAACCGCCCGTGGTTGGTCTGAACGAGCAGGCCGACCGTGTAGTCGCGCTCCGGCATGCGCACGACGCGCGAGGCCGTGCCCACGCCGCCCTTCAGGCCGTGACAGGTGGTGCCCCGGCCGCAGCCGACCGCGCCCTCCTCGAAGACCGCGGAGGCGTTTCGGATCGCCTCCAGGACGTGTTTCTCGCGCACGGCGCGGTGCTGAATGTCGTTGAGGGAGGCGTCGTTGCACTCGCAGACCACGGGGTTGACGGAGCGCAGCGCGACGCCCTCTGTCCGGCAGCGGTCGATCATGTAGCCCACCATCGCATCGTGAACGAGCCCGACGTTCAGGGTGTTCGTGAGAGCGATGGGCGTTTCCAGCGTGCCGAGCTCGTCGATCTGAACGAGGCCGGCCGTCTTTCCGAATCCGTTCAGGACGAAGGCGGCGCACGGCAGCTTGTGCGTGAACGGGTTTTCCTCGCACGGCATGACGACCGTGACGCCCGTGTTGTGCCTGTCGCTGACGACGGTGCAGTGGCCGACGGTGACGCCCTTTACGTCGCTGATGGCGTTCAGCGGTCCCGTGGGCATTTGACCGGGGTGTATGCCATAATCCCTGATGCGCATGTCGCCTCATCCTTTCTGGCCGATCGGTTGAAATCTTTTGGGAAACGCCGTTTTTGACGGTTTGCGCCCGGATCGTCGGGCGAATAACAGATTTGAAACAAATTACGCAGGGAATCCTGCACGGATTTGGGCGTATCGCTTCAAATCCGGGTTTTTTACGGTCAGAATCGCGGAAATCACGCGGGTGTTTCACCAAATCTGACGAACAAGAGTCAGGATTTACAGTTATCCACAACACTTTTGGCTTAATTTTTGCAATCGTGTGACAAAATGAAATAAATATGTAATAATTATGACCTCCAGCTGTCGGGCCAGGGCAGGACGCGCTCGCCCTTTACCCTGAAAGCTTTCGCCGCCAGAGCCGCCATGGGAGCGTCGTTTCGGGAGTCCGAATAGAACCGTTCCGCCTTCGCATCGCCGAAGGCGCGGCGGAAGACCTCGACCTTGCGCTTGCCGTCGCAGTTGACGCCGTTATAGCGCCCCGTGCGGATGTCGACCGGCGAGCCTATGAGTCCGCCGATGCCGAGCCGCCGGCACGCGGGTCTGACGAAGTCCTCGGGAGAGGCGGTGATGACCAGGTCGTCGTCGCGGTGCGCGGCGAGATACCAGCGGTGAACGTTGCGTATCTCCCTGTTCCAGAAGAGCTCGAGTTCGGCCGCGGGATCCGGCACGTCGGCGAGGAACGACAGAAAGACCTGTTTTGCCCCGGTTTTATCCAAGGATCCTGTCAAATACCGGAGCGCGGCCAGGATGACGGCGGGCCCTCGCCGGACAATGCGGGGGTGCCGCCTCAGGCAGAACAGGAAGAACCGCGCGGTCGTGTCGTAGCGGTATATGGTTCCGTCGAAATCGTAGACGTTCATGCTTCGGTCAGCGTCAGTTCGACGGGGCAATGGTCAGAACCGTAAATCTCGTCGTGGATGGCGGCGCCGGCCATCCGGCCCGTGAGCCGCTCGGACACGACAAAGTAGTCGATCCGCCACCCGGCGTTGGTGGCGCGGGCGTTGCGGATGTAGCTCCACCAGCTGTACGCGCCCGTTTTGTCGGGATAGAAGTGCCGGAAGCTGTCCACAAATCCGCTGTCCAACAGCCGGGAGAAGGCCTGCCTTTCCTCATCCGTGAAACCCGCGTTGTGGTGGTTGGTCTTGGGGTTTTTCAGGTCGATTTCCTCGTGCGCGACGTTCAGGTCGCCGCACAGGATCACCGGCTTTTTCCGGTCGAGACCCAGAAGGTAAGAGAGGAACGCCTCTTCCCAGACCATGCGATAGCCGAGGCGCTCGAGTTCACGCTGGGCGTTCGGCGTATAGCAGCAGACGAAGTAGTAATCTTCGTATTCGGCGGTGATGACGCGGCCCTCCCGGTCGTGCTCGGGCACGCCTATGCCCCGACTCACGTCGAGCGGCAGCCGGCGCGTATAGATCGCCGTGCCGGAATAGCCCTTCTTTTCGGCGTAATTGAAATACGCGTGGTACCCTTCGGGTACGCGGTCGAACTGGCCCTCCTGCATTTTCGTCTCCTGCAGGGCCAGTATGTCCGGGTCGAGCGCGGCGACGCTCTCGAAAAAGCCCTTCTGAGCGCATGCCCTCAGCCCGTTTACGTTCCAGGAAATCAGCTTCATGCCATATTCCTCCTGCCTGCCCGGCATATACGGCGAGGCGCACATCATAAAAATGTGCGCCTCGTTGAAATCAGTCGTCGCTTTCATCGCCGCGCTGCGGGCTCTGCTGTTTTTCAAGGTATTCTTCCGTGCTCTGTTTTTTGTTCTTCTGGCGGGGATAGCGCCGCCTCGGCGGGTTGTCCGCGGCGCGCTCGCCGTCGTCGGACCGGCGGGCCTTGCCCTCCGCGTCGTCGGCGCGGGGCTTTTTCGGCGCGCGGTTCGCCGCCTTGGGCGTCGGCTGCGCTTCCGGCAGGGGAGAGAGCTCGTCTTCGACAGGCAGCGGCTCGGCGGGCGCCGGCTCGGCCGGCTGTTCGCCCAGCCTGTTCACCTGATCCAGAGAGAATTCCTTGACGACGTAGGTGTCGTCAGGCTGGCGCATGCGCACCTTGATCTTCTCGCGGATGACGGCGATCTCCGTGACCACGCCCACGCCCTCGGGCGTCATGATCTCGCGGCCCACGCGGGGCAGCTTTTTCAGGATCTGCTCGTAGTTGTCCTGTTCGTATTTGAGACAGCACATGAGCCGGCCGCACTGGCCGGAGATCTTTGTCGGGTTCAGAGAGAGGCTCTGATCCTTCGCCATGCGGATGGAGACGGGCTGGAAGTCGTTGAGGAAGGCGCCGCAGCAGATCGGACGGCCGCAGGCGCCGAGACCGCCCAGCATTTTCGCCTCGTCCCTGACGCCGATCTGGCGCAGCTCTATGCGCATGCGGAACACGCCGGCCAGGTCCTTGACCAGATCGCGGAAGTCCACCCGCCCGTTGGCGGTGAAGTAAAAGATCAGTTTGCTGTCGTCAAAGGTGAACTCGGCGTCCACCAGCTTCATGTCCAGGCCATGGGCGCTGATCTTCCGGGCGCATATGTCGAGCGCCTCCTGCTCGCGCGCGGCGCAGGCCTCGGCGTGGCGCACGTCCTCGGGCGTGGCGATGCGGATGATCTTTTTCAGCGGAGCGATCAGCGATTCGTCGGGGACGGTGCGCGCGCCGGTGACGGTTTCGCCCATCTCGATGCCGCGCACTGTCTCCACGATGACGGGATCGCCCGGATTGGGCCACACGTCCGTGGGGTCAAAATAATAGACTTTTCCGGCTTTTTTAAAGCGTATACCGGCTACGGTTGCCATTCAGAGCCTCCTGTAATTTGAAAAAAGAGTGTTTCCAGGACATATTGCCATGACACATTGCTCCTGAACATGCGCCTGGCCTCAAAAACGCCCCTGAGCATTGCGCTGCCGCGGATGTTCAGCTGGCGGAGCTGAGCTTCGATGTCGGTTTGAACGACGCGCCCGTCCACGTCCTGTATGGCCATGATATCCCGCGCGCACAGCTCCAGGATATTCAGCACGCCCTCGACGGACTCCTTCCCGACGCCGGACAGAGGCAGCGCGGCAAGCGGCACGTCCTGCGGAGCGCGCAGGGCCCGGAGCGCGTTGAGCACCTGTTCCCGCCGGGCGGAAAAGCTCACGTCGCCGCTGAGAGCGAGCGCGTCGCCGATGGAGCCCATGCTCAGGCGGCTGTACAGCCGGGCCTTTGTCGGGGTGAGGCCGTGGTTTATCAGGGCTTTGACGGCGTCTTCCTCACTGAGGAGGGGAAAACGGATGATCCGACACCGGGAGACGATCGTCGGCAGCAGGTCGCTGGCCTTGTCCGTCGTCATGATGATCACGTCGTCGCCCGGAGGTTCCTCCAGCGTCTTTAAAAGCGCGTTCTGCGCCGCCGGGTTCATCTTGTCCGCGCCGCACAGGATCAGCACGCGCCGCCGCGCCTCAAAGGGGCGATCCTCGAGCCAGGATATGGCCTCGCGGATTGAATCGATTCTGATCTGATTGCCGCGCCCTCCGGGTTCGAGCGCGCGGACGTCGGGGTGATTGCCCATAAGCGCTCGGCGGCAGGCGGGGCATACGTCGCAGGGCCGGCCGCTCGGGCTTTCGCAGAGAAGGGCCCGCGCACAAATATTGGCCAGCGAGCGTTTGCCCGTGCCCGCTGGCCCTGTGAATAAATAGGCATGAACCAAGCGGGAGGCGTTCATTTCCTCCCGCAGGCGGTTTGATACAGTGCCGACAAAATCGGAAAAATTCATGCTTTAGAGCTTAATGAACTGCTCGACGTTCAGAACGAACACGGTTGCTCCGCCCACCATGACTTCAATGGGGTAGGGCACGTACGCTCCGGTGGAACCGCTGCCCGCCATAGGTGAAGGCGAGGGCGCGATCTGTTTGCGGCTCTTGCAGATCTTTTCGATGACCTTCATCGCGCCGTCGAAGCGGTCCTCATCCACGCCCAGGAGGAGCGTCGTGTTGCCGGCGCGCAGGAATCCACCCGTCGTAGCGAGCTTGGTGACACTGTAGCCTTCATTCATCAGATTGCTGACCAGGCGGGAGGCGTCCTCATCCTGAACAATCGCGATAATGAGCTTCATACCGGTTACCTCCTTTTCCTTTATAATTTACCAATTTCATTATAGCCTATAATGGAAAGGAAATCAAGCGTTTTCTGCCTGAATTACGGTAAAATGCTCAGGCCTGACGTTACTATTCACCATACAGGCTCTATTTGGCAGTGGAACGACATACTAAAGGATATAGCGCGATGGCGCAAGACCAAAAGCCTCCCCTGACAAGGGGATTTGGCTCGCGAAGCGAGACGGAAGGGTATTTGTTTGGCCCCTCAGTCAGCTTCGCTGACAGCTCCCCTTAGCGGGGAAGCCTTATTACCTCGAGGGCTGAATAGTAACGGCCTGAATGATAGCTATGATTCGTGTCCCGGCTCGTCCCGCCGTTGCGCGGACGGTATTTTGTCAGCCGGCCCAGGCTGTCGTACGTGTACGTCACGCGGTAACTGTCCGTCCCGAAATTCGCCCTCGTCAGGCGGTCGTTGAAATCATAGGTGTAGTTCGTCGCGTACTCGCCCGCGCCGGGGGTGTTGTACAGCTTTTCGGCATAGTCCTCCGGGTGCTCCGTGGCGCTGTAGCTGAGGCGCGTCTGCCGCAGAAGCGTTCCGTCCGTCGTGGTTTCCGTTAGCCTT
>JAFRLF010000104.1 GCA_017431365.1 Clostridia bacterium | reverse complement strand
TCCCGAATGGCGTAGTAGTTCTGAGCCAGGGCCTTGACATATTCAAAGCCAAAATCATCCGGGACATAGTATCCGCCCGCCGTAGTCACATAGAACAGTCGCTTTGCCCGGCAAAGTCCGACAGGCGCGCCTTCGTCCGAATATCTGAAGGTAATCCCCACGACGTTGACCAATTCGAGATACCGCTTCAGCAAAGCGGGAAAAGAAAGGTCCCAGAATGGAGCCGCGATCACGATGGTTTCCGCTTCCGAAAACTGCCGCGCGTAGTCAAACATGGGATCAAGAAAGTTTCCAGACGAGATGAGCCCGTCGCGCCTGTTCAGATAGTCCTCGGTGATGGCCGGAAACGGAATATCCTCAAGGCGGACCTCTTCGCTCGGCGCGTCCAGTTTAACGAGCAGTTTCTCCGCCAGTCTCCGGGTCCTGGAGTCTCTTCGGACGCAGGCGTTCACGTACAGTACCGGTTTTACCATATTGCACCCCGCATTCAATCGTCATACGCAGCCGCCGATCGGGGCGGCACAAAACAGGCCTTGAATCGGCCGCCTCCATGGTCGAAGGCGCTGCCTCACTATCTGATTTCACGGATCTCTTCGAGGACCTCGGCTTCGGTATTGTCTTCCACGAAATCGGAGATCTCGTCCATCAGGCTGTCCGCCATCGCCCTGTGGGGCACAATGGCCGCCACGCCGACGACGATGATCTGATGGGTGTCCTGTTCGGCGATCTCCGCCGCGGAGACGTGAAACGTGTTCTGCAGCCTGGCCACGAGGCTTTTGACGATCATTCTCTTTTCCTTGAGGCTGTGCGCCCAGGAGGCCCGCAGTCTGAACGTCAGGACCGCAATTGTCAATCTGTATCACCTCTGAAACCAGCGGCTGCATCTCGTCGCTTTCTGAGACTATGCCGTTTACTTCGTTAGACGTATCCATTATAGCGCAACGAATTATCAAATTCAATCGTTCGTCCGCGCTTCAGGTTTCCTTTGTCTTCGGGATGTACTTTCTGTTTGCCGCCGAGAAGCATACGAGGCACATGACGACCTGCACGACCGTGGAACAAGGCGTGGCCCGGCCGATATGGAACATGGATACCGGCGTCTCCCGGCTCATCAGGAACGCGACGGGTATGCGGATGAGGAAAGCGCCGACTATCCCCTGAATCATCACGAAGCGCGTCATGCCAAGTCCGTTGAAGAAGCCTATGAAGCAGAACAGGAAGCACGTCAACAGACAGTCAATGGCATATGCCTTCAGATAGTCCGCAGCAGCGGTAATGACCGGAGAATCATTTGAGAATACCCCGGCAAGCAGATCTCCCCTCCAGAACGTCAACGCAAACATCAGGATAGCGAGCATGGCCGAAACGCTGACGGCGTACGCCAGCGCTTTTCTGGCGCGCCTGTACTTGCCTGCGCCGATATTCTGAGCCACAAACGCGGCCATTGCCTGCATAAAAGCCGAGGGAATCAGCATGATGAATCCGCAAACGCGTTCAGCCACGCCCACGCCCGCCGAAGGTATCAGGCCTAAGTTGTTCACTATGGCCAGCAGAACCAGGAAAGATATCCCTACCAGCAAATCCTGAAGAGCGATAGGAAGGCCGAGCGCGGTAACTCTTCGAACGATCGCCCTGCTGAAGCGGATATCCCTTCGCTGAAATTGAAAGGGCAGTTCCCTCTTCCGAAGGATCAACAGTGAAATGACAACGCTGACTGCCTGCGCGAAGACCGTGGCCAACGCGGCTCCCGCCGTCCCCATGTGGAAAACGGCTACCAGCAGAAGATCTCCCGCGATATTGCACACGCAGGCGATCAGAACGGTCATCAGCGGCGTCCTCGAGTCGCCGATCCCACGGAAAATACTGCCGATCAGGTTGTATGAGATGATAAAGGCGGAGCCCAGACCGCATATGCGAATGTATGAAGCCGTCGCGTCAAAAGCCTCCGACGGGGCGTTCATCACGCCGCTCAGCGGGCGGCTAAGTATGGGGATCAGCAGCGTTAAGATCGCGGCAATCGCGCCAAACAGACAAATACTGCTGCCGACGACCTCTCCGCCGTCACGGCCCTGTCCTTCACCGATGCGCTGCCCCAGCAATATGGTCGTGCCCATGGCAAAACTGGTTACCAGATTGGTGATCGTCATCATCATCTGCGACCCGGTAGAAACGGCGGACACATCCAGCGACCGGGCAAACCGCCCGACGATCAGCAGGTCCACCGCCCCATACATCGCCTGAAGAAACATGGCAAGCAATACCGGAACCATAAAGCGGATGAGCGGTCCGAGTATCCTGCCGGTTGTAAAGTCGCTGCTCTTCTGCATACCTTCCCCTCCAATAAAAAACCGGATAAGAAGCGGGCGTTCCAGCCTGCCATCTTATCCGGTCGATCATTTCTAAGAACAATCCACCCTCCGATGAACGATACCATTTTAACACTTCTGTGCCGAATGTCAATTTATCTTTGTGTTGAACAAAACAGCCTTCATATCGCATGTCGCACAGACAAAAGGACCGGAGAATACTTCAGCGCTGTTATGATCTCTGTCATTCCTCTTTCCAGATATCCTTTGCCAAACGGAAAACCGCCCAGCCCTTAGGCCATCCGACATACATCGTGGCGTGCGTAATGATGGCGGCGATTTCCGCTTTGGTCACGCCATGGTTCTTCGCGTTCTGCAAATGATAGGCCAGAGATGTGTCGGTTATCCCGGACGCCATCAGGCTGACGACCGTGATGATGCACTTGGTCTTGACGTCGATGGCTTGTTCGTTCCATACCTCGCCGAAAAGCACGTCGTCATTCAGATGGGCAAACATCGGCGCGAATTCCCCGAGCTGTTCCCGTCCTGCGGTCTGAACAATCTTCTTTTCCATGCTGCGCTTCCTCCCCGTCTTTTATCATTTCAACGCCTTGCCAAACTCGTAGGCCTCACGCTGCTCATCGGTCCTTTTTGCGGCTTCACCGGCGTCGTTCATGCCTCCGCAAAACAGCGAGCCGGCCAACTCCGCCTTCTCAAAGCAATCGACCCAACCCTGCAGCCCGATGACGGCCTTCTCCGGGACAAAGGCCTCGTCCTCGGTCGCGACGGAGAGCAGGTATACGTTGCGAAATTTGTAATCCGACGAGTAAAGCGGATTCATGCGGTCCAGCAGCGTCTTCATCTGACCGCTCATCCCGTAGTAGTAGATCGGCGTCGTAAAAACCAGCGTATCCGCGTTCATGACCTTGTCGGCTATCGCGACGGCATCGTCTTTTATCACGCACTTTTGCGTCTTCTGGCAGGCAAAGCATCCCCGGCAAAAGCCGATGGTCTTGTCTTTCAGACTGATCAGTTCCACCTGATGGCCGGCATCCCGTGCGCCGGCGACGAGTCGCTCCGCCAGCGTGTCCGAATTGCTCCTTATCCTGAGGCTTGTTGTGATAACCAGCACATGGCTCATGTCGCACACTCCTCCATCACGATATCGCGGAAAAACCGGCATCAGCCGATGGTCTAAAAACAGAATTTCCCTGAAAAGATCGTAGCATCTTTTCAGCGGAATGGCAAGGGGCAATGCGGGAATTCAACGCAAAAACGGCGCAGGTTCGATTCGGCTATATTGACATTTTTCTGAAGCAGGATATTGACTCTGACGCAGCGTAATACTTTATCATGGAATTATGACGGGAAAGGAGGTGGCCCCGCCATGCGGACCGTGCATGAAATGAGCAAGCTCACAGGCGTGAGCATACGTACCCTGCAGTACTATGACAAAATCGGCCTGCTGCATCCGGCTGAGTACAGCGCGTCGGGATACCGGCTGTATGATGACGCAGCCATGGAAAAGCTGCAGCAGATCCTTTTGTTTCGCGAATTGGAGTTCCCCCTGAAGGACATCAAAAGGATCGTTGACAGCCCGGATTTTGACAAGAGCAAAGCGCTCGAACAGCAGATCACCCTGCTCACGCTTAAAAAGGAGCACATTGAAAACCTGATCGATCTTGCGCGTGGACTAAAAGCGATGGGAGTGAATCACCTGATGGACTTTGAACCTTTCGACACCCATAAAATCGACGAATATGCCGCTCAGGCCAAGGCATCCTGGGGCACGTCAAAAGAGTATAAAGAATACATGGAAAAATCCCATGGCCGCACAGCCGAAGAAAACGCCATGCTCGCTCAGCAAATGATGGATATTTTTGCAGAGTTTGGGCGCATCCGTCAGGAGGATCCATCCGGCCGCGCGGCGCAGGCATTGGTGAAGAAACTGCAGGATTTCATAACGGAGCATTTTTACAAGTGTTCTGACGAGATCCTGTACAGTCTCGGAATAATGTACACGGACGGCAGCGATTTTACGACGAACATCGACAAGCGCGCAGGAGAAGGCGCCGCGGCGTTTACGTATCGCGCCATCAAAGCCTATTGCAAAAAGTGACGTCACTCTTTGCTTTACGCCGTTTATATGACGCGCTCCCTTCACACCGGGCAGAAAAGAGCCCGGCACGTGAAGGGAGCTTATCAGATCATACGAAGCACTCGTCCGCTTATCTCACTGAGTCGTCATAATCAGGCGAGGTCGAGCGTGTCGAGCACGCCTTTGATATAGCCCATGGACTTGTACAGGCCGGGCTGGGGATTGGTCGGATACTCGTACTCCACCGACAGCATATACCCGTAGGACCATTCTTTCAGCTTTTTCAGCAGCGCGGCGCAGGGCGTATCCGCGTCGCCAATCGGCCGGCATCCTTCTCCGCCGCGCGGAGAATCCTTGAAGTGCACGTGGTAGATCTTATCCTTCAGAAGATCAGCCGCCGCGAGCACGTCGTACCCCTGCATGTTGTAGATGCCGGTATCAAGATTCGCACCAACGCGGGAATACGGCTTTATGAGCGCCGCGACATCCTCCGGGCTCTGGACATTCGGCAGAGGATGATTCTCGACGGCGTAGAGCATGTCATATTTCTCACCCATCTCCTGAAGAACCGGTAGAACGACGGTGGCGTCGTCTTTGATCAGACAGCCCACGCAAACCTTACAGCCCAGAGCCTGTGCAAACCGATAAGCCGGTTCGACCCAATCCACGTCGCCCGCGCCGAGGCCGCCCACACAGTAGGCCAGGTCGTCAAAACCGATGGCATGAAGGTCGCGCGCGACGCGCGCGGCATCGTCGAGGCTGTACTTGCGCCATGAAAACATGGGTTCCCAGATTTCAATCGCGTTGAAACCGATATCGTGAATCTCACGCGCCAGGTCCAAGAAATCGTCATAGGTGAACTCATCGCGCCATTTCTGGCTCATTATCCCCCAGTTGAACGGGTCGGGTGATTTGTAGCCGTATATCTTCATATAATATGTGCAGGTAATCATCCCAACGTTCATAGCTGATTCCTCCTTACGTGTTCTGCGGCAATTTGCGCTTAGTTTCTGATATATTTCTCGTCTTCGAGGTTTTCTTCGGCGCTCACATACCGCTCCACGGCCATGTGAAGATCATACTTTTCACGGAGCGCGGCGATGGTCCGCATCATGGGCGAAGCGTGGTGCGCGTCTATGGCGTCCTGATCCTCCCACGCGTCAATCAGCAGGATCGTCTCCGGATCCTCCAGTGGAACGCAGTATTCGTAGCGGATGTTGCCCGGTTCCCTTCGGATCGCGGCCACCGTGCCTGTCTCGACCATTTCATCAGCGAAGGCCCGGGCACTGCCGTTTTTGCCCGTATACCGGATATTGACCGTGATCATTTACTTAAAGCGCCTCCAGTCTGTTTCTCCTTTAATTCGACGCAGAACGCCTCAAATGCGAGCATGGTGCCGGGCTCTTCAAAGGAAAACTCCCGACCATCCTCTTCCCCGCCGCGCCAATAAATAAACAGCCACGGGCCGGCGTCCCCGTCGACGATCGTCTCATCCCGCTCACTGGCCACGCCGCCGCTCAGCAGGTCGCAAAACGCGGCCCACTGATCATCTGTCAGCTCCGCCGTACCCGAACAGGTGACGTCCTCCTCGGTCTGCGGCCAGCCGCCGCCTTCACGCGTTTCATGATAGAAATAGCGCTTCCCATCTTCGACGTAAAACCTGTATCGCTGAAAGCGCGGCGGAGCTGTCGAGGCGTCATAGGTGTAATAGAAATCCTCAATGTCCTCAAAGGGCACGTCGATTCCAACAATCTTATCGGCTGATGACGCCTTTACAGTTGACCCAGCAGCCTTCCCAACGGAGAGAAGCATCAGAACGGCGAGAAAGAATGGCAGGAACCTCTTCATTAAAACCGCCTCGCAATCCCATATTCGTCACCGACCTGCCGGTGTAGCGACGGATCCAACCGGCCGCATGTGAGCCAGCGGCGCTTTGTCAGTAAAGCCATCTTCTGTCGCTGTCGGCCTCTTCGTCTTCGTCAGGCGTCACGCCGAAGAAACTCGGCATTTTGACCGTGCTCTGCAGGAGGCCGATCAGCTCATCGTCATAATTGACCCGCTGCTCGGTGCGCTCGTCAAACACCATTGTATACAGGTCCTTTTCCGTCGACGGCGTCCACTTCGGCATATAATTGTTATTGGGATCGGCATTCTTAGCGAAGTTCACAAACGATTGCACCATCTGGCGCTCCAGCGCTTCGCGGTACAGCACCGAATAGGCATACGGCGCTCTCTCCGTATTGTGGAAGAAGAACGGAATGTCCGCGCAATGCCACGGCGCTCTGCCGCCCGCGTAGTCAAAACACGCAGCAAACATGTAGCTGTAGACAGGCGCCATACCGGCCGCCGCCTTCGTCCTGACATACTCGGCCGAAGCGGAGCGCGCCATCGCGTCAAGGTCGAGAAGATACAGTTCATTCTTTCCCGGATAGGCTTTTCGATACAGAGAAAGCGCCTTTTCGCCGATCTCCTGGCCGAATCTCTCGTATACGGCCCGCTCCCTCTCGCACACGGGTATGGAATCCTTGGGTTCAGTCGGCTTACCGCCGCCGAATTCGGCGAGCGTCGTCCCAACAATAGTGGGGACGCGCAGATAGGCGTCGCGGAAACCTACTTTCAAAGGATCGCCCGTATACCAGTCGTTGGCGTGCGGCGCCCAGTTAATCCTCTGTCCGGCCAGCTGGAATTTCCTGGAGGCCTTGTTGACCGCGCGGATAAAGAGCCGGGTCGAAACCTTGGCCAGTTTCTCGACGTCGTCATCCGTTATGCCCGCCTGCCGCATTATCTCCCGCGCGAATTCACCGGGATCGACCTCGGAAGCGCTGGAAAAGCCCTTGAATACGCCGCTCATTACGATGGCCTTCTGGAAAAGCCCGTCCGCGTCCGGCGTCTGCCCCAGCGTGGTCACCTTACCACCACCGCCCGACTGGCCGAAAATGGTCACGTTGTCCGGATCTCCGCCGAAATTGGCGATATTCTCTTTCACCCATTTCAGAGCGGCCACCAGATCCGCGATGCCCGCGTTGACCGAGTTTTTGTATTTTTCGCCAAACATCGAAAGGTCCAGATGTCCAAACGCATTCAGTCGGTGGTTGACGCAGACCATCACCACGCCGTCACGCCTTGCGAGCGTATCGCCGTCGTAAGCGATATGCTCGATCGCCGAACCCGACGAATAACCGCCACCATGGAACCAGACCATGACCGGCTTCCTGGCGCTCTTGTCCAATGTGTCCGTCCAGATATTCAGGTTCTGGCACTTTTCAGATTCCGGCCAGAATCTGTGCGGAACGACGATCTCATCACCCGGTTCAGGCTGCACCAGTATCGGACAGATATTGCCAAACGCAAACGAATCCCTGATGCCGTCCCAGCGATCCGGCTCCTGAGGCATTTCAAATCGCTTGGCCTTGGCGTAATATACGCCCAGGCAATAGTACACGCCGTCAAAGTAATAACCTCTCAACTTGCCCTGCTTTGTCTCCGCCACCGGTTCATCTCTGCCGCACATGAACACATTCATATCTAATGCCTCCGTTCTCTGGATTTTTCAGTATGATCTGCCTCCGTCATCCCGAAAATATTATATTTTACATAGACAAATACGTCAAGATACCGCGGCGCATTACCGCAAGCCAGGCAGGTTTTTGCCCACGAATGTAGAATGAATCTGTATTATTCGCAGAAATTTTCAAAAATCCCCTTGCGTCAGGTATTGCTCGTGACGTGGCGTCATATGCTAACCTGATCGCGAAAGGAGGCGTAAAACTGTGTCACAATACACAACCGGAGAGTTGGCGAAGGCCTGCGGCGTCACCGTCCGCACTGTGCAGTTCTACGATCAGAAGGGCGTTCTGATGCCAAGCGCTCTCAGCGAAGGCGGCAGAAGGCTGTATTCCGAGAACGACCTGAAGAAGATGAAGATCATCTGTTTCCTCCGTGAAACGGGACTTACCCTGGACACGATCGGGCAGCTGATGAAGGAAGAAAACCCAGGGAGCGTGATCTCCATCCTGCTGGAGCAGCAGGAGCGTATTCTTCTGGACGAAATCAAGGAGCGTCGGGATAAGCTGCAGCGGTTGGACGAACTCAAGAAGGGTGTGAAAAACGCCGCGACATTCACCATCGAAACCATCGGTGACATAGCGAAGCTCATGGAAGGCAAGAAGAAACTGAAAACAATGCGCTGGATGATGATCCTGACCGGAATCCCGGTCACGGCGCTGCAATGGTTTGCCATCATCTTCTGGATCGTCCGCGGTATCTGGTGGCCGTTCATCGTCTGGGTGGTGACGGCTGTTATCTGGGGCATACTGGTCAGCCATTACTACTTCAATCACGTCAAGTATATCTGCCCGGAATGCCACGAGGTATTCAAACCCACGCTGAAAGAGGCCTTCTGGGCAAATCATACGCCAACCACCCGCAAGTTGACCTGTACCGCATGCGGTCATAAGGGTTTCTGTGTGGAAGTCTGGGGAGATGACAGCAAATGACGGAGTTTGAGAGCATCGTCTTTGGCAAAAGCTGTATTCCCGCTCTGAGCGTCACGATCATTCTTATGATTGCGATTGCCGTCGGTTTCTTCCTGTATTGGCGCGCGTCGCACAAACAGCGGACGAATATCAGCTACCTGATCGCGGGGATCATCGGCTTCATCGTTTCCGCCAGAGTGTTGGAACTTGGGGTACACTATTTATGCATTCTTATGGACAATCCCGTTTCCCGGTTCATTAACGGAAGCACGGCCGCGTTTGTCATATACGGAACGCTCATGGCGGGCGTTTTCGAGGAATGCGGGAGATATATTATCCTCAGGTACGTCCTGAAAAAGAACCGCACCCGAGAAAATGCGATTCTGTACGGCATAGGACATGGCGGCATCGAGATCCTGGCCGTCCTTTTGCCAAACATGATAACATATCTCGCCGTCGCGGTACTGTTTTCTCAAGGGGACGTGGAAAAAGCGCTCAGTTCCCTGAAGATCACGGAACAAACCGCGGCGGCAGCCCTGCCATCTGTTCAGGCCGCCGCCGCGTTTGACTACGGGATGATGGCCGCGAACGTCGTCGAGCGGCTGCTCGCGATGCTGCTCCACATCGGCCTTACAGTTATCGTGTTTTACGGCGTCATCAAGGCCCGGAAAAGGTTCCTGCCTGTCGCGATCCTTCTGCATATGATGATGGACGCCTTTCCCGCGCTGTATCAAAGGGGCGTCGTGCCGCTATGGTCGGTCGAAGTCTGGGCTGCGTGCTGGACTGCCGTAATCACATTTGTCGCTGTGAAGCTTTACGGGAAAATGAAGGCAGCGCCTTCCGTCGCGATCTAAACGTCGATCCCCCGGACGTTCAGTCCAGGGGTTTTCTCGCTTCTGTATCTTAGATAGATCATAACATCGGCGAAGTATACGAAGGGCTATATCTTCTCAAACCTCTTTACCGTACGTCCGTCTCGCTCAATGGTCTCGTTCCACATCGAGGCCGGGCGCACCCAGAGGCCGCCTTCGCCGTAGAGCTGACGGTAGACCACCATGGCTTCTTCGGTTTCGGAGTGCCGCGCTATGCCGATGACCTCATACTCTTTGCCCTTAAAGTGGCGGTAGCGTCCCAGGGGAATGGTTTTGACCGCTTCGTCATAGGTTGGCAGGATGTCGACCCGGCTGATATCACTTTCAAAGATCGTGTATTCGCCAAGCTGTATGCCGTCTTCCTCGCGGCCGAACTCGTGCATGCCGTATTCTGCCGGGAACGTGTCCGCCACGCCGGTGAACTCGTTGCCCTGACTGTCGGTCAGGCGGATGAGCTTTTGCTCGTATTTGGTGAAGAGATTCATATCAATTCAGTCCTTCTTAAAGCTTCCTCGACGCATTCGACACATTCACAGATCAGGGCGTTGCAGAACGGCATCTTCTCGCCGCCCCGCTCGGCATTGACGCGGAGTAAGTCTCCGCAATTGATCATGCCTTCGCGCATCTGCCGGATCTTCTGCAGATACTCGGCGGCTGTCTGACTGTCGTCGACGCCCGCCAGCCCAAGTGCCATCAGCCCGCCTGTGACGGCTCCGCAGACAGATCCCATCTGCATCCCGCCGCGGAAAAATGTGGCGGCTTTCAAAGCCGCTTGTTCGTCGTATCCGGCGCGCTCCGCGAATATGGACACGACAGCCTGACAGCAGTTATAGACAGGCCTGCCATTTGGCAAAAGCTGTTTACGGCGCGCCATGGCGAGATCTGTATATTCACTCATCGCATTTCATTCCTCTATTCTGTCCGATTTATCCCGGCTTCATTATAAACGATGAGACCCGTTTCGACAAGAGCGCCGTCTCAAATTGAGGACGGCGC
>JAFRLF010000103.1 GCA_017431365.1 Clostridia bacterium | reverse complement strand
GGACTCTGCGTGACGGACACGCGCTTCGGACGGCGCGACGTCCGGGTCGTGACGTCGGAGGTCGTGTTCCGGGCGCTGGACGAGGCGGAAATAGCCGCTTACGTCGCCACGGGCGAGCCGCTCGACAAGGCGGGCGCCTACGCGATCCAGGGCGGCGCCGCGGCCTTTGTGGATCACTTTACGGGCTCGTATGACAATATCGTCGGCCTGCCGACGGAAGAGCTCCGCAGCATACTGATGCAGTGGTCTGTCATCTGACATCTTGCGCATATGCGCGGACGTGTTTCGACAGTCGCCGGCGTTTGTCCGGCTTTTCATGATGATCTGGAGGTAAAGACATGCCCCTCTTTGGCGCGGAAGGCATCGGCCTCGATCTGGGGTCCATGCAGACGTCTATATTCCTGACCTCGACGAACGAGGTCTCCCTGAGAGAGCCGACGGCCGTGCTCGTCAGCGCCGCCAACATGCAGGACGTGCTTTGCGTCGGGCGCGAGGCGCGGGCCATGATGGGACGCACCGGCGGAGAGTTTGTGCTGCTCGAGCCCATTCAGCAGGGCGCTGTGGCAGACGTCGAGATGACGGCCCTTCTCATGGTCGCCCTGTGCGAAAAGGCCATCAAGCGCAAGCGTCCGATGGAAAAGGCGGTCCTCGTCTGCTCGCTGTCGGGCGGCGCGACGACGGTCGAGCGCGACGCCCTGTTTCAGGCGATGACGGCCACCGGCGCGCGCCGCGTCGCCGCCGTGCGCTCGTCGGTCGCGGCGGCCATCGGCTGCGACCTCGACATATCGCGCCCGCGGGGGCGGCTGGTGGTGAGCATGGGGCACGCGGTCACGGACATATCCGTCCTCAGCATGAACGCCGTCGTCGCTCAGCGCGCCGTGCGCTTCGGCGGACAGAATATGGACGAGGCCATCGTGAACTACCTGCGTCGGGAGAAGAGCATCGTCATCGGCCTTCGGACCGCCGAACAGCTGAAAAGAGAGATCGCCAGCGTCTCGCCCGCCGGCCACGACGCGGACGAGGAACCCGTTCTCCTTCGCGGGAAAAACGCCCTGACCGGCGCGCCGATGTCCATGAACATCACCTCGGCGGACGTGAGCCGCGCCCTCGAGAGGCCGGTCGAGTGGCTTTTGGATATCATCCGCAGCGCCATCGTGAACGTGCCGGGTGAACTGGTCGCGGACATCAGGGACAGCGGCATTCAGCTCTGCGGGGGAGGGGCCCTTCTCGAGGGGATAGATCAGCGCCTGGAAAAAGAAACCGGCCTGGCCGTCCGCATGAGCGAGCATCCGCAGGACGACGTCGTCGTGGGCCTTGGCGCGCTGGCGTCCAACGACAGACTCCTCAACACCCTCATCCGCAACGGCGCCGCCGAGGGCACGGTGGAATAAATCGGATGAGGTCCGGTCGCGCCGAGGCGGCGCGAAACGCAACGCAAAAAAGTGAGTAAAGGGTATATTCAAATATGCCGAATGACAAAAAGCCCGGCGTGAACGGCAAACCCGTAAAAAAGGCCGTCAGCCGCGTCAAGAGACAAAAGAAAAAGACGGCGAAAACCCGCCGCCCGCTCAATCTGCGCATGGGCAATCTGGGCTTCGGCGCGCTGGTGGTGGGCGCGCTTGTCGCCGTCATATTCTTCATTTACGTCAAGGTGCAGGGCGAGATCTCGCTGCCGGAAAACGCCATAGGCTCGCTGCTCTCGCCGGTGCAGAGCGTCGTGACAAACGTGACGTCCTGGATCAGGGGAAAGGTCGCCGGACTGACATCGTCGGGGCAGCTGCAGGAGCAGGTCCGGTCTCTGGAGCTGGACGTCATGCGCCTCGAGTACCAGGTGAGCCAGCTGCAGGAGGAGGCGGACGAGAACGACCG
>JAFRLF010000102.1 GCA_017431365.1 Clostridia bacterium | reverse complement strand
GGCTAGGCTACCACACCGACTTACCCTACGTAAACCCCACGCCGGAAAATTTCCTGCCCCATCTTCACTAACTTGTTTATCTTGGCCTTTGCATGTTCCACGGGGGAAAATGAAATTTGCGCAAAACTCTTGACAGTACCTCCTGGAAGAGCGCAGAAAACTGATGGCGCAGAAAATAAAGAAGTATTATTGGGCCCTTTGAATCTCCTGAAAATACAAAAGAAAGCCGTTCCCAACAACGCGGGAACGGCCTTCTTGCATAATTTGAGCAGAGAGTCGAGGATAAATTACTTGATCTCGACAGTCGCGCCGACCTCGGCCAGCTTTTCCTTGATCTTCTCGGCCTCTTCCTTGGAGACGGCTTCCTTCAGGGTCTTGGGAGCGCCTTCGACGGCGTCCTTGGCTTCCTTCAGGCCCAGGCCGGTGATCTCGCGGACGACCTTGATGACCTTGATCTTCTCGGAGCCGATGTCCTTCAGGACAACGTCAAACTCGGTCTTCTCTTCCTCGACGGGCGCGACAGCGGCAGCGGCGCCACCAACGGCGACGGGTGCGGCGGCGGAAACGCCAAACTTCTCTTCCATGGCCTTAACCAGCTCGTTCAGCTCGAGAATCGTCATGCTCTCGATCGCGGCGATAATCTCCTCATGAGTCATTGTTTTTCCCTCCAGTTAATTGATAATGTCAGTGGTTGTACAGGCGGCGATGACTCTTCGCCGGCGTTCTTCTTGCGCAGAGCCTCGATGACGTACACGAACTTGGACACGGCGCTCATCAGGCTGCCCATGACCTTCGCGATGAGAACCTCGCGCGGCGGGATGCTGGCCAGAGCCTCGACGCCGGAAACGTCAAGCAGCTGTCCGTCGACATAACCGCACTTGATGGTGCCCTTCTTGCTCTTGTCGATGAAGTCCTTGATGACCTTGGCGGGGGAGACGGCGTCTTCCATGCCGAAGGCGACAGCGGTAGGGCCGTTCAGATGGGGCTCCAGACCTTCGATACCCAGCTCCTTGGCGGCCAGGTTGATCAGGGTGTTCTTCAGCACGGCGTACTCACAGCCGTTCTTGCGGAACTGATTGCGCAGATCGGTGACCTCGGCCACGGTCATGCCGCGATAGTCCACCAGGACGAAGGACTTGGCGTTCTGAAGCTTCTCTTTGATCTCGGCCACAGCAGCCTTCTTGATCTCCAGATTGTTGGACATTGTGTTACACCTCCGAATCCGTCCAGGAATTGACGGCGTATGAAAAAGCCCCTGCGCATACGACGCAAGGGCGATGATAGCATTAAAAGCTCTTCCTTGCGCCTCGGCGGGCGGAGACACGCTCCATTGAGCCTTACGGCGCCTGCTGTCTATGGCACAGCTGTTTCACAGCACAGAACATATTATAGCATCTTTATATTGATGAGACAAGTTAAGTTTTCCGATTTCCGCCTATGACGTCGGATCGTCCGGTTAAGGATCGACGTAATGCTCTCCCATGTCGTCCGGTCCGGATATGACCTCAGGATCCGGCTCCTCTGTGGGTTCTGGATCGGGGCCGTAGGACTTTTCCGTGATGACCAGCGTATTGTCCGTGAACGTCACGGTATAATTCGTGGGCGTCGCTGTCCAGCCCTGCTTGACGGGCGTGACAGTATAAGTTCCGACATTGATATAACTGTCGAATGAGAACGTCGCCAAGCCGTCGTTCAGGTAAACGGTGACCTCGCTGCCGTCGGCATACTCGCCGTAGCTCGAATAGGTCGCTTTGGCGCTGCATTCGATGGTGGCGCCCGTCGCTCCGTCCGAGGCCGTGATGGTATCGAGAATATGTGGATACGCGTTGAACGTGGTGGTATAGCCGTGCATGCTGATGACGACGGCTCGCTTATTGACCGTCAGCGTGCCGGGAACGCAGGTCACCTCGAACTTGTCGGTGACCTCCTGACCGTCGGCGTCGTAGATGAAGTAGGCGGATATCGTATTCTCCGTGCTGCCGGCGTCGAGCTGGCTGCCGCTCGTGGCGGCTTCGAAGACGTAGCCCTCCGGCAGGCCCTCGGCGGCGACATCCGCGCTTTCGAGCGGCGTTCCGTCAAAGGTCTTGCTGGCGGAGCCGGCTGTCAGCGTGACCTTGCGCGGTATGGCGGGGGTGACCGTCAGCGTGCCCAGGGTTTCCGTGATCGCGTAGTTATTCGGATTCGTGTCGCCCCATTCGATCGTATAGGTGTTGGGCGCTTCGCCGACCTCGGTGATCGTGCCCGTCGCGACGGCCTCGGCTCCGTCCGTCTCCATGAGGCCTTCGAGCTTTGTCTCGGCGCAGGTCAGGGGTTGACCGTCGTATTCCTTGCTGGCCGAGCCGGTGGTCACGGTCAATGAGGCGGGCGTGACCGTCAGCGTGCCGTCGACGAGTGTGACGTTTGTAAATCTGTCGTTGACGCTGTTGCCCTCGCCGTCGACGAAGTCATATGCCGCCTTCAGCGGATACGTTCCCGCGTCCTTCCAGTAGATCTCGGGATCGGCCTGATTGGTGATGCCGGCGGGCAGCCCTTCGGTGGCGAGCCCGTACCATCCGCCCCACCGATAGCCGTCGTAAACTTCGGTGAAGGACTGAGCCGTGACCGTGATCGGCGCGTCGTTAGCCGTGACGGTCAGCGTGCCGAGCGTTTCCGTCACCGCGTAGTTGGCGGGATCGCCGCTGCCCCAGTCGATGGTATAACCGTTCGTGACGGAACCGGGATCCGTGATCGATCCGGTGGCGGTGACGGTGACGCCGTCGGGCTCGGCGAAGCCGACGGCCGTGGCCTCGCCCGTCAGGGGCGTGCCGTCGTAGGGCTTTGAGGCCGAGTTGGTCGTGACGGTCGCCTTGGCGGGCGTGACGGTCAGGACGCCGATTTCTTCTGTGACAGTGTAGTTGGACGCGCTGCCGCTGCCCCAGTCGATGGTGTAGTTGTTGACGGCGGTTCCGGCGTTTGTGATCGTGCCCACAGCGGTGACGGTAACGCCGTCGGATTCGGCAAAGCCCGTGGCCGTGGCCTCGCCCGTCAGGGGCGTGCCGTCGTAGGGCTTTGAGGCCGAGCTGGTCGTGACGGTCGCCTCGGCGGGGGTGACAGTCAAGGTGCCGATTTCTTCTGAGACAGTGTAGTTGGACGCGCTGCCGCTGCCCCAGTCGATGGTGTAGTTGTTGACGGCGGTTCCGGCATTTGTGATCGTGCCCACGGCGGTGACGGTAACGCCGTCGGATTCGGCAAAGCCCGTGGCTGCGGCTTCGCCTGTCAGGGGCGTGCCATCGTAGGGCTTGCTTGCCGTCGAGGTGGTGATCGTCGCTTCAGCCGCCATCACCTCCAGCGTGCCCGTGCTGGCCGTGACAGTATAGTTTTCCGGGTTTGTATCGCCCCAACTGATCGAATAGGTGTTGCCGGCGGTACCCACGTCGGTGATCGTCCCGGTGGCGCTGACGCGGGCCGTCTCACCGCCGACCAGGCCGCGGATCGAGGCTTCGTCACTGGTCAGGGGGGTGCCGTCGTAGGGCTTGGACGCCGATCCGGTGCTGACGGTCAGCGCGGCGGGCGTGACGGTCAGCGTGCCGAGATCCTCCGAGAGGACGTAGTTGTTCGGGTTGGCGCTGCCCCAGTCGATTTCGTAGGTGTTCGGACTCGAGCCGGCGTTCAGCTGGCTGCCCGTCGCCGTGACGGCGATCGTCCGGTCGATGACGACCGGCGTGTAATGCGCCTCCTCGTCGCCCAGGGCACGGCCGTTGTAATCCGTGATGTCCGTATCGACGTTGATGCGCACGTTTGTCGCGTCGATCATCAGGCGCTGCGTCTCGCCCTCCTCGACGTAGAGGCTGCCGGCCTCGGCCGTCCGGGTTTGCCTGCCGGGCAGGGCGGAAGCGCGCTCGAGGATGAGAGCCTGATCCCAGCCCGTATCGGCGCAGGCCTGGCGGAGCAGGTCGGGATTGTCGGCGTAGAGGCGGAGGATTTCGTCGGGGATATCGCCCTCGCTCATGTCCTCGATCCGGAATTCGATGCTCTGCTCGCCGCCCCGGTCGCTCAGGTAGACCGTCATACGCTGTCCGGCGAGCAGTTCGATTTCCTGCGTCTCGCCTGTCAGCGGATTCGTGCCGTGAACCCAGGTCACGCCGCTGACGCCGTACAGCGTTTCAGAGGTGAAGCTGGCGGACATCTGTCCGGCGCTCTCCGTGGCGACGTAAGAGGTGTTGCGCCAGACCGGCTGGGAAGCCTCGAAGCCGCTGCGGGCGCGGACGGCGGCGTCCGGATTTGTCAGGGGCGTGCCGTCGTAAACCTTCTCGGCGCTGCCCGTCCACACCGTCAGGGGCGCGGGATCCACGACCAGCATGCCGGGCACCGTTTTCACATTTGTGAAGTGGGCGGTCACGTCTTCGCCCATCGGATTGTATATCGCGTAGCTCGATATGGGGTTGGAGCCGGTGCCGGCGTCCGTCTGGCTGCCGCCGGCCTGCGCCGTGATCGAGAAGTGTTCGGGGATGCCGTAGACCAGGATGTCGCCCCGGCGGGTCAGCGCCGTGCCGTCGTACAATTTGCTGGCGCTCTGCGCGACGATGGAGATCTCGCCGTTCCACGACCAGTCTCCGTCGGCCGGGAAGAGATTGAACCCCGTGCGGCTGAAGAAGTCGCTGGCGTCCGATATCCGCTCGATCCTCGACGGGTCGGCCTGAATCTGCTCCGCGACAAAGGCGCTTACGTCTTCAGCCTGCATGTCTCTGGGCTGCGCCGCCGCGTCGACGCGGCCGTCCTCGTTCTCGTCAAGGAGGGTCGCCATCTGCCCGGCCTGTACTTCAAGGGACTGCGCCGCGCCCATCTCGTCGACGTAGCTGATTTCGGTATGGCCTTCGAGAACGCCGAGCCGCGTGGTTATGCCGCCCGAGGCTTCGGTCGTCAGGACTTCTTCAAGGCCGCCGGCGCTTGCGGAAGCCGCGCCATGTCCTGTGGACACGAAGACGATCGTACCGCGGATGCCCACGGTCATGTTCGAGGTGTGTATGTCGAGCGACTCGCCGGGGTCGAGCTTTTCCGCGACGTCCAGAAAGAGGCTGCCCTCGGAGAGCGTCAGGGTGAGGCTGTTGCCGGACTGCGCGAACGTGACGGCGCTCTCCGCGTCCAGGGTGAGGATGCGCCCGTCGTCGACGCTGACGGAGGCGCTGCCGTCCGGGCCGGTCTTCAGGGTTTCTCCGTCGCTGAAGCGCGCGTTTGGCATGATAAAACGGGGTGAGCCGGCCGGATCGGTGATTTCCACGTCGCCCTCGTAGCGCAGAAGCCGTATCGTCGAACCGCTGTAGCTTTCGGCCAGAGCGGTTCCACAGAGCGTCAGGGCAAGCAGGAGCGCCATAATAACCACGAGCGGGCGCTGCGTCGGTCTGTATTCTCTATGTCTCTGCATAAATATCACCTCATAAAGATTGTATCACAGCTTGTGGGTGGATGTAAAGCCGAAAGGCGTCCGTCGCGCTCACTTCAGCCACCATTCGCCGGTATCGCACTGTCCGTAAGTATTATCCCCATAGGTATATACGCGCCCATCGGCCGTCATGACAGCCTGATGCGTACCGCTGGCGCAGATTTCTTCCGCCGTGCCGTCCAGGGGCAGAATTGTGACCTGACCCGTGCGGAAGGCGTATGTCAGCGCGCGGCCGTCGTCCGTCACGGCGAAGAGGGCGTTTTCCGTCGCCCAGACATCCAGTAGGCCGTTCCATTCGGGCGCGCCTTCATAGGAGCAGACGAGTCGACCTTCGCGATCGATGCCCGCGGACACGGGGCCGCATACGCTGAGGCGGGAAAGGCTCGCGCTCATGCTCAGCTGCGCCGTGGGATGCGTGCAGAGCATATTCCCCGGGCCGTACAGGCAGCCGGCGGCATAAGCGCCTCCGGCAACGGCCGTGACGCCGTGCCAGCCTGAGACGGCCTCGCTGCCGTCGCCGCACATGAGGACGGTGCCGTCCGCCTGCAGGCCCAGCGTGCCGAAAGCCGTGGCGGCGACCTGAGTGACGCCGCGCCATTCGGAAACCTCGAGCTGGCCGCGGCTGTTGTCGCCGACGGCGAGCACCGTGCCGTCGGAGCGCAGGCCGACCGTGTGATACGCGCCCGCGGCGACGCTGATCACGCCGCTCCAGTCCGAGACGCCGCACTGGCCGTAACTGTCGTCGCCCGCGGCCAGGACGCCGCCCGTGCTGGTGACGCCCACGGTGTGCCGGTAACCCGTCGCGACGCGGCGGCCCGCGTTGCCGCTGCGGGCCTCGTCCATGGCCTGGATCGAGGCCTGCTGCGCGCTGAGCCAGGCGGGGGAGAAGGTATCCTGAGCCAGGAGTTCGGGCGCGCGCTCGCCCGCGGCGTGTTCAACGACGCGCACGATCCGCTGATCGACGTTTTCGATGTTCAGGAGTTGATGGCGGGCGGTCTCCGCATCACCGCCGAGATAGGTCTGCACGGCCAGGGCGGTCAGGCAGTCGAGATAGCGCTCATGGCTGTCTGCGTAGCCGCCGAGCTGGTAAAAGGCCTGCCCCGCGGGCTCGAAGGCGCGATCGTCGTACTGAGAGCCGGCCTTTCCGTAACGGGCCCGGAGAACGAGGCTCTCCACCGCCTCGCCGGTCAGACCGTCGGCGCGGGAAAGGGCCTCGTCCCAGCGCGACTGACCGACGAGCGCCGCCACGAGTTCAACGCGCGCGGCAGTCAGGGCGTCCGGGTCGTAACCGTCCCGGCTGAGGCCGGCGAGCAGGTCCTCCGTCGCCGCGATGTCGCCCGCCGCGGCGTACGAACGCGCCCTGTCGTACAGGACGAGCGGTCTGAGCGCGGCGAACACGCCAAGGGCTACGGTCAGCACGAGCGCCATGAGCAGCGACGTTTGGACGATGCGCCGCGCTTCGGCGTGGGAGAGCGCGGGGGACTGAGAGCCGCGCTTAACAGGCTGAGGCCTACGCTTCGGCTGCTGTTTTGGATGCTTTTTGTGATCCTGCATGTCGCCCTCCCTCAGCCGATGAAGTACTTGCGCAGATAGACGATGGAGTTGTCCTTCCTCAGGCCGTTGGCCGTGGAAAAGACGAGGTATATGTCGTCAATGCCGTAGCGCTTGACCAGTTCACCCATGGTGCCGCCGGCCTCTCTCTTGTCATAGTACCCGTAGCGGAAGTCTGTCATGTGGACTTCGTCATAGTATGGGAGAAGATAGGGGGCGAAATCGTTGCCGAACGAGTCGCAGATCACGAGCGCCTTGCGCCCGGTGTTGGCGCCGGTGACGACGCGCCGCCAGGGCTGGCGGGAATTGTTCATAAAGGCGAGGTAAGAGTTGACGTCGTAGTTCATCAGGTCGATTTCGCGCTCGTGCTCCGCGCGGGTGACGATGTAGCTGTGCGCGGGCAGAAGGGCGTGCAGCACGTTGAAGGTGTCCGTGCGGCCGTATTCGTCTTTGTTGGAGCGGATCGAAGTGTATCTGTATTCGTCATAAGCCGTGACGGGCAGGTGCTGCGTCTTCAGCATTTCAGAAAAGACGATATACGCCGCCTCGGCCGACCAGTGGTGATCGGTCTTGTAGAACATGGGCGTGTCGCCCGTCATGTAGGGAGCCAGGATTGTCCACGGGCTGTAGACGTAGATGCGCTCGTCGTTTGCCAGTTCGCGCTCCAGGGCGACTTCCACGCTGCTGCCCCAGCCGCTGAACAGGTTCTGCTGGTCCGTCCAGCGGTTGCCGATGGACGCCAGCGGCACCTGCGTGACGAAGATATTCCCGTCGTCGGGCAGATACCCCTGGATCAGGCGCAGGGTCTCGGCGTAGGTGGCGATATCCTTGTTGTCATAGGTGTAGATGAGCTCGTTGCCGCCGTCCGCCTTGACCAGCCAGAGGTAACTGTGCTCGTCGGTGAGAGGGAAGGAGCCCGCGGGCGTATTGTCCGGGATGTAGGCGTCCGGCTCGTCGGTCTCGACGGCGTCCGCGTCGAGGATGACAGGGGTCTCCGGCTGGACTCGGACGGCGCGGTCGCGTCCTGTTCAGACGAGTCCGGTTCGCTTTCGCCGTCTTTGCGTTCAGCCTGCAGGTCGCCTTCGGCGGCGAGGCGGTTTTCCATGTTCTCGGAGGCCATGGCCAGGCGCTCGTCCGCGCTGAGCGCGGAAAAACCGTCCACAAGCCTGTTGGTCAGCGCGATGACCCGGTCGCGGCCGAAGAACGCGTCTGAGAGGTAGGCGTCGAAGCCCGACATGAATTCGCCTGACAGGAGCGTGCGCGGCGTCAGCGCCGGGAAGCCGGCGAGCATGCGGTTTTCCGTCTCGCTGAGGCGGCTGTCCTTGCGGCCGGCGGCCAGAAGGAACAGGCCGAGTACGGCGCAGAGGATGATCCACCACAGGGCGACGGTATATGAAAGCTTTTTCTTTTTCATAGGTCAGACTCTTTTCAGCGGTTCGCCCGCGTCAGAACTGGAAGTAGATGAACGGGTTATAGCTCTGCCCCACCAGCAGAAGCACGCTCAGGACCATGCAACCCGTGAGCCAGGCGCAGGCGGCGATTTCCATGCCCCGGCCTCTGAGACCGAAAGCGCGGAGCTTTGCGACGATGGCTTTGCCCACGGGCAGGCTGGCGGCGAAGGCCAGCAGCGGAAAGACGGTATATTTTTTCATCACGATGAGAGACGCTCTGTCCAGGAATCCGGACGCCCCGAAGCCGAACATCGCGCCCATGTGCCGCAGGCCGTCGCCAAGCGCGGGATAATAGAAGATCACCCAGCTGACGGTGACGATGGCCATGGTCAGCGCCCGCTGAAGGCCCTTTGGCAGGCGTTCCCAGAGCGCTCGTCCGCCCAGGATGTCGATCGTCAGGATGACGCCAAAGTACAGCCCCCACACGACGAACGACCAGCTCGCCCCGTGCCAGAGTCCCGTCAGGCCCCAGACCACCAGGGTGTTCAGCACCGTTCGAGCCGTGCCCCTGCGGTTGCCGCCCAGGGGGATGTAGACGTAGTCCCTGAAAAAGCTCCCCAGGGAGATGTGCCAGCACCGCCAGAATTCCCGTACGGAACGGGAGGCGTAGGGGTGGTCGAAGTTTTCCTTGTAGCGGAAGCCCAGCATCCGCCCAAGGCCTATGGCCATGTCGGAGTAGCCGGAGAAGTCAAAGTAGATCTGCAGCGTGTACAGCAAGGCCGCGTACCAACCCCCCAGCACGGAGAGGGCCGCGCCGGAGCCGACCAGGGGGAGTTCCTTGAGCGCCGCGCCGCAGATATTGGCGAAGACGACCTTCTTCCCCAGCCCCATGGCGAGGCGGCCGCAGCCGTAGGTGAAGCTGTCGGGCGTGACGGCGCGGTCCGTCAGCTGCCCGGCGACGTCCGCGTACTGGACGATAGGCCCGGCGATCAGCTGGGGGAAACAGCACACGTAGAGCATGAGGGTCGAGAATTTTTTCTGCGGTTTGACCTTGCGGCGGTACACGTCGACCGTGTAGGTGATGACCTGGAATGTGTAAAACGATATGCCGATGGGCAGTTCGAACCCCCGAAGGCGCGCTTCGGCGCCAGCGATAGACAGAACCGAATTGATAAAAAACGCGGCGTACTTGAACACGAAGAGGATGGCGGCCGACATCGACACGCCCAGGGCCATCCAGGCTCGGCGCTTTTTTTTCTTCTTTGTCTTCGCCATCTTCAGAGCGCAGAAGTAATTGACCGCTGTGGACGCGACCATGGCGAGCACCCAGACGGGTTCGCCCCAGGCGTAAAACAGCAGCGACATGACGAGCAGCACGCCGTTGCGCCAGCGCAGATCCGCCCGCGCGAAGTACAGCGCCAGCGTCACCGGCAGGAAGACGAGCAAAAACGTCAGACTTGAAAAGACCATTTGAACACCCCATCGGGTTTATTCCGCACAGTATTATAATGCGTGATATTATAACAGCGCGGCGACTTTGTGTAAAGCGCCGCGCTGTTATTTCGGGCTTGGACGCTGACCGTCACAGGGCTTCGATCAGCGTCTCCAGATATTCCTTGGTGTCGGCGATGTCGCGGATCTGCTCGTTGCCGCTGATTTCACGCTCGATGGTCAGCGAACCGTCAAAGCCGTGGCTTCGCAGCGCGGACAAAAGCGCCGGGAAGTTGGCCTTTCCGCTGCCGACCTTGACCTCATGCCCTAGCTCCCGGCCGTTGGTGGGATAGAGGCCGTCTTTGGCGTGGACGCCCCGTACGTACGCCCCCAGGATGTCCAGCGCGTCCACAGGGTTGGCCTTGCCGTACATGATGAGGTTGGCGGGGTCGAGGTTCACGTACAGGTTGCCCGTGCCCACGGCCTCGAACAGCCTGAGAAGGGTCACTGGCGTTTCCTGGCCGGTTTCGAAGAGCAGGTTCTGATCGTGCTGCTTGAGATCGCGCGCCACGGCCTTGACGGCCGCCACGACGCCGGGCCAGTTCGGATCGGTCATGTTTTCGGGGATGAAGCCCATGTGCGTGACCACGTCCTTAAGTCCCAGCCTGCGCGCGAAGGCGGCGCCGTCCAGCAGGTTCTGCACGCGCCTGGCCCGGTACGCCACGGGCACGATGCCCAGCGTCTCCGGCCCTTCAGTGAAGTTCCAGAACTTCGGGCCCTCCCAGCCGCACCAGAAGGCGGTCAGCTCGATGCCGTACTTTTGACACAGCGGCGGGATGCGCTCGGCCTGGACCTCGGTCCAGAGAGTGGGATCCCAGGATACCAGCTGGCCGTGGTGAAAGCCCAGCTTCGCGGCGCTTTCAAAGACCTGCTCCAGTTCCGCGTCGCAGTGGCGGATGATGATGCCTGCGTTCATTGATGTACCTCCTCGATCGATATGGCGTGGTTGCCGGACTGTGGACGAAACACAGAGGCGTTTCACACGATATTGAATTCCTTATAGAGCTTGCTGCGGTAATCCGGGTCCTGAAGCGCTTTGAACACATCATCAATCCGCCCAAGCGCTCTCAGGCGATTGAGAAGCGTCACAACCTTTGACTCGCCCTTTTCAATACCTCTTTGTTCGAACAGATCAAGGACTTCGCACATATTGACACCTTCTTTCAATTCCGATGAATTGTCGAGTATATCCTCGAAACGATGGTCTTGGGTCATGACGCTCAAAAGCTGCAGCGTTTCCTGGACATGTTCGATTCGATACGTTGTTGGCTCGTAAACGCCGTTCAATCGTTTCTGGACGAAATAATCAGCGACAATTCTGAAATCACTCTGGAATTTCGATACGGTTTCGGGATCAAGATAGGCGACCTCTATGAGATTTACTCTGACATCGCTGATGAACGGTTTAAGCTTATCCGGTATATCCAGCCGATCATATAGCGTCAGCGGACCGTTCCAGCGCTTTTCGCCGAAATACAAGACAAGCGTGATGACTGGATAGCGGTTCTTACCCTCGTTTGCTTTTGTCAGCTGCCAGCGGTATTCAGCCCCGTCGTAGCCGTATACCCTTAAGACGATATCCCTGTCTGGCGCTGACTGGTTTTCCACACCCAGACATGCGATGCGGATGTTGTTCTTATCCCAGTGTTTGGCCACATCCCGCTCGATCTCTCTGAGTTTTCCGTCCGCTTTGTATGCTGAACGGCGGGTCTGGTCGCGCAGGTCGTCAGGCTGTATGACGCGCTCGCCATCAAACATGAGTACGTTGACGACATCAGCAAAGACATCGTTATACGACATTAGGATTTTTTCTGCGGTGTCTTTTTGGCTCAAGGCGCATACCCCCTCCCTGCCTGTATTTTACCATATCTCTCGAAAAAAGCAACGGTTCGCATTCAAACAAAACAGCGGCCCGAAGGCCGCTGTCTGAGATAAAACCGAAACTGTGGATTACAGGCCCAGCTCTTCGATCTTGGCGTTGATCAGATCGAGGTAGTCCTGCACGCCCAGCGCGTTGAAGCCGTTGACGTACTCGTCCCAATCGGCGTCGACGTCCTTCTCACCAGTGATGAAGTGGGCAGCCCACTCACCCAGGTAGGTGTCGAAGTCGGTGGTCATGGCGGAGACTTCGCTGGCCACGTCGGAGCTGAACAGGAAGGGAGCCCAGATGGCGCCGCCGTTGTTGTCAGGCGTGTAGTTGATCAGGCCAGCCGCGGATTCCAGAGATACCGGCCAGGTCTCGCCGCCCTTGAACAGCTCGTTGGTCGCGCAGGAGGGGTTCATGCCGCCCGCCCAGGTGCACCAGGAGGACTGCACGGACTCGAAGTTGCGGCCTTCGGGATCCTTCAGGATCAGGTCGGTCAGAGCGTAGGTGTCGGTCGCCTCGTCGTAGGTGTAGGTGACGTCCTTCTCGCCCATGAAGTAGGCCACGATGCCATCCAGGGAGTAGAAGTAGTCCGCCCACTTGGCCATGATCTCGCGCTTCTCCTCGGGGCAGTTGTAGGTGATGCAGAAGTTAGAGGAGGTGGAGGCGGGCATGGAGTAGTTGTTCCAGGACTTGGTGCCGTCGGGGCCTTCCAGGGGCTCGGTCATGGGCACGGTCAGGGCTTCGTACTTGGAGCCGGAAACGGGGCTGTTGTTGACGAAGGAGTACGTCAGCGCACGGCCGTTCTGAGCCTTGACGATCTCATCCGCGAAGGAAGCGGTGAAGATGTCAGGGTCGACCAGGCCTTCGGTGTACAGCTTGTTGTAGTAGCGCATGAGCTCCTTGTAGCCGTCGGCGGTGTGCCAGAAGCGGGCGGTGCCGTCCTCGTTCTGGTCAGCCCAGTAGTTGGAGGAGCCGCGGTTCATGACGCCGAAGGAGCCGGTCAGGATGTACTCCAGGTTCTCCCACTCGGAGCCGGCGTAGGGGATGGTGTCATCTTCGCCGTTCTCGTTGTAGTCCCAGCCCTTGATGGTGGTGAGGTAGTTGTAGAACTCCTCGGTCGTCTTCGGCGGGGTGTCGAGGCCGGCGTAGGCGAGCACTTCGCTGTTGTAGAACAGGCGGGTGCCCATGCGGATGGCGTAACCGGTCAGGATGTAGGGGCAGCCGTAGATGTTGCCGTCAGCCTGGGTCACGGCGTTGCGGGCCGTGGGATACGCATCCAGCCAGTAGTTGAAGTTGGGCATGATGTCGGCATACTGGTTCAGGTCGATCAGCATGCCCTCGCCGCCGTACTGGGAAGCCTGCGTGGAGGAGACGCTCATCTTGAAGAGGATCTCGGGCAGGTCGCCGGAGCCGAACATCAGGTTCAGCTGGGTGGCGCGGTCAGAGGAGGGAACAGGGGTGAACTCCAGGTGCACGTTGGTCAGCTCTTCCAGCTGCTGCCAGAACCAGACGGTCGACCAGTCGGAGGGCATGACGTCCGTGTAGGCGTGGGTGACGCTCACGGTCATCTTCTCGTCGACGAGAGGATACAGTGAGTAGTCGGTGGCGGGGCCTTCCACAGCCAGGGCGGTGCAGGAGAGCACCATCATCACGGCCAGCAGAAGAGCCACAACTGTCTTCTTCATGGGATTACCTCCTTGTTTTGTTTATATACTACCCCAAGTGGGGAAAGTACCGGGGAGAGTCAGGGTCGCCTGTGGCGGCAGAGTGGAGAGTCATCAGATGTGGGCTGATTCATCGTCCTGGTGGTGGAAGAAAGCAGTCTCTGTAGTTCGTGGGCATCGGCGGCGATGCTGTTATACTGCGCTTCTGTGAGATAATCTGTTTGCCTTAAAAGATCAAGCCAATACAGGGTTTCGTGACATTCTTTTAAGGCGACATAGACTTTTGCCTTAAAGTCGCTTTTACTGATCGCACTGTCTGCTTCAGCCAGGTTTGTGATGTTCCGCACCGAAGCAACTGTTTTGACAGAATGAATTCCTTCTTTTCGTCGCAAAGATATTTATACAACTTGACAATACGGACGGCAAACATTCGACTTTTGTCATAGGTGACGCCCATAAGCCATTCTCCATCCTTATCTTCACTCTGCGACGTTAGTCGCTGTGACTCTGGGTTAAGCACTGCTTAGCCCTTCACTGAGCCGATCATGACGCCCTTGACGAAGTACCTCTGGATGAAGGGGTAGATGATCAGCATCGGGATGGAGGCCAGCACGCAGATGGCGTACTTGATGATCTCGGCGCGCATGGCGCGGCGCGCCATGTCGGACACGTCGCCGCCGTCCACGGCCGAGAGGTCGGCGTTGATGAGGATCTGCCTCAGGAACAGCTGCAGCGGCCATTTATTCTTGTCGGAGAGGTAGATCAGCGCGGAGAAATAGCTGTTCCAGATGCCCACGCCGTAGTACAGCCCGATGACGCAGATGACCGGGATGGACAGCGGCAGAATGATGCGGATCAGCGTCAGGAAGGGCGTGCTGCCGTCGATCTCCGCGGCCTCCTGCAGCTCGAACGGGATCGATGACATGAAAAACGTCCGCATGATGATCATGTTGTAGGTGGCGATGCCGCCCACCAGGATGACCGCCCACCAGCTGTTGCGAAGGCCCAGCGTCTTGGTGACCGTCAGGTAGGTGGGGATCAGGCCGCCGCCGAAGAACATCGGTATCGTGCAGTAGATCATGATCCCGTTGCGGCCCCACAGGTCGCGCCGGGAGAGGGGATACGCGCACAGCGTGGTCAGGAACAGGTAGACGGCGGTGCCGATCAGCAAAAGGCAGAAGGAGTTTTTGTAGCCCAGCATCAGGTCGCCGTTTTTAAAGCACTCCCTGTAGTTGTCCAGGGTGATCCCCCGGGGGAAGAAGATGACCTCGCCGCCGACGACAGCTTTCGCTTCGGAGAAGGAGGCGATCACCACGAAGTACAGCGGATAGATGATGGTCAGCGCCAGAATCGCCAGCAGGATGATGACGATGGTCTCGAAGATGACGTCGCCCCGGGACTGGCGGGAATTGCGACTGTGGCGGACGACCGGTTTTGCAGCCTGTGACATAAAGCTTGTCCTCCCTTCTTACCAAAGCTGGACGTCGGAGACCTTTTTGGAGATCTGGTTGACGAGCACCAGCATGGCGCAGTTGACGACGGAGTTGAACAGGCCGATGGCGGTGGACAGCTCGAACTGGTTGGACGACAGGAGCGAAATGCGATACACGTAGGTGGAAATGACGTCCGAAACCGCCATGTTCAGGTCGTTCTGCATGAGGTAGACCTTTTCAAACCCGACGCTCAGGATGTGTCCGGAGTTGAGGATCAGCATGATGATGACCGTGGGCAGGATGCTGGGCAGGTTGATGTGCCACATGCACTGGTAGCGGTTCGCGCCGTCGATGTAGGCGCTCTCATGCAGCTGAGGATCCACGCCCGCGAGGGCGGCTATGTAGATGATGGAATCCCAGCCCATGTTCTGCCACACGCCGGAGCCCACGTACAGGCCCCGGAACAGCGAGGGTACCTGCATCCAGTTCTCCGATCTCCCGCCCAGGGCGACGATGAGCTTGTTGACGATGCCGAAGTCGCGGTTCGTGAAGCAGGTCAGCATGCCCACCAGAACCACGGTGGACAGGAAGTGGGGGATGTACGTCACGTTCTGGACGAACTTCTGGAAGAACTTGTTGCGCACCTCGTTGAGCAGCAGCGCCAGCAGGATCGGCAGCGGGAAGCCGAACAGCAGCGACGAGAAGCTCAGGATGAAGGTGTTCGTGATCGTACGGGCGAAGTAGGGCGATTCGTAATACTTCTGGAACCACTTGTACCACGGATCGACCCACGGGCTGCGAAGGATGCCCTTCATGGCGCTGTACTTCTTGAACGCCAGAATGACGCCGTACATGGGCATGTAGCAGAATATGAAATACCAGACTATGGGAAGGATCAGCATCACGTAGAACTGCCAGTTCTTGTTGATGCGCCGCTGCCTGATCCAGTGCATGAAGCCCTTGTTGCGGGGCCTGTTGATGACCTGGGCATGATCGCTCATTGTTTCACCCTCTCACGTCGTTGCGCGGGGAAGGACAAACGCGCCTTCCTCCAGACCGATAAAGTATAACATCAAATTAATAGTTCGTCAATTAAAAAATGCAATTAGGAAAAAATTTATGTCTATTGGCGTTAAGGATAGGTAATACAGCATCGCAAAGCATCCGTAAACGATCCATGACTTCCGTGAAATGTTTGCACGTATCGCGCTCTGCATTTATCAGAGCCATGGTCTCGCCTCTTTTGGCTATATGTATCTAACCTGATCATTTCTTTTTCCCTGGGCAGAATAGTAGTGACAGCCCTTCCTTTCTGCTTACCCGGTTGCATCGGACGGGAAAAACATATATAATGAAAGAAAACGGGGCATTCCCGGAATCTGCACCATCGGAGGCGGCCATGAGCCTTTTTGCCATTGAAAAAAGAGAGTCCTTCGCGTTCTCCGCTGAGAATCCGACCGGGACAAGGAACGGCGGAACCCGTGGCGGCGACTGCGAGAAGCTGAACCCCTGCGTCGGGATCCGGCCCGGCGAGACCCGGACGCTCGTCGATACGGACGGCCCCGGGATGATCACCCACATCTGGTTCACCGGGTATGTCGGGCATTCGTTCATTCTGCGGATCTATTGGGATGGCGCGGATTTCCCGTCGGTCGAGGCGCCGATCTCCGCGTTCTTTGGCTCGGCCTACGATGAGAATTTTGAGACGACGGAAGGGCACTATTCGATCCTCAACTCCGCTCTCGTTCTCGTCGCCCCCGGACGCGGCCTTAATTCGTATTTTGAGATGCCGTTCCGTTCGCACTGCCGGATCACTCTCGAAAATCGCGGTGGACGGGATGAGACTCTCTTCTACATGATATCCGGCTGGCGGGGGGAGATCCCGGAGAACGCCGGGTACTTTCATGCCGTCTACCGGCAGGAGCGTCCGGTCGCGCGGGGCCGCTCCTACGTCGTGCTCGACGGCGTGGAGGGGCGGGGAACCTTCGTCGGGATGACACTCGCCGCCGGGATGAACGGGAACAACACTTGCTGGGTCGAGGGCGAGGCGAAGATATACCTCGACGGGGAGAGCCGTCCCTCTCTCAACTACACCGGGACCGAGGACTATTTTTGCGGTTCCTACGCGTTCGGCAACGACATCATCCTGAACCGCTACGAGCCGTTCTCCGGCCTCTATGCCGGGATGTACGCGATCTACGGAAACGACCGGACGGCGCAGTACAACGGGCAGCAGCGTTTCCTCCTCTACCGCTGGCACGTCAAGGATCCCGTGTATTTCACAGAATCCTTCCGCATGGTGATCGACAACCTGGGCTGGACCGGTCCGCGCTATGACGACTACACGACTGTCGCCTACTGGTACCTCGACCGCCCGGCGCGCCTGCCGTTTGCCCTCCCCGAGGACCGCGAAATGGTCATGAAATGAACGAGCGAACGAATGAAAACCGGAAGAATCGATGAAAATCCGATGGGACCACTTTCTGCGTTTATTCCGGCCATGGGCTAGCCTCCTTTTGGTTATTATAAATAATGAGCATCCCGCGTGAATTTTGTTCACGCGGGATGCAATATGGGTCTGCAGCATGAAAGGGATCGCTTCAGCCGAGAGCCTTTTCCCAGGCGGCGAGGACCTCGTCGACGTCGTAGGGGCCGTTTTCGCCTGAGCGAAGCTCGAACAGGAACGGTCCGCGGTAGCCTGAGGCCATGAGCCCGGTCACGACGCCCTTCCACGGGACGATGCCTTCGCCGGGGAGCCAGTGCCGCTCGTCCTCGCCGTCGTAGTCGGACAGATGGGTCGATATGACGTGCGGCGCGAGCCGGGACAGGAATTTCTCATGCGACTCGCCCAGCAGGTGGTTGACGTCGAACACGACCGGCACGCCCGCCGCCTGGATCATGGCGCGGGTTTCCTCGGCCGTGTTGGCCAGGCAGGAGCGGGGCAGGTTCTCGAGCGCCACACGCGCGCCGCAGCGTGAGGCGTATTCGTCCAGCTCGCGCAGGCTGCGGATGGACCGAGCGACGCGGATAGGGCGCTCCGTCGGCGCGACGGGTTCGAGGCACCCGTGCAGCACGTACACCTTCGGATGCCAGGCACTGGTCAGGTCGATGACGCGCTTAAGCGACGCCGCGACGGCGTCGCGCTCGTCCTCGACGTAATGCGCCGCGTCCCAGCCCGGGCCGAAGGGCAGGTGCACGCTCCAGACGCGCAGGCCGCCGTCCTCGATGGCCTTGACGCGGTCTTTTTGCAGGTCGACGAGCTCCTCCTCGCGGCCGCGGTTGCAGTATCGGGCGAAGGCTTCGATGCTCTCAGGGGCGTATTTGTCCTCAATCTGGACGCGCTGAGCGCCGGGCATCGAGGCGGGGATGCCAATTTCAAAGTGAGTGAAGCCTCTGTCGATGAACGCTCTGATCTGTTCGGGCGAATGGCTTGAGGCCGAGAGCCCCAGCGGGATGTCGTAGCCGAGATATTTCATACACTTGGACCTCCTGCTTACACTATGGCGCGTTTATGCCTTGTGGCCGTCCATCATCGCCTGAAAGTCGGAGACAGACATGCAGGCTTGTTCAGCAGCGCTGCTGACACTCAGCACACCATTTCTAACCAACCGTATCAGAATTTCCATCATGCCAGCCTGACGGCCTTCTTCACGGCCTTCTTCGCGGCCTTCTTCACGGCCTTCATTTCTTTGGGCTTTGCCATATTGCCTGACGGCAAATTCCTGATCAAACAGCATGATCATGATATCGACGACCTCCTTTTTGCGGTCTTCAAGATACTCAGCCATGACGCCACGTTCCTGGCAAATGCGGATCGCCTCTTCAGCGGCTTCCCGTGTTGGACCCAGTCGGCGGATCTGCATATCCAGCACCCTGCAGAAGAGGATGTATTGTCCAATGATGTCAGTTGTTTCGGCAGTGATGACTTTGGCCTTCAGATCGATGGATCCTGCCTTGCTGGCAAAGAATTCTTCACTGAGTGAGATTTCTCTCGCAACCTTTTGCTGTCCCGTGTAAATGATGTAAAATTCAGGTTCTGGCAGATCGACTTTTTTAGCGCTATAAATGTCCAACTCATGTTCCTGGAGGTATTCCTGTATCGTTTCCGCGAGATACAGCAGTACGCGGATCAGGATGTTGACGGACCAGGTACTCTGCGCTTCCACAAATACCATGAGTTTATCCTTTACAAGGAAAGCCAGGTCGTTGTACTGGTGGTTTGTGATTACTTGCTTAATCGTGATCAGCCTGATGTCCGAAGCTGTTATTTCAGGCATTTCAGGATGCAGAGTCTGAAATAACTCCAGACGGTACTTTTCCTGCCCGAACAGATCAACAAAGACAGAGTTTTTAAATTCGCGTCGGACTGTCCGTTCCATGCCGAGAACCCTCTTTCGTCGATGCTCTGCTGCTTATTCTGCATCATTGGAACAATTTATGACGTAACTTTACAAATTCATATTATCACAAAAGGACAATAAAGGCAATGCAAACCTGTCTCATGATGTTTGTGCCGCGACCGGCGGATGTTTATTCGACGTCGATGTCTCCGGACACGCTGGTCAGCTCGATGTCCGCGGCGTCCGGGCCGCTTTGACTGTTTACGCGCAGGCTGCCGGAAACCGTGTGCGTGCGGACCTCGGCGGGCTGACCGTCCGTCAGGGTGATCTGCGTGTCGCCGGACACGGCGTTCCCCTTGATCCGGGTCACTTTGCCGGAGAGGCTGAGCGTCACGTCGCCCGAAACGGTATTGAAGCCGATATCCTTCGCTTCGCCCGAAACGTCGATATCGCCTGATGTCGTCTGCATCTTAAGAGAATCGGTCCGGGATATGATCAGCCTGGCGTCGCCGCTGGTCGCCGACACGCGCAGCTCGGGATACGCGCCCGAAAGGTCGATATCGCCGCTGGTGGTGCTGACCACGGCGCTGTCCGCGTCGCCCGTCAGCTTCACGTCGCCGCTGGCGGTAGAGATGTGCGCCGAGCGACAGCCTTCACATGCCGTGACTTCGGCATTGCCGCTGCCTGTGCGGATGGAAAACGCCTCGAGAGGGACGCTGAGGCTGACGTCGCCGCTGCCGGAGGTGACATCCATCATCCCGCGCCAGTCTGAGGGCAGGCGGATCGTGCCCCGACAGTTTCTGCGGATTTCGACGTGGGCCGCGATTTTATTGATCATTCGCAGGAGCCAGCCCGCCAGGTTATCATCTTCCGGACCCTTGGAAAACATGTCGCTTTCATGATCTTCCGGCCATACGATCTCAAGTACCAGTTCTTCGCCGCGGCGCTCGCACCGCCATTGGGCGAGATCGTCGCCGGCGAGCTCCCAATGGATCAGGCTGTCCTCCGAGGGGATGACCAGAAGGTCAGCCTGTCCGACGCTTGTGCTGATCCGCGTAATGCCCACGAGCGATGCGGCTTTTTCCTCGGTCGCCGAAGTCTGACGGCGTGGGAATTGGCTCGTCAGCTCGCCAAAGCCGTCCAGATCCTCCTGGATCCGGCGGGCGGCCTCGCTCTCATCAAGACCCGAGGCGATCAGGTCGGCGTAACGCTCATTGAGATCGGCGGTCAGCTCTTCCTTCAGAGCCTGCGCCTCCTCCGTCATTTCTATGTCCTGAAAAAGAATGTCGATGATTTGCGTAACCTTCTGATACATCTGTCTGTCCTCCCTGTATCATTCGTTTTCGTCCAGCAGCAGCCGATCCAGCGCCTGCCGCGTTTCGATCCAGGCCTGCTGATCGCTGAGCAGGCGTTCAAGACCCTTTTCCGTCAGGCGGTAATACCGCCGCCTCGCGCCGCTCTGCTCGTCGCCCCAATAGCTGTCGATCAGTCCGTCCTGAGTCAGGCGGCGGAACGCCGTGTACAGGGTCGGCTCCTTCAGCTGCAGCGCGCCGCCGCTCTTTTGTGCGATCTGCCTGACCATCTGATAGCCGTAGCTGTCGCCTTCGGCCAGACATTTGAGCAGGATCGTGTCCGTATATCCCCGCAGGATATCCGCGCTCAATGCCAATGCGCTCACCTCCATTAATTAGTTCATGTATATAATACGACACAGTACATCGTCTGTCAAGGTATTATTTCAGAAAATGTGTTAAATCGGCGCTTACTCAAAGTTTACAGGCTGCCGGCAAAACCCGGGCAACAAAAACTTGCGCCGCGGGAAAAGGTGTGATATAATATCATGTGCTTGTAAATTCGTGCGTCGATATGGAACGCACCCGAGGAGGAAGTATTCATGGCAGCATTGGCGGTAATCATTCAGATTTTATTGATCATCTGCGCGCTGGTCCTGATCGTCAGCGTGCTGTTGCAGCAGGGCAACACCCAGGGCCTTGGCGCGATCAGCGGCGGAGCCGAGACCTTCCTTGGCAAAAACAAGGCCAAGAGCTATGAGGGCAAGCTGGAGCTGGCCACGAAGGCTTCCGCGATCGTGTTCGTGGTGCTGGCCATCGTTCTGTGCGCCATCAACGCCCATCTGTAAAAAAGCGAGCGCCCCGGCGGGGCGCTTTTTTCATCCGTTAAGCCGCTTGCGGCCAGACGCCGCGGCGCGTTGCTTAAGAAGATCTATGGACGGAGCCGGGTCGCGGACAGGGTCTGCGCGCGGCTCCGCCTGTCATTATGAAAGGATATGGTGCGATCATGCTGCCGAAGGACGTGAATATTCTTCTGAGCGTCGTCAATACGAAGCTGAGGGACGAATACGCCTCCCTGAGCGATCTGTGCGCGAGCCTTGACGAGGACGAACAGGACGTCAAAACCCGCCTCGGCGAGGCGGGCTGGGTCTACGACGGCGCGGCCAACGCCTTTGTGCACGGCGCGCGCGTTACGGATCGGTGACTACGGCGACGACGCCGTTTTCCGTCCTTATGATGAACTCCCGGCTGGGCTCGGCCTGTTCTTCGGCCAACTGCTCGGCGGTGAGGGCGTAGGGCTCGAACATGTCGCCGCGGATGTAGCCGATCTGCCCGTCCGCGACCACCTCGAACCAGACGTACTTGTCCGGGCCCTTGAGCCTGTCGGTGACCTGGAGCTCAGTGCCAGGCTCGCCGCAGACCATGAGCGGTTCTGATTCGGTGTCGAGGGCCGAACGGACGGTCACGTCCCATCCCAGCGTCTTGCCGTAGTGCGGGAAGGGCGGTTCGGGGATGCCCAGCGCGTCGCCGCGCGCGACGCCCGACTGATTCCCGCAGCGGCACAGGTACCATGAAACGCCTTCCGTGCGGACGGCGTAGCCCGTGACCTCGACGGGCGTGCCCGCGCCTTCGACGAGGCCGACGACGGGGCTGTCGCTGCCCGGCGCCGATCTGAGGAGCGTCAGTTCGCTTGCGGTCTCGTATGTGCCCGCCTCGAAGCGGGGCGGCGGATCGCCGTACGGCTGCTCGGCTTCAGATCCGGGATCTGCCCCGGCGTCGGGGTCGGATGCCTGGACTTCGGCCGAAGCGGGGCTGACGTATCCCGCGATGCGGTAGTCCGAGCGCTGCATGGATACGTCGGCCACCGCGCCGTCGATCCAGCGGACGGCAGAAATCTCCTGGTCCCACACGTGGGCGACGATGCCCGCGTGGCGGAGCGCGCCTGTCGCGTCGCAGAAGAACACCAGATCCCCGTGAAGGGGCTCGTACCCTTCGGCCGGGATGTATAGATCGCCCAGGGCTTCAACCCATTCGCCGATATCGGCGCCCCGGGGCAGTACGTCCTCGCCAATGCCCGCGCTTTCCAGACAGTAAAACAGAAAAGGCAGCTCTCCGTCGCCGAAGGGATCGCCCGCCCAGGCGGCGTATTTGTTGTAGACGAGGCCGTCCGCGGTCTTCTCGGCGGCGTATCCCAGCTCGGAGAGCGCGGCGATCAGCAGGTCGACGCTCCTGTCCCCGGTGACGACCATGTCGATGAGGGGAACAGGCCCTGTGTCGGCCACCGGCAGGCGCAGATGAAGAGAGACTTCGCCTTCCGCGCTGTCGCGGACGATCAGGTCCATTTCACAGGCGTCCGGCTCGAGCGGCCACACCGCGATGACGGGCGATGTCTCTCCCCCGAAGGGCACGGCTGACGATGCGCCTTTTGCGGATACGGTCAGCTCAAAGGGCCCCGTCCCGCCGGAGACATTCAGCCGCGCGACGAGGGAATCTCCCTCCATGCCGTAAGCGGGCAGGCCCTGCAGCTCAGCCCGAAGCGCCAGCGCCGGCGGGTCGGCCGCCCGCGCCGCGGGGCAGCTTCCCAGAATGGCGGCCAACAGACACGCGGCCGCCCTTTTACCCCAAACCCTATTATTCACAGCTCAGACTTCACTCTCAAGTCTTTACTCTTTACTCTGCCGCCGGAGGCGCGCTTTACGCGTCCGCCAGTCCGAAGGTGACGCCGTTTTCGCTCATGGCGGCCACCCGCGCGAGGGAGATGATTTTGTAACCCATGCCCTCGAGCAGGCCGCGCCCGGGCTGGAAGGACTTTTCAATCACGATGCCGATGGCCCTGACCTCAGCGCCGGCTCGTTCGATGAGGCTGGCCGCGCCCTTGGCGGCCTCGCCCATGGCGAGGAAATCGTCGATCAGAAGGACCTTTTCGCCCGGATGGACGTAGGCGGTCTTCATCGTGAGATGGTACGGCGCGCCTTTGGTGAAGGAGAAGACCTCGGCCTGCAGCGTGCCCTCGTTCAGGATCTTTGACGGCGACTTTTTCAGGATGACCATGGGCACGTTCAGCACCATGGCCGTCATCATAGCCGGGGCGATGCCGCTGGCTTCGATGGTGACGACGCGGTCAATGCCCTGATCGCGAACGGCCTCCGCAAAGGCCTGTCCGCACGCGGCCATGAGGGCCGTGTCGACCTGATTGTTGAGGAATGAGTCCACCAGCAGAACGTCGCTGTTCAGGGCACGTCCCTTTTCCCGAATGGCGTTTTCCAGCAGCTGCATATCGCATCGTCCTTTCCAAAGACAGTTGGTAATTGTCAGTGAAGACCGTAAGCCCGCGGGGCGGCGCGTTTCGCGCCTCACCGTTGACCATCATATCGCAAAACAGGGCGCGTTTCAACGCGATTTCGGTGAAAAGACGCTGGGCAACGCGTCATTCTGTCCACGGCGTGGACCGCGCGACGGTCAGGCAGCGGAATTCGCCGCCGTTGTCGGCGCTGTCGCCCGCGCGGTGAGGGCGGCACGCGCAGTAGAACTGGTACAGCGCCCCCTCGTGCCAGGCTATGCCCGGCTTGTGGGCGTAGGTGACGTCCAGGTCGTCCCGGCTGCCGGTGACCAGCGTGGGGGCGGGGAACTTTTTCCAGTGGAGGAGATCGTCGGAGAGGGCCAGGCCGTTCATGGCCTGCTTGCCGTCGTAGCCGTAGTAGAACATGACCCTCCGGCGCGCGCGGCTGTCCCAGGTCACCCAGGGGTCGGAGGCGAAGACGGAGTCCCACGCGCCGGGCGTCACGGGCAGAAGGGGGTCTGTCCCATATCGCCGCCAGGTGAGCAGGTCGTCGGAGAGGGCCAGGCCGGTCTGTTCGCGCCAGGCGCCGCCGTCGACGTTTTTCGCGTTGTAGAACATGTAGTACCGCCCCTCGCGCTCGACGACGCAGCACTTGTAAAGGCCGCCCCTGTCCCAGTCGCAGCCGTCTCTGTACGTGAAGACCGGTTCACCGTAAAAGTCCCAGTGCAGGAGGGATTCGTCGTCCGTCGTGGCGACGCCGATCTCCGCGCCGCCCTCCTCGTAACCGGTCCTCGGGTAGGCGTGGTAAAACAGCCAGTACTTGCCGTTGATCTTCTTGAGCGTCTGAGGGCCGTACAGGTCGTCGTCCCTGAGGATCCACGTACAGGCCATGCCCACGCTGTCCCAGGCTCTGTTCCCGCCCCGGGGCAGGATCACGCCCAGGCTCCGCCAGTTGATCAGGTCGTCGGAAACGGCCAGGGCCGTCTGATAACCCGCGCCGTCAAAGCCCACGTACGTGGCATACCAGCGCCCGTTGTGGCGGAAGGGGTAGATGACGTCCACGGCCCGTTCGTCGAACGCGCCGGGCGCGCCCGAAGCCTGGATGACCGGCCTGCCGAGCTTGAAGGGGGTTATGAGGTGTTCGATATTCATAGGCGACCGTCCTTTCCATGAAAGAGTGACTTGGGATGTCTGGTCTGATTTTCACGTCTTGTCACGCCGCGACATTTCTGTTACAATAAATGTAACAATCGGGACGATCAAATCGGGTGAGGGGTGATGAACCATGACGATGAAACGCGCGGCGCTCGTGATCGTGATCGTGGTGGCGGCGCTGTTGCTGAGCTTCGGCGCTCTGGCCGATCAGGAGGGGGATTACGAGTATGAGATCCTCTCGGATGGCACGGCACGCGTCATAAAGTACTCGGGCGTCGAGGCGGACGTGACGATCCCCGCGACGCTGGGCGGCGTACGGGTCAGCGCCATCGGATACGACGCTTTTTCAGAGATACAGGCTGGAACCGTCGTTATTCCGGAGGGCGTTGAGATGATCGAGGAAGAGGCCTTTTCCATGTGCATGGCCCTGACGCGCGTCGACCTGCCCGCCAGCCTGACCGCCATGGGGTACAACCCCTTTTCCTGGTGCGGCTCGCTGACCGACATACGCCTCGCGCCGGGGAACCAGGCCTTCCGCATGGTGGACGGGGCGCTGATCCGCAACAGCGACGACATGCTGATCTGCATGGCCCTGAGCGGAAGCGCGACGTCCTGCCGCGTCCCCGATGGCGTAAAGGTCATCGGCGAAAACGCGTTCATCAGCTATTGGGAGCTGGCGGATGTCACGTTGCCCGAAGGGCTCGTCGAACTGGACGACTGGAGCTTCGGGTTCTGCGAGTCGCTGCCCGGTTTGTACCTGCCGGACGGGCTCCAGAGCATCGGCGCTTATGCGTTTTGCGACGCCACCGTTCTTGAAACGCTCGATATCCCGTCGAGCGTGACGTACATCAGCCCTATGGCCTTTGACGGCTGCTCGGCGCTCACCCTGCGGGTCCAGCCCGGCTCCTACGCGGAGAGCTGGTGCCGGGAAAACGGCTTCGCGCACGAACTGAGCGGTGACGGCGCGGCGTCTCAGACGCCCGCTCAGACGCAGGCGGGTTCCGGCATGAGTGGCATCGGCACGGCGGGGCAATCGTCCTCCGTCGTGGGGCGCGATACGGACGCCCCGCAAAACGCCGAAACGCAAGCCGCCTCCGGCGGGACGCTCTCAGGCTCGGGCGCGAGCGGCGTCGCCACGGCGGGCCAGTCGTCTTCCGTCGTGGGCCGCGATCAGGATCCCGGACGCGCTCCGGCGGACGAGTCGTCGCAGAGCGGAGATTTTACCGTCAGTCCGCTGGAGGACGGCTCGCTCGCCGTCACGGGATACACGGGTATCGCGCGGAACGTCTCCGTTCCCGCGGCCATCGACGGCCGCGGCGTGACGGTCATCGGAGAGAACGCGTTCCAGGGCTGCGCGGAGATCGAGAGCGTCGCCGTGCCGGAGGGCGTGACCCGGATCGAGGCGACGGCCTTCTACGGCTGCGCGTCCCTGTCGGACGTCAGTCTGCCCGGCAGCCTCAAGGTGATCGGGCGGTTCGCCTTCGCCGAGTGCGGGGCGCTCAGGGATGTAAGACTCCCGGAGGGCATGGAAACGCTGGAGAGCTGCGCCTTTCTGAACTGCGAAAACCTCGTCAGCGTGTACCTGCCCTCGACGCTGAAGTCCGTCGCTGAAAACCCGTTCGCGCTGTGCGACAGACTGAGATATGTCGATATGGGCATGTCCGGCAACGCTGACTTTGCCCTGATGGACGGCGTGCTGTACGACGCGGATTTTGAACGGCTCATCGTCTGGCCGGCCGCCATGATCAGGCTGACCGCGGACGTGGCGCCCGCCGCGCGCGTGATCGGCTACGCGGCCTTCGCCTTTGACCCCTATCTGCGCGGCGTGAATCTGCCGGGCGGCCTCGAGCACATCGAGGACATGGCCTTTATCGCGTGCCGGACGCTGAGAAACGTCGACATTCCCGACGGCGTGAAGAGCATCGGGTACAAGGCCTTCGCCAACTGCTACCGGCTCGGGAGCGTGAGCATACCCGCCAGCGTGACCTATATCGGCGAGGACGCCTTTGCGGAGAGCCCGAACGTGAGCGTCGTTGCGCCCTCCGGCAGTTACGCCGAGAGCTACTGCCGCGCCCGCGGCATACCCGTCAGTCAGTGACCCGGCTCACTGGAAGAGCGTTTCGTCCAGCCCGTAGGCGCGGCACATCGCGCGAAGCGGGCGGGACGGGATCGGCTCCATGCCCGATTCCCAGCGGCTGAGCGTCCGCACGGGCGCGCCGACGGCCGCCGCGGCGTCTGTCAGATTGAATCCCAGGGCGATGCGTCTCTGACGCATCGCCTCGCCTTTTTCACGGTCGGTCATGCGCGGGGGCAGGGCGTTTTCCGGATTGGCGGGCGTCGCGGACCCGTATACGCCCTGAACCCTGCCCAGCACGCGCAGGCCTGTCAGGCTCTGGCCCTCGATGTCGGGATAGGCGCGGTTCGCGCTCATGAGGCGCGTCACGTTCTGCCCGTACAGACAGACGCGCTTGCAGACAGCGCCTTCGCCGTCGATCCAGGCGATGAGGATGTCGCCGTCGCTCAGGTGATCCGCCGCGCCGACGAACACCGTGCTCCCGTCGGGGATCTCCGGCTCCATCGACGCGCCGTTGATGCCCAGGGCATAGAGCGTGCGGGGCGGCACAAGGCGCGCCGGATAGCTCTTCGTGACGTAGGAGGAATCCGCGTCGTTGGGGCTGCCGGCGGCGGCGGGGCTCTCGTAATAGCGCAGGGTCACGTCCGGCTCGGACGCGCCCAGGCTCATCTGGGGGACGGCGGGAAGGGGGCTCTGCGCAGGGCGGTCGTCGGCTTTATGCCGGTCGGACCGCGCCGCGTCGGCCAGGCGCTGCGTTTCGACCTCGACGATGGCGCGGACGGCGCGCTGCCCGTATTCGTCCAGGGCGGCGTAACCGGCGGCCAGGTCGAGCGCGTCGGCGGGGAGGACGGCTTCGTCCGCCTGCCCGTCCAGGTTCAGAAGGTAGTCCGCGCTCACGCCGCAGATCCGGGCGATGTGCGCCAGCGTTTCGGGCCTGGGGTCGTGGCTGCCGGACTCGTAGCCGGACAGCGTGGCCGCGTTGATGCCCAGGCGGTTCGCCAGGGCCTTCTGGCTCAGTCCCACGCGCTCCCGGGCCGATCTGATGCGCAGTGTCATGAAAAGTCATTCCTCTCCGGCGCGGCAATCCGCCGCGTCTACAATACTCCATGTTCATTATAGGCCAAAAGTTTGATTGTGTCAATTAAACAAATTTGAGGGAATCAAATTTAGCGGTCAGTCCGCCTTGACAAATTGAAAAACTCGAATATAATTAACTCATAAATCGAGTTAATCAAAGAATTTGAATGAAATATTTGAGAAGGGGATACGTCGATGACCGGTTTGACGGGTAAAACGGGCACAGGGACGGACGCCGCGACGGCGGAAGGGCGGGCGCGCGCCCGGCGGCAGGTGCGCATCCTGCTGCACATGTGGGGGAGAGAGGAGCAGATCCGATCGATCATCGAGCGGGAACGGCGCGCCGGACAGGCGGCGCGGCGCGCGAACAGGGACCTGCGCTGGCTTGATGGGATGGTCCGCGCCATGGAGCACGGCCTTGGCCGCCTGACGCCGGAGCAAAACCGCATCCTGCGCCTGAGGTATAAGAAGCGCATGATGTGGGTGGCCGTGGGTCTGCGCATGTACATGGACGAAAGCTACGCCCGCCGACTGGCCAGACGCGCCGAGGAGGCGCTGGCCAGAGAGCGGGCGTTGAGAGCGTATTTTATCTGAGAGCGGGCGTCACGCCGTCACGGCTCGAAACGGCCCTTCAGCGTCGCGTAGCGGAACAGGCACAGCCCGTCCGCGCCCCGCAGGCGGGCGGCGTCCGCGTCGGCCCTGAGGGTATCAGGCGTGGCGGGGTCGTACGCCTGGAGCCCCGTGAAGACGGGCTTACCGTGCTCCTTGGCGTTGCGCGTGACGCCGCCGACCCAGGAGGCGTCCCTCTTGTAGTCCGCGCTGTAGGCCATGGGCAGGATCGCGTCCATGAGGGGGGCGAGGTCGGCGTAATGCTGACCATAGTGCAGGTCGGAGAAGGCCAGGTCGTCATACGCGCCTTCGGGCATAAAGGCGGCGCTGACGGTCAGACCGGGCTTCAGAGACCGGGCCGGCTCGATCAGCGCCCGGGCGAAGGCGTTTACATCCGCCCGCCTCGCCTCAGCCAGGCGGAGGATTGCTTCGTCGCCCCGGCGATAGGCCTGGAAAACCGGCCCCTGGTCGGATTCGCCATCGGCCTGAGCGCTGCCCTCCTGCGGAAAGGTCTGCCTGATCAGATCAAGGGCCCGTTCGACGTCCACGCCGCGGCTTTCATAATAAGCGCGGTCCTCCGGACTCCAGCCGCAGAGCAGGTGGTTGTAGCGGATGTAGTCCAGGTGCAGGCCGTCGCAGTCGTAGCGGTTCAGCATGTCCGCGATGACGCGGCGCATGTAATCGGCGTAGCGCCCGTCGCGGAGAGAGATGACGTTTCTGTCGCGGCCATGCCAGAGGTGGTATACGCCCGCCTCGGGGTGCGCGCGCTTATAGGCCGCGTCCGAGGCCGAAGTGAACCATGTGTGCACGCGCAGGCCACGGGCGTGGGCGGCGTCCAGCGCCTCCCTGAGGATATCGCGCCCCTCGTACATGGGCGGGGTCAGTTCAGTCAGAAAGGCCGCCGTCCCGTCGAGGCCCTTGGTGAGAAGGTACACGTCCGTCAGGCCCAGCCGGGCGCAGTTGTCAAAGACGGCCTGCACCCCGTCCCTGACGAGAGTGGCCGGCCACATCCATACGCCGAATGGTTTCATAGGTTATCATCCTCCCGAAGCCGCCCGAGGGCGGCGCAATGCAGTTGCTGCCGCGCCATCGGCGCGGCAGCAATTATTTGCGTGAATGATCAGAACAGGCCGCTGATGACGCCGT
>JAFRLF010000101.1 GCA_017431365.1 Clostridia bacterium | reverse complement strand
TGATCGGTGTTATTAAGAGTATTATAGACAGGGTTTATGTAACACAAGAGGGTGAAGAGAGCAAATGCCATCTTTTCATAAAGGGTAACAAAACCGAGAGCTACGACGATTTTTTCGTCTGTAGCGATACTTCTATCGATGTGGAGTCACAGATGTGTGATTCAGAGGAGTATCGCGAACATGATTCACACGATGGCCGGCATCCAGCTGCGCCTGGCCTGCGATGAGATGATGCGCGCGCAGGGGCACGACGAGCCCACCGGTCGGGCGAAGATCACGCCAGGGTTCAACCTGCCGGCGGTATACGTCTTGCATACGGTGGGGCCGATCGTAACGGGGGAGCTTACGGCGGAGGACGAAGCCCTTCTCGCCTCCTGCTACCGAAGCTGTCTTGACCTGGCCGCGGAAACCGGTGTTGAAAGCGTCGCGTTTTGCTGTATATCAACGGGCATATTCATGTTCCCGGCCCAAAGGGCGGCGCAGATCGCCGTGAAAACCGTGATCGACTGGCTGGACGAGACAGACAGCCCCATAAAGGTCATATTCAACGTCTTTAAGGAAGATGATCTGGCGATCTACAATCGCCTGCTGAACCGGCCGGCTGATGATGCGCTGTAAACGATAAGGAGAGGAGCCCGTGAACGGGCCTGTATGAATATGGATAAGAGTATAGCGTGGCTCAAGGAAAAAATCAATGAGGCGGACGCATTGATGATCGGCGCGGGGGCCGGCCTGTCCACGGCGGCGGGATTCGTCTACAGCGGAGAGCGCTTTGAGCGCTGGTTCGGCGATTTCGGACGCAAATACGGCTTTCAGGACATGTATTCCGGCGGGTTTTACCCGTATCAGACGAAGGAGGCCTTCTGGGCTTACTTCAGCCGGAACATTTGGGTCAACCGGTATATGAACGCGCCGAAGGACACCTATGCGCGGCTGTTCCGCCTCGTTCAGGGCAGGGATTACTTCGTCCTGACCACGAATGTGGATCACTGTTTCCAGAAGGCGGGCTTCGAGAAAAAGAGGCTGTTCTATACGCAGGGGGATTACGGCCTGTTCCAGTGCAGCCAGCCCTGCTGCAATAAGACCTGGGATAACGAAGCGGCGATTCGCGGGATGCTGCTGGCTCAGGGCTTTGCGATCGGCGCGGACAACGCCCTGCTCCCGCCGGAGGGGCGCACCGCGGCCATGGCAATCCCCTCGGAGCTTTTGCCCAAGTGCCCCAATTGCGGACGCCCTCTCACGACCAACCTGCGCTCGGACGACAGGTTTGTCGAGGACGAGGGCTGGCATGACGCCGCGCTGGAATACGAGGTCTGGGTCACAGAGCACAGAGATAAGAAAGTCGTCTATCTCGAGCTCGGCGTGGGCTACAATACCCCCGGCATCATAAAGTACAACTTCTGGCAGCAGGTCTATCAGAACAGCAAGGCCGTTTACGCCTGCCTCAACATGGAGGGCGGCCCCGTTCCCGACGAGATTGCCGACCGCTCGGTGAGTGTCGCCGGGGACTGCCACGAGATCCTTCAGACGCTGATCGAATAACGCTTTGAGGCAACCAAACGCGGCAAAAATCATGAGCTTCTGTAATGTATGGTTGGTTGATTGCGGCGCAACCCGGCGCTACAATTATCGTACAAATCATATTTATGGAGGGCTTTATGGCAGCTGCGGACGTGCGGGGCCTCGTCAAGAGATACCCATCATTTGAACTCAGGGACGTAACCTTCTCCCTGGAGACGGGGCGGATCACCGGCTTTGTCGGCCGAAACGGCGCGGGCAAGACGACGACCATCAAGGCCATGCTGAACATGATCCGCCCAAATGGGGGCGAGGTCTGTTTTTTCGGCAAGCCTCTGGCCGGGAACGAGGCTGAGATCAAAAAACGCGTTGGCTATTCTACAGGCACGGTGAGCTGGTACCCGAGAAAGAAGATCAGGGACATCGTTTCCATAGTCAGGCGCTTCTATGACACTTGGGACGAGGCGGCCTGCCGACGCTATACAGAGATGTTTGGCCTCGACATGGAAAAGACGCCGCTGGAGCTCTCCGAGGGCATGAAGGTCAAGCTGAACCTCATGCTGGCGCTGTCTCACAGGGCGGAGATGCTGATCCTGGACGAGCCGACCAGCGGTCTGGATCCGTTTTCCCGGAGCGAGTTATTGGACGTCTTCACGGGACTGAAGGCGGAAGGGGTCGCGGTCTTCTTCTCGACGCACATCATATCCGACCTTGAAAAATGCGCGGACGACATCGTATATATATCGCGGGGACGAATCGTCGCGGCCCTGCCGAAAGAGGATTTCATGCGGACAAACGCCGCGCCGGGCGAGAGCCTGGAGGACGCTCTTTTGAGATTGGAAGGGGGCGCGATCCATGCGTAACGTGCTGATCAAGGAGATGAGGCTAAGCGCGTCGCCGCTGACGTATCTGTTCATACTGTTCGGCTGCATGTTCCTTATTCCCGGATATCCCATACTCTGCGGGGCGTTTTTCGTGACGCTGGGAATATTTCACGGCTTCCAGTCCGCCAGAGAGGCCAACGACATCGTCTTTTCCACGCTGCTCCCCATTGCCAAGAAGGATGTGGTTCGTGGAAAGTATATCTTTGTGTGCCTGATTGAAGGCGCTGCATGGGTTCTGATGGGGATGAGCACGGCGCTGCGGATGACGGCGTTTTCACAGGCGGAGGTGTATCGCGCCAACGCGCTGATGAACGCGAATCCCTTTGCCCTGGGGGCCGCGTGCGTCATATTCGGACTGTTCAACGGAATCTTTGTCGGAGGTTTTTTCAGAACGGCGTACAAGCTCGGTAAGCCGTTCGTGATATATACGATCGTGGCTTTTCTGGTCATAACCGCCGCCGAATCGCTGCATTTTATTCCCGGACTATCGAGGCTGAACGCTTTCGGCGCGGCTGACGTGCCGCTTCAGTTCGCGGCGATGCTGGGAGGCGCGGTCATTTTCGCGGTTATGACAGTTCTTTCCTGCCGGAAGGCCTGTAAGGACTTTGAACGCATTGACCTGTAATCGGTTGAGAACGAGGAGGCGCGCGGGATGCTGAAGGATAATCTGGTGACGCTGAGGAACCTGCACGGTTTTTCACAGGAGGCCATTTCTGAGAAGATCGGCATATCCCGCCAGGCCTATGCCAAGTGGGAGAGCGGCGCGACGGTGCCGGACGTGGAAAAATGCCGCCTTCTGGCCGACGTATACGGCACGACGGTCGACGCGCTGATCCGAACCGAGGAACAGGAGGGCATAGGGGTGCTGCCTCCCGCGCCCCGGGGCAAAAACATCTGGGGATCCGTCGCGATCAGCGACAGGGGGCAGATCGTCATCCCGAAGGGGGCGCGCGACCTGTTCGGCCTGACGGGCGGGCAGCGCTTGATCGTCCTCAGCGACGAGAACGGCATCGCTCTGATACCCGACGAGGCCTTTCAGGCGAGCATGAAGAGGGTCATGGAGGAGATATCTGTCCGCACCGAGAGCGGGGAGACGTCATAATCTATTTCGGTTTGCCTGACGTGTTCGCTGTTTCCCTCGCTTTCATACCCGTCCGCCCGATTCCGCATTCTGGGATCGGGCGGACGCGTTTTATGTTTGCGTGGAAACAAACCGTGATATTTACGTTCGGCTTTAGTTCCCTTTAAGGTACGCCGTTTATGATACAGCCATAGACAGAAAACACAGCGCGAGCTGATTCCTGAATGGGGGCGTGAAAAATGGCAGAACCGATCGTCGTGATGAAAAGGTATGAACTCAAGTATCTATTGGACGCCCGACAGACGGCGTTTCTCAAACAGAGGCTGGAGGGTCACATGAAGCTGGATCAGTACGGGCGCACGTCCATCGCCTCTCTGTACTATGATACGCCGGACTACCGCCTGATCCGCGCGTCGATGGAGAAGCCGCTCTTTAAGGAAAAGATCCGGCTGCGCTCCTACGGCCTGGCCTCGGAAAGCTCCCCCGTGTACCTGGAGCTCAAGCGCAAGGCCGACGGCATCGTCTACAAGAGGCGCGTGCAGACCACCCTTCCGAGGGTAGAGGCGTTCTTTTCAGGGCACGGCGACATCTGCGCCGGCGGACAGATCAACCGGGAGATCACGTATTTCAGGGATTACTACGGCGAGCTCACACCGTCCTGTCTCATCATCTACGACAGGGAGGCTTACTACGAGCCGGACGGAGATCTGCGCCTGACCATCGATTTCAATCCCCGGTACCGGATGCAGCGGCTCAATCTCACCTCCTCCATGCTGGGAACTCATTTGCGTCCGCAGGGAGGCACCATTCTGGAAATCAAGGTTCAGGAGGCCATGCCTCTGTGGCTGACGCACATCCTCGACGAGGGCGGCATTCGCAAGGCGAGTTTTTCAAAATACGGCGAGGCCTTTCGCCGGGAGATGACTGAGGCGACCGCCGCGTATTCAATCGCGGTGTAAGAAAGGAAGATGGAACATGTTTGAATCAATTTATTCTGCGTCTGTGACCACTTCTCAGCTCTTTATCATGGCGGCGTGCGCCGTGCTCTCCGGCCTTGCGTTCAGCTGGCTCATATCTTTCAAAATCCGCGCGAACAGACGGTTCTTCATCGTCACGAGCATCATACCGTTTGCCGTCGGGGTGATCCTGTCATTCGTCAACGGGAACATCGGCGCGGGCGTGGCCTTCGGAGGCGCCTTCGCGCTGACCCGCTTCCGCTCCGCCCAGGGCAGTTCTGACGAGATCGCGGCTGTGCTCATCGCCATGGCGGGCGGCGTGCCCTTCGGCCTGGGGTATGTTGGGTACGGCGTCGTCATCCTCCTGTTGATGGGCGTGCTGTTCCTGGCGATCTCTTCTCTGAAAATATTCGATCACAAGGATTTGATGGATGACAGGCTCCTGAAGATCACCATCCCAGAATCCCTTGATTACAGTTCTGTCTTTGACGAAACCTTCGACCACTACCTGGCCTCCTGCGAGAACGCCGGTGTAAAAACCACGGGCATGGGTTCGATGTTCAGACTCTCCTTTAAGATCAGGATGAAAAACCCCTCGGAGGAGAAGGCTTTTATCGATGAACTGCGGACGAAAAACGGCAATCTGGAAATATCCATGCTGCCCTATGCCGAGCCGGCCAACGTGATGTGAGCCGGACGCCCGGCTGGCGGCTCTCCGGTCAAAAAAGTAAATAACAAATGGGGCCGCGCGTCACAGAATGCGCGGCCCCGTCTGTTATGGTCAATGCTTACGCTTCAGGCTCGACAAAGGTATAGGGGATATAGTCCCGCTCGGGCACCTGCTCGCCCCGCATGCGGTGCGCCAGATGCCTGACGGCTTTGACGCCCATCTCGTACTGCCCCTGGATGATGTGCAGACAATTGCGCGAAAGCGGCGTCGTGCGGCCCATGAAGCCGTCGAAGTAGACGAGCGCCTTTTTGTCCTGCAGGCCCTTTTCCTGCAGGATCTCATACAGCAGCCGGGCGATGGAAAACTCCACGGTGTAGAAGGCCGTCAGATCGGGATGATTGTCTACGAATTCCGAAAGCTCGTTGCGGTACATGGCAAAGCTGGAATTGCCGTCGTCCTCGACCGGCATATAGGCGTCCATGTTTCTGAGCATGTTTGAAGCGTCCGCCATGATGCCGTGATCGCGCAGCGCCTCGCAATAGCCTTCGAAGCGGGCGGCGACCGTCGAGGTCTCAACGTGCGAGTGGGATATAAAGCCGATTTTCCGGTGCCCGGATTCGATGAGCCGCGTGGTCAGGTCATATCCCGCGCGGAAGTTGTCCGTCGCCACGACAGGTACCGGGATGCCCTTCAGCTCGCGATCCACGAGAACCATGGGGAATCCGTTCAGGTAAAGCTTCAGGAGCGTGGGGTTGTAGCTCTTGTTCTGCGTACACATGAGGATAATGCCCTTCGCGCCGGCGGCCAGCATGTCCTCGATGGCTCTCTTTTCCGCCTCGTCCGAGCCGTACGTCATGCGCCAGAACATCAGCAAACCGCGCCGCGTGCTCTCATAGGTTATGCCCTGCAGGACCTCATAGCCAAAGGAGACGTCAATGGAGTCGAATATCACGCCGATGACGTCGGGAGTGGCCTTCTCGCCCGTGGCAGGGGCGGAGTCCTCGGGGAAGTCGCTCTCTTCGACAGCCGGGTTTGACGTTCCCTGCCAGGTCACGAAAGTGCCTTTGCCGGGACGGCGCAGGACCATATCCCTGTCCGCCAGCATCTCGAGGGCCTTCTTGCTGGTGATGCGGCTGACGCCGTACTTCTCCGCTAGTTCGATCTCCGAAGGCAGCCGTGTGCCGCTCGGGTATACGCCGCTGCGTATGCCGTTCAGAAGGTCGTCGAAAATTTTGCGATATAGGATCTCGCCTGCCATGATAACACCCGCCTCAACGTCGCACTGTAAGAGCTCGATTAATGATATATTAATTATATCATTCGTCGGGCTTTCTTGTCAAGATGTGTATTTGAGGAAACTAATATGCGAATCGAAACAGAAAACTGCATTATAAGAATAGGGAAAATTTCAGTATTTGCGAATAAATCGGAATATAAGACGGAAAATTGAATCAAAAACGGATGAATTATCCGGAAATTAACTTGATTGCGTGGAAAAAACACTTTATAGTGCCGTTGAGGGTGGTAAAATTATAGACAAACAGCGATATCATTACGGGGAGGGCGGCATCATATGACAAAGCCGTACGCCAGTCTCAGTCCTGCGGAACTGAAGCAGGAGCTCGATGCGCTGAAGGCGCAGTACAAGGTGTATCAGAACAAGGATCTCCGCCTCAACATGTCTCGCGGCGAGCCCTGCCCTGAACAGCTGGATTTGTCCATGGGCATGATGGACGTGTTCTCTTCAGAGGCCGACCTGCACTGCGACGACGGCACGGACTGCCGCAATTACGGCGTGCTGGGCGGCCTGGAGGAGGCCAAACAGCTCCTTGGATCGATGATCGAGGTCCCCGCGGACAACATCATGATCTATGGCAACTCCAGTCTTAACGTCATGTACGACTCGATTTCCCGTTCGATGACCCACGGCGTCATGGGCAATACGCCCTGGTGCAAGCTCGACAGGGTGAAATTCCTCTGCCCTGTGCCCGGCTATGACCGGCATTTCGCCATCACGGAGTATTTTGGCATCGACATGATCAACGTGCCGATGAATTCCGACGGGCCGGACATGGACATGGTGGAAGGGCTCGTCTCTTCCGACGCGGCCATCAAGGGCATCTGGTGTGTGCCCAAGTATTCGAATCCCACCGGCGTCACGTATTCTGAGGAAACGGTCAAGCGCTTCGCTCGCCTGAAGCCCGCGGCGCGCGATTTCCGGATCTACTGGGACAACGCCTATTCTGTTCACCATCTGTATGAGCACAGACAGGCGTACCTCATCGAAATCCTCGCCGAGTGCAAGAGAGCGGGCAACCCCGACCTCGTCTACAAGTTCACTTCGACGTCGAAGATCTCCTTCCCCGGGTCGGGTATCGCGGCGATCGCCACGTCGCACAATAATCTCGAGGACATCCGCCGCCAGTTCGCCATCCAGACCATCGGCCACGACAAGGTCAATCAGCTGAGGCACGTGCGCTTCTTTAAGGATCTGAACGGCATCCGCGAGCACATGCGCAAGCACGCGGACATCCTGCGTCCCAAGTTCGAGGCCGTCGAGGCGATCTTCTCCGAAGATCTGGGAGACTGCGGCGTGGGCGAGTGGACGAATCCGCTGGGCGGATACTTCATCTCCTTCGAGGCGATGCCCGGCACGGCTCAGGCCATCGTTCGCCGCTGCAAAAACGTGGGCGTTGAGCTGACCGGCGCCGGCGCGACCTACCCCTATCACCAGGATCCGCACGACAGCAATATCCGCATCGCGCCTTCCTACCCTTCATTGGAAGATCTGAAGACGGCGGCACGCATATTCACCCTGTCCGTGCGCATCGAATCCATCAACAAGCTGCTCGAAACGGTCTGATCCGGGCAGGAATCATAGCTCGTTTTTACCATAGCATACATATCAGCGGGATCCGGACGATTGTCCGGATCCCGCGCACATATTTGGACGGGATGGCAGGTTTAATCCCCGAACGGCGCGTTCGCGGCCAGCTGGGCTTTGACGCACAGCTCGGCGGCCTTGAGGGCGTGAGCCTGGGTCATGGCGCGCTCCGTGCGGTTCAGGCAATCGAGTATGACATCTCTGAAGAAGGGATACCCGACGCGTCCGCTCACGTCAAAATGGCGCTCGCCGCGCGAGTCGACCACGTAAACGTGATCGTGCGTTCCGTCATGCGAGGCGACGTTTACATATTTGCGCAGCTCGATATACCCCTCGGTTCCCAGGATGAACACGCGCCCGTCGCCCCACGTGGACAGCCCTTCCGGCGTCAGCCAGTCCACGCGGAAGTGCTGCGTCGCGCCGTTGTCGCCGATCAGAGTCGCTTCGCCGAAGTCCTCCAGTCCGGGATAGACCTTATGGGCGAAGTTGTCGACATGAGCGCATTTTACCTGTGCGTCGGAGCATCCGCAGTAGAACAGGAATTGCTCGATCTGGTGGCTGCCGATGTCGCAGAGAATGCCGCCGTATCGCGCGTGGTCGTAAAACCAATCGGGACGGCTCTCGGGTGGGCCGATGCGGTGGGGGCCGAACCCGTCCACGTGAACGGGGCGGCCGATCACGCCGCGCTCGACGAGCTGCCCCGCGTAAACGCCAGCCTCGGAGTGTATGCGCTCCGAGTAATATACGAAATACTTTCGCCCGGTGCGCTCGGCGGTACGCCTGACGCGCCCGAGCTGATCGAGCGTCGTCAGCGGCGTCTTGTCTGTGAAGTAATCCTTGCCGGCCTCCATGACGCGGACGCCAAGATTCGCCCGCTCATTGGGCACGGCGGCGGCGCAGACGAGGCGCACGTTTGGTTCATTGAGGATCTCGTCCAGACTTGCGGCGATGCGCGCTCCGGGGAAGGACCGGGTAAAGGCCGCCGCTTTCTCGGCATCCCTGTCGAAGACCCATTCAACCGTAGCGCCGGCCTCTACAAGGCCGCGGCACATGCCGTATATATGGCCGTGTTCCAGCGAGGCGGCGGCGATGACGAATTCGCCCGGATGAACGGCAGGCGCGGGCATGGGCTCCAGGGCGTAATCGCCGGTAAACTGATCTGTCATAGAATCCCCTCCGTTTATCGGTATCATACATCAGCGAATCGCAAATGTCGAGAGCCAGCGGAGAATGTGAAGTTTTTGAGATGACAACCGCGTCGCCCTGTGGTATACTACGTGTGAAGAAATTGTTATTTCGTGTGAATCCGTACTGAACAGAGGAGTCGGGATATGAAGATACGCTTTCTTGGTACAGGCGCCGCCGACTGGTGGGACAGTGATCTCGAACGCGGCGTCATCGGCAGCCAGCCCTGGCACGAAGCGCCGGGCCGGCGCAGGCTGACGAGCACATTGTTTGACGGGTCGCTTTTGATCGACGGGCACCGCTCTGCGCTCGATATGCTGCCGGACGGCGCCCGCGTCACAGACGTATTCTATACGCACAGTCACTCGGACCATTACGATCCCGCGGCCCTTGGCCGACTGGCGCCCGTGACGGCCTGGGCGCACGAGAGCTGGGCTGGGGAGATTGACGCGCCCGGCGCGGCGGTCAGGCCGCTGCGCCTGTTTGAGAAGACCGAAGCCGCCGGATTTGCGGTGACGCCCCTGCCCTCAAACCACTCCACGGAGCGCCCGTATGAGACGACGCTGCATTTCCTCCTCGAAAAAGAGGGAAAGCGCCTTCTCTACGCGACGGACGGGGCGTGGCTGCTCAACGCGGAGATGCACGCCCTGCGCGGGTTGGAGCTGGACGGCGTCGTCTTCGACGCGACGATTGGCGACGCGCACCCGGGCGATTACCGCGTGTTTGAGCACAATTCGCTGGACATGGTGCGCCTCATGTGCGCCACGATGCGCAAGACCGGCATGCTGAAGGCCAGCGCGCCCGTGTTTCTGACGCATCTGGCGCGGACGCTGCACCCGGATCAGGCCGCCCTGGAGCGGGAGAACGCCGCGCCCTTCGTCATCTGCTCTGACGGGCTTGAAGCCGAGATTTAGGGGGTTATGCGTATGAAATACGCCCTGACGCTGGCGGGCAACATCATCGTGGATACCACGAAGTATATCGAGGCCTATCCGGACAAGCTGGAACTGACCGCCATTACCGGCGTGTCGCGCTCCACGGGCGGGTCGCTCCCCAACGTGGGGATCGACCTGGCGCGCCTCGATCCCAGCCTGCCCATCAAGGCCATCGGCTTCGTGGGCGAGGACGACAATGGCGCCTACGCCCTCGAGACGCTCGGGCGCTATCCGAACATCGATCTGCGTGACGTGCGGCGCAGGGGCGTCAATTCCTTCACGGATGTGATGACGGTCGAATCGACGGGGGAGCGCACGTTTTTCACCTATAAGGGGGCGGACAGGTATCTGGACGGCGACGCCATCGACCTCGACCGCCTGGACTGCGACATCTTTCACGCAGCGTACGCCCTTCTGCTGGACGGGCTGGACGCGCCGGACCCGGAGTACGGTACGGTCATGGCGAAGGTGCTGCACGGCGCGCAGGCGCGGGGGCATCTGACGTCGATGGACGTCGTCTCCGAGCGCAGCGACCGCTATGGGCGCATTGTGCCGCCGGCCCTCAGGTATACGGATTACTTTTCCGTCAACGAGATGGAGGCCTCGCGCATCACGGGCGTCGATCTGACGTCGAGCTTTTCCGAAGCGGCGGCGGAGAAAGCCCTGCGCATGCTCAGGGACATGGGCGTGCGCCGCTGGGCGGTCATCCATACGCCCGCGCTGTCCTGCGGCCTGGACGAGAAGGGGCGCTTTCTGACCCGGGAAACCGTCAGCCTGCCGGAGGGCTTTATCAGGGGGTCCGTCGGCGCGGGGGACGCCTTCACGGCGGGACTTTTGTTGCTGGCGTGGCGGGGAGCGGATCTCGATCAGGCGATGATGACGGCCAATGCCGTGGCGGCGATGTCCTTAAGTCAGCCCGGCGCGACGGACGGCGTGCCGAGCCTCGACGAGGTCACGGCCTTTGCGGCGCGAATGGGATATCTCTAAGGCGCGCTATACCGACGACTGACAGTCGGACTAAATACACATAACGCGTCGAACGGCGTGAAGACACAGCGACAGAAAGGTGGGATCCCGCGTGAAGCGTTCAGAAATCAACGAAGCCATCCGCTGGGCGGAGGAACAGCTCGAAAAGGCGCATATCCGCCTGCCGCGGTTCGCGTACTGGGGCATGGACGAATGGCGGGCGAACAGAGAGTCGATATCCACCGTGCGCCAGGTCATGCAGGGCTGGGACATCACGGATTTCGGCATGGGAGACTTTCGTTCAATCGGCGCAGTGCTTTTTACCGTCCGCAACGGCAAGCTGGACGCCCCGGGCGTCGGCTCGCCTTATTGCGAGAAGTACATCATCCTCCGCGAGGGGCAGCGCCTGCCGTGTCACTGCCATCATATGAAGACCGAGGACATCATCAATCGGGGCGGCGGCATACTGAGCATGCGCCTTTACGACAGCCTGCCCGCTGGCGGCGTGGATCAGCAGAGTGACGTCGAGTTGTATTCTGATGGGCTCAGGCTGCTCGTCGAAGCCGGAAAGCCCTTCGATGTCGCGAGAGGCGACAGCGTGCGCCTGACGCCGGGGATGTACCATATCTTCGGCGCGAAGGCGGGCTGCGGGCCGCTGATCGTGGGCGAGGTGTCCAGCGTCAACGACGACAACGTCGACAACGATTTTTCCGAGCCCGTCTCGCGCTTTGCGGACATCGTGGAGGACGAGCCTGTGTTCCGTCCGCTCTGCAATGAGTACGACATCCTGTGGAAATAAGCGCTGGATTTCGGACATGTTTCACGCCTCCGCATACGGTCATAAAAGCATGGCTATTATGTAAAATGTGGTGGACATTATTGCCAAGGAGTACACTCTATGGTATAATTGCATCTGCATTGTGCAAGTGAGGTGAAATCCATGAAAGAAAACATCCATCCGAAATACGGCAAAGCCATCGTGCGCTGCGTCTGCGGCGAAACGTTCGAGACCGGGTCCGTGAAGAGCGAGCTGCGCGTGGATATTTGCTCCAAGTGCCATCCCTTCTTCACCGGCAAGCAGAAACTCGTCGATACCGGCGGACGTGTTGACCGCTTCAAGAAGCGCTACGGCATGTGAGATAGGTAATTCAGGGACAAAGATTCAGATCGGGCGCATGTCGTCCGGTCTGTTTTGCGTTTATCCGCGACAAGATTGAGAGGTGTGTCATGGCCGCGACGAAGAAAAATACCGCCGCCAAGACGGCGGCTGTCCTGAAAAACGTTGAAAAGACATATGAAAAAAAGTCCGCCCTGAACGGGAGGGCGTGCGCGTCGGTCGGCGGGCAGGCCGTGATCGAGGGCGTCATGATGCAGGGGCCCGACAAGATCGCCCTGGCTGTGCGTCAGCCGGACGGCAAGGTTGCCCTGCGCGTCAGGGAGAGGAACGTCCTCTCTAAAAAATACCCGATCCTCGGCTGGCCGATCATCCGCGGGGTTGTCAACTTTGTCACCCAGCTTTACGCCGGGATGAAGACCCTCATGCAGTCCGCCGAGCTGTCCGGCGGCGAGACGGAAGAACCAAGCGCCTTTGAAAAGAAGGTCGCCAAGGCTCTTCACATGAAGCCGGACGACGTGATGATGGCGGTCGCCGTCATTCTCGCGATCGTGATGGCCGTGGCGCTGTTCTTCGTTTTGCCGACGGGCATCGAATCCCTGTTAAAGCGCTTCATCTCCAGCCGGATCCTCCTGAATCTGCTGGGCGGCGTGGTGCGTATCAGCGTGTTCCTTCTGTACGTCGGCCTCGTCTCGAGGCTCAAGGAGATCCATCGCGTCTTTATGTATCACGGCGCGGAGCACAAGAGTATTTTCTGCTACGAGAGCGGCCAGGAACTGACCGTCGAAAACGCTCAGCGCTTTACGACGCTGCATCCCCGCTGCGGGACGAGCTTTCTGGTCATCGTCATGGTGATTTCCATCTTCATCTTTACGTTGATCGGCAGCAACTCCGGCAACGTATTCGCCCGGGTGGGGAGCCGGCTGCTTCTTTTGCCGCTGGTGGCGGGCGTCAGTTACGAGATCCTCAAGTGGCTCGGCCGCGCCGAGGACACGCCCATCGTCAGAGCCCTCAAGTGGCCCGGCCTCATGGTCCAGAAGATCACCACGGCCCAGCCCACGGACGACATGGTCGAAGTGGCTCTCATTTCGCTGAAGGCTTCTCTCGGAATGCCGGATTCGCTGCCGCGGCACCTTGACCCCGACGCGGGAGAACCGGAACCGGCGGCCGAAGGCGGCGAGGCGCGGGAGTGACGCTGGGCGACTGGCAGGCCTGTGCGGCGGAGGACCTGGCGGCCCGCGGCTGTTTTGAGCCGGAGTCCGACGTCGAATGGTTGCTGTGCGAAGCGACGGGCCTGACGCGTTCATCGCTGCGGTTTCACCGTGGCGATCCGTTGACCGACGGGCAGCTTGAACGCCTGAACGGCTGGGTCAGGCGGCGCGGGCAGGGCGAACCGCTCCAATACGTCCTGGGGTATACGGAGTTCATGGGCCTGCGCCTGCGGACGGACTGCCGCGCGCTGATTCCGCGCTTCGACACCGAAATCCTCGTCGACGAGGCGCTGAAGACTCTGGCAGGCTGGCATCCCCTGCGCGCGCTGGACCTCTGCACGGGGAGCGGCGCCATCGGCCTGACGCTTGCGCGGCGGCGGCCGGACGCGTCGGTGACCCTTTCAGACGTCAGCCGGGACGCGCTTTCCCTGGCCGAGGAAAACGCTCATGACCTGAAAATCGGCAACGTCGCCTTCAGACAGGGGGATCTGTTCGACCCCGTCGAGGGCGAACTGTTTGACGCGATCCTGTGCAATCCGCCGTACCTTGACACGCGGGACATGGAGAACCTTCAGAAAGAAGTACGGCATGAACCCGATCTCGCCCTCTTTGGCGGGACAGACGGGCTCGACTTTTACCGCCGCATAGCCCGGGAAGCGTCAGGCCATCTCGAGCCGGGCGGCTGGCTCTTTCTTGAGGTGGGGCAGGGTCAGGCGCGGAGCGTAATATCCCTGCTCGGCCCTGAATGGACTCAGGCTGACGCTATCAGAGATCTGAGCGGAACGGAGCGCGTCGTACGTGCGCGCCTGTCTCCGGAAAAATACGACATTCCAGAATGACGGAGTTGACCCATGCAGTTAAGTGATTACAGGCGCATCGCCCGGAAACTCGAGGCGGCGGAGAACCGTTTTGACGATCTGAGCGTTCAGATTACACAGCCGGATCTGCTGTCCGATCCTCAGACGCTGCAGCGCCTCATGCGCGAACACAGCGCCCTGGAGGCGCAGGCGGCCTTTTCACGTATGTTTCGCGGCCTGCTGGAGGATTACGACACCGCCGCGGACATGGCTCAATCCAGCGACGCTGAGACCGCGCAAATGGGTCAGGAAGAGCTTGACGCCCTCATGCCGGCGCTTGAAAAGAGCGCGCACGAGGGGCGTGTCCTGTTGCTGCCGCATGACCCGGACGACGACAGAAACGCCATCGTCGAAGTCCGCGCCGGGGCAGGCGGCGACGAGGCCGGTCTGTTCGGCGCTCAGCTCGTGCGGATGTACGTCCATTACGCCGAGGCTCACGGCTGGAAGGCGGAGCTGACCAGCGAAGAGGCCACGGAATTGGGCGGCATCAAAGAGGCCGTCCTCCTCGTTCAGGGGAAGAACGTCTTCAGTCGGATCAAGTACGAGAGCGGCGTGCACCGGGTGCAGCGCGTGCCCGTGACGGAGTCGGGCGGGCGCATCCATACGTCCACGGCGACGGTCGCCGTTCTGCCGGAGGCCGAGGACGTGGAGCTGACCATCAATCCGGCGGATCTGCGCATCGACACGTACCGCGCCTCCGGTGCGGGCGGACAGCACATCAACAGGACGGATTCCGCCGTGCGCATCACGCACCTGCCGACCGGCCTCGTTGTGACCAGTCAGGATCAGCGCAGTCAGATCCAGAACCGTGAGAAGGCCATGCGCGTGCTCAAGAGCCGCCTTTACGATATGGAGAGGCAGAAGGCCCGCGACAGCTATGCTGAGGTCAGGCGGTCGCAGGTTGGCACGGGCGATCGGAGCGAACGCATCCGCACGTACAACTTTCCCCAGGGAAGGGTGACGGATCACCGCATCGGCAAGAGCCTGTATTCCATAGACAATTTCATGAACGGGGATATGGACGAGATGATCGAGGCGCTGATCCTGGCCGAACAGACGGCTCTTTTGAACGCGGAAGACATATGAGAGGAGTGCCTGTGATGAAAATAGCGGCTTTGGACGCCCTGCAGCTCGCGGATCTGGACTGGTCGCCGTTTAATGGCCTGGGCGATATATCGGTATATGACGCGACGAAACCCGATCTGGTCTCAGAACGGGCAGCCGGCGCTCAGATCGTCCTCGTCAACAAGGTGAAAATGACCCGGGAGGTCATCGGGAGCCTGCCCGAGCTGCGCTATATCGGCGTGCTCGCCACGGGGTATGACAATATTGACCTTCAGGCCGCGACGGAGCGCGGCGTCACCGTGACAAACGTGCCGGGATATTCGACGGACTCCGTGGCTCAGCTGACGTTCGCGCTGCTTCTGGAACTGTGCCATCACGCGGGCGAGCATTCACGCGGCGTGACGGCTGAAAACAGATGGTCGAGCCAGCCCTATTACTGCTATTGGGATTATCCTCTCGTCGAGCTGGCGGGGAAGACCATGGGTGTCTTCGGGCTCGGGCGCATCGGTCTGCGCGTCGCCGCGATCGCGCATGCGCTGGGCATGAAGGTCATCGCCTGCAGTCGGACGGAAAAGGACGTTCCCAGCGTCGAAATGGTGGATTTCGACGCGCTGCTGAGGCGCAGCGACTGCCTGTCGCTCAATTGTCCGTTAACGGACGCGACACGGGGCCTCATCGATATGGACGCCCTTTGCCGGATGAAAAAGAGCGCTTTTCTCGTCAACACGTCGCGCGGCGGCGTGATCGTCGAGGAAGATCTCAGGCGGGCGCTGGACGAGGGCGTCATCGCGGGAGCGGCTGTGGATGTGCTGAGCGCGGAACCGCCGACTCGCGATAATCCCCTGCTCGGGGCGAAGAACATCATCATCACGCCGCACATCGCCTGGGCGACGCGGGAGGCGCGTGAGCGCCTGCTCCGCATTGTGTATGAGAACATATGCGCCTGGCGTGAAGGACGCCCGGTCAACGCGGTGAATACGATTAACTGAACCAGGAGAGATCCCTTTGCAGACAGTAGTAAAGAGTGTGACGCCCGAATCCCTGAACGAGGCGGGCGAGATCATCCGTGGGGGCGGGCTCGTGGCCTTTCCCACCGAGACGGTTTACGGCCTCGGGGCGAACGCGTTGAACGGCGAAGCTGTCAGGGGCATTTTCGCCGCGAAGGGCCGGCCGGGAGACAATCCTCTGATCGTCCACGTTTCCGAGGCGAGTCAAATCCCCGGCCTCATACGCGGCGATATTCCGGCGGCGGCCAGGGCGCTGATGAACGCGTACTGGCCAGGGCCTATGACGCTGATTTTTCCCAAAGCGCCGGTCATTCCGGACGAGGTGACGGCGGGGCTCGATACGGTGGGCATACGCCTGCCGTCTCACGCGGGGGCGCGAGCCTTTATCGCGGCGGCCGGAAGGCCCATCGCCGCGCCGAGCGCAAACCGATCCGGACGGCCGAGCCCCACCACGGCGCGGCATGTCCTCGACGACATGCAGGGACGGATCCCCTTGATTCTGGACGGCGGCCCGTCTCAGGTCGGGCTCGAGTCCACCGTGATCGATGTGACGGACGGGACGCCGCGGGTACTGCGCCCCGGCGGCGTGACGCCGGAGATGATCCGCGCCGTTGCAGGCGACTGTGTCGTCGACGCGGCGGTGATGCGCCCCCTGGCCGAGGGGGGAAAAGCCGAGGTCGCCCGGCATGAAGTACCGCCATTACGCGCCGAAAGGCGATGTGATCATTTTTGAGGGAGATCCTCAGGCTGTGGCGCGGGAAATCTGCCGCCGCTATGACGAGACCGGCGCGCGTGCGGCCATACTGGCTCTGCCCGGGCACGAGCTGTGGTACGCGCCGCGGCGCGTCATCCCTCTCGGACAGGGAGACGCGCCGGAGGACGTAGCCGCGGGCCTCTTCGCCGCCCTGCGCCGCCTGGACGACGAGGAAGACGCCGTCGTGTTCTCCGAGGGCGTGGATCCCACGGGCGTAGGCCTGGCGGTCATGAACCGGCTGGGACGAGCCGCGGCCTTCCGCATCGTGCACGTAAACTGAATAAAATCGCCCATGCAAATACCGCCGCTGAGAAAATCTCTCGCGGCGGTATCTCTTGTGTGACGGGCTTGATAAGGGCGCGCGCGCCTTTTCAGAAGGCCTTGTGAAACAGCTCGCAGTAATAGGCGACGAGCTCGAACTTCGCGTCCGGCGGGATGCGGTGGTCGGGACAGGGGATATACGCTCCCAGGTCCACGAGCGGCTTGAGTCGTTCGATCTCCGCTTCGATGGCGGCCTTGTCCATCCCGAAGACGCGCTTGTCCATGCCGCCAACGCCGTGGATCGCCTTGCCGTACTTTTCACGCCATGGCGCGATTGACGCGTGCCAGGTGCCGACTTCGATGGGAAACATGGTGTTGACGCCGTTTTCCAGCCAGACGGGCACGAGCTTGTCGATGCAGCCGTCGCAGTCCAGGGAGATCTGATCCACGCCGTATTTGAGGCACAAATCGGCGAAGTCCCTGTAGTGCGGGCCGACGTATTCGGCGAAAGTCGCCGGATTGATGAGCGGCCCGTTTTTAAAGCAGATGTCCTCCCAGAAGTGGCCGCCGTCGAACGCGATGCCGGTCTTAAAGGCCGCTTCGGCCACCTTGAGCTGCAGATTGGCCATCGTATCGATGATCTCGACGTAGAGGTCCTCGTCGTCGGCCTGCAGATAGCTCAGCTCGACCACGCCGAGCATGTCGCGGATTTTGCCGTAGAGGCTGCCCAGATGCAGCCAGAGGGGATCCTGACGGGTTTCGTTTTCTGCGGCGATGGCCTTGAACCGCTCCGTGGGGATGCGGTCCATGCTGAACTGCAGCCGGGGCAGAAACTCCTTCTCCCAGGCGTCGCGGTCCTTGAGTATGGTGCCCAGTTCGCCGGGGATGCTGTCGAGCCCGGGCTTTATGCGGACGATGTGACCGGTGGACTCCTGTATGATCTGGGAGCCGTCCTTTTCCACGCTGAGGACCTTGCGCTCAAAGGCGGGGAAGAGATCCTGAGCGCCGGAGACCACGCTCTGCCAGTTGAAGTCGAATCCCAGCATATCCATGATGGTTCGGTCGCCGCGGCTGTTGTCGCCGCCGCGCTTGTAGTCTTCGGCGATGTCCCGGGTGATATATCCCTCGTCGGCCCATTTGTCGACGGTCTCGGTCCAGTACCCGAATGCCACGCAGGGCATGCGGTCGTAGTTTTCATAGTGCATGACGGCCCGAACGCGCTGTCGGTTGTTCATGTGACACACACTCCTTTATACATTCAACCGAATATACTCTTTTTCATCGCCCGGATATAGTCGGGGCTTGAACCGCAGCATCCGCCGATGTAGGTGACGTCGTGCTCGAGGGCGGGCAGGCTGTCCGCCACGAAGGTGTCGATGTCAAACTGCATTTTCTCGACGCCGTTTTCCATGACCGGCTTTCCGGCGTTGGGCTTGAAGATCAGCGGGAGGTCTGTGTACTGGCGGAACTGGGCAATTACGGGAACCGCTTGATCCGGCCCGAGCGAGCAGTTGATGCCCACCGCCGATACGGGCAGGTCTTCCAGCGATTCGATGAAGTATTCGACCGAGTGTCCCATGATGGTCTTTCCAACTTCTGTGAACGTCATGGTGCAGAAGATCGGCAGTCCGTGCCGGCTTGCGGCCTTCGCGGCGACGCGCAGCATGTCGGCGTCCATGAAGGTCTCGAGCGTGATGATGTCCGGGTGCTGCGCGGCGCCGGCCGAGATCTGCTCGTCGTAGATCTCGTAGCACTCGTCCTCCTCGAGATCGCCGTACGGCTCCATGAGCACAGACAGGGGCCCTACGGACATGGAGACCTTCGCACGGCCCTGGGCGGCTTCCTTCGCGATGCGCACGCCCTCGGACATGACCTGCTCGACCGTATAGGGGGTATTCTGCAGGGAATGGCGATTGGCTCCGAAGGTGTTGCACTGCACGATCTGCGAACCGGCGTCGATGTATTCGCGCGTGAGTTCGCTGACGATGCCCGGGTTTTCGATGTTGTAGCGCCATACGGCGACGCGCTTGTCAGCCTTGGCCCAGAGCCCCGTGCCGAAGGCGCCGTCCAGCAGGACAATCTCTTTAGCTCTCATACTCATTCGGTCCTTCCTGATCCGTAGTGAACATGAACTGGGTGAATAAGCTCAGTCCTTTTGCAGCGCTGCCATGTCCGCCGCGCTGTCGTTGGAGAGGTCGGTATGGTTCGGCGTCTGACGGATGCCCATGAGGCCTCTGACGACCATCACCCCGCCTACGCCCAGGATGAGCACATAGTAGGATATGAAACGCCAGATGAGCAGCGCTACGACGCGGCTCGTTCCGATGAAGATCTGTCCGAAGTAGAGCGTAAACACGCTCTCCCGCGCGCCGGAAGCGCCGGGCATGGGCGCGTAGGCGGCGGAAATGAGCTCCATAAAGGCCATGGCTACCATGAACGGCCAGCTGAAGCCGTAAAGCCCCAGCCCCCGGTAGACGAAGTACAGCACGCTCATGAGCGATACGGCCTGCAGTCCGCAGATGATCAGCTGTTCGAATATGACGCCCTTGTGGTGGAGCATGACGCTCATGCTGTCGTAAAAACGGTCATGCGTGCTTGCGAACTTGCTGCGGACGGCTTCGGGGTTTTTGATCAGGCGGATCCTGACGCCCAGCCGCACGACTCTGTCGAGCAGGGCGCGAACGGGTCTTTGAGTCAGGGACAGCATGAGCACGCCTATGCCTGAAAAGGCGTTGATCAAATAGCCCACCAGCAGGATGACCCAGTAAGGTCTCAGGTGATCGTAGATGTACTGCCAGTACACGATGCCCAGCGCCGTGGCGAGGACGGTGATCATGACCTGATACGCGATGAAATGCATTACCGTGGCCGACGTCGCGACGCCGATGGGCACGTTCCGTTTGTGCATGCGGTAGATCTGCATGGGCTGTCCGCCGGACGCGCTTGGGGTGATATTGGAATAATACTGGCCCACCAGCGACGTGACGACAGCCTCGCCGAGCGGGAGTTTATATCCCTGTGAGCGCAGACTGCATATGAGGCTCAGCGCGTTGCCCAGGATATACCCAAAGTAACACCCCAGTCCGCCCAGAATGAACAGGGGCTTGCACTTTTTGAGCGCATCGATCGAGGCGTTCAGTTCGCCGCCGCTGAGCCCGATTATGATGACCACCAGCGGCACGCCCACGATGAGCACGGCACTGAGGATTTTTGTGATGCGTTGTTTCATAAACCGAGCGTTCAATCCTTTATGCATGTGAGTGACTGGAATACAGAATTATTCATATTTTAACGGAAATCGTGGCGACTGTCAATGTTATAGTTGTTAATATCCACTTGTCTGCGCGCCGGCTTGACATAGGCCAGCCGCAGGCGATACAAGGGACTTTGCCTCGTTTGGAGTGTGGTATGCGATGAAACTTCGGAACGTGTTCGCGGACGCGTCGTTCAACCGGAAGCTTCTCAGGCTGACCCTGCCTCTGGCGTTCCAGAGCCTGATGCTGGCGCTTGTGGCGGCGGCGGATTCCTTCATGCTGGGGCACGTGCATCAGGACAGCATGGCCGCCGTGTCGCTGGCCAGTCAGATCCAGTTTGTGCAGAACATGGTCGTTTCGACCGTGGCTTCCGCCGGCGCGATCCTCGGCGCGCAGTACTGGGGCAAGGGCGAAAAGACCGTTATCGACAGGCTGTTCCTCATCATGCTGAGGTTCTCGGGCCTGGCTTCGCTTGCCTTCGGCGGCGCGTGCCTGATCATACCCGAGCCGCTGATGCACCTCTTTGCCTCGGAAGCCGATCTGATCCGCATCGGTGCGGAATACCTTCGCATTGCCGGGTGGTCGTATATCCTCGTGGGCGTCTCGCAGTGTTACCTGACCATCATGAAGGTGACGGGTCACGAGAGGATGAGCGCGGGCATCAGCTCCGGCTCTGTGGTGCTGAACATCATCCTCAACGCGGTGTTCATCTTCGGCATCGGCGTAAAGCCCATGCTGGCGCGCGGCGCCGCCCTGGCGACGCTCATTGCCCGCGCCGCCGAACTTGCGTGCGCCGTGGTCGTCAGCGCGCAGCCGGGATACAGATCTCCCCGTTGGCGGTCCCTTTTCGCGCCTTTCGGGGAACTGACGCGGGATTTCGTGCGCATATCGCTCCCGCTGCTGGGCGCGGCGCTTTTGTGGGGCGTCGGATTCACAGCTTACACCGCTATACTCGGACACATCGGCGGCGACGCGGCGGCCGCCAACTCCATCTGCGCCGTGGTGAGGGACCTGTTCTGCTGTCTGTGCAACGGGATCAGCGCGGCGGCGGGCATCATGGTCGGCAACGAACTCGGCGCGGGCCGTCTCGAACAGGGGAAGCTGTACGGCAGACGCCTGACGGTCGTGTCGTACATAATCGGTTTTCTGTGTACGGCGCTCGTGCTGGCCGTCATGCCGCTCGTGGAGCGCTTCATGGTCCTGACGGACGAGGCGGCGTCGCTCATGCATGGGATGATGATCGTCATGGCCTTTTACATGATCGGACGGTGCGTCAATACCGTGGTGATCAACGGCGTGTTCGCCGCCGGTGGGGATACGCTTTTCGATATGTACTCTCTGGTGGCGTGCATGTGGTGCCTGGCTCTGCCGCTGGCCGCGCTGGGCGCGTTCGTGTTCAACTGGCCGGTGGTGGCCGTGTACGCCTGCACGTGCCTTGACGAGGTGGGGAAGATCCCCTGG
>JAFRLF010000100.1 GCA_017431365.1 Clostridia bacterium | reverse complement strand
CGCGTCGCCATCGCCCGCGCCGTGCTGACGGACCCCTCCATCCTGATCATGGACGACTCCACCTCCGCCGTGGACATGGAGACCGAATACCTCATCCAGCAGGAGCTCAAGGACGTGCTTAAGGGAAGGACCACCTTCATCATCGCGCACCGCATTTCCTCCGTAAAGAACGCCGATCAGATCCTCGTTCTGGACGAAGGGCGCATTGCCGAGCGCGGCACGCACGCGCAGCTTCTCGAAAAGAAGGGCATATACTATCAGATGGTGCAGGAACAGTACCGCGACTTTGACCAGTTCGCCCGAAAGGCAGGTGAGGCGTAATGGCAAAGGTACTCCGCCAGATCGACGACGAGGCCCTGGAAAAGCCTTTTGACAAAAGCCAGTTCATCCGCCTCCTGGGCTATCTCAAGCCCTACAAGGGACGCATCGCCGTCGCGCTCGTGCTGATGGTGATCGCCACGCTCTGCTCGCTCGGACAGACGTTCCTTCTGAGCCGCGCGGTGGGCCTTCTGCAGAGCGAGACGCCCCTGGTGCCCTGGCAGTTCGTGCTGGGGATGATCGGCATGGCCGCCATGATCGCGCTGTGCACCCGATTCCGCGTGAGGCTCATGGACTTCTCCGGGCGGCGGGCGCTGGCCACGCTGCGGCAGGATCTGTTCGATCACATACAGACGCTGTCGTTTTCCTTCTTCGACTCGCGGTCGGTCGGCAAGATCCAGGTGCGCGTCATCAACGACGTCAACTCCCTGAACGACCTGTTCACCAACGGCATCGTCAACGTGCTGATCGAGGTATTCACGCTGGTGATCCTGCTGGCGATCATGTTCGTCGTGAACTGGAAACTGACCCTCATCTCCATGTGCATCATGCCGCTTCTGATGCTGGTGGTGTTCCGCCTCAAGCGCCTGATGCGCAAGAGATGGCAGATCGTCCGAATGAAGACCTCCAACATGAACGGGTATCTGCACGAGTCCCTGGCGGGCATGCGGGTGACGGAGGCCTTCGTCCGCGAGGATGAAAACCTGGACACCTTTAAAAACGTCGGCAACGACATCCGCCACAACTGGATGCGAGCCATACACATCAACAACGCCTTCTGGCCCGCGCTGGACATGACGGGCACCATCGGCACGGTGCTGGTGTACTACTTCGGCATCCGCATGATGGGCAGCCCGGACAACCCGCTGGATCTGGCGAACCTTCTGCTCATGCTGTGGTACCTGGGCCGGTTCTGGGAGCCGCTGAACGTGCTGAGCAACTTCTACAACAACGTCCTCTCCGCCATGGCGTCGGTGGAGCGCATCTTTGAGATCATGGACACGCCGGCCGACATTCACGACAAGCCCGACGCCGTCGAAATGCCCCCCATCGAGGGCCGCGTGACCTTCGACGACGTCACCTTCAGCTACGACCCGGAAAAGGTGATCCTGAAAGACGTCTCCTTCGACGTAAAGCCCGGACAGACCATCGCCCTGGTCGGCCCCACGGGCGCGGGCAAATCGACGGTCGTAAACCTGATCTCCCGCTTCTACGACGTCAACGGCGGCGCGGTGAAGATCGACGGGCACGACATCCGCGACGTGAAGCTGCGCTCCCTGCGCAAACAGATGTCCGTCATGATGCAGGACAGCTTCATCTTCTCCGGCACGGTGATGGACAACATCCGCTACGGCAAACTCGACGCCACGGACGAAGAAGTCATCGCCGCGGCAAAGGCGGTTCACGCCCACGATTTCATCATGCAGATGGAGAAGGGGTATGAGACCGAAGTCAGCGAGAGAGGCTCTTCGCTGTCAGTCGGTCAGAGGCAGCTGATCTCCTTCGCCCGGGCCCTGCTCAACGACCCGAAGATCCTGATCCTGGACGAGGCGACCTCCTCCATCGACACGCACACGGAGATCCTCATCCAGAAGGCCCTGGACGTGCTTCTGAAGGGCAGGACGAGCTTCGTCATCGCGCACCGCCTGTCCACCATCCGAAACGCGGACAACATCATGGTGATCCAGGACGGGCACATCGCCGAGTCCGGCAATCACGACGAGCTAATCCGTCACGAGGGCGGCCATTACAAGGCCCTGTGCGAGGCGCAGTACCGGTTCCTTTTGGAGGATCAGGGCTGAGGTAAATGATTAATGATTCGCGCCGCGGAGAAGAGCATTCCTTCGCGGCGTGAACTCATTTTAGAACGCCGCCTTCATCTAAATCCGCCTCTTCAGCCGGCGCACCGCTCTTGACAGACATGTAATTTCCTGTTATTCTGCGGTCATACGCCGAAAATCCGGTCATGTAAACACATAACTGAATCCGGGAGTCATGCAATATGTTCGAGCATCTGGTAACAGCCAACCACTTTTCGCCTTTGGAACTGGTCATTCGGATATTCGTCGCGATACTCATCGGCAGCATTGTGGGTGCTGAGCGCGAATATAAAAACCGGCCTGCCGGGTTGAGAACACATGTGCTTGTCTGCCTTGGAGCCTGTCTCATCGCTCTGACAGAGAGCATCTTCATGCATGACGTGGATAACGCCACCAACGTGCATATCACATATAATTTCGGCCGCATGTCGGCGCAGGTCATCAGCGGGATAAGCTTTCTCGGAGCCGGCACCATATTTATGTCAGAGAGAAAAATCGGCGGTCTGACCACGGCCGCGTCCCTTTGGAATATCGCATGCCTTGGTCTGGCGACAGGGTACGGGTATTACTGGATGAGCCTGCTCGGCTGCGTGCTGGTCGTCTGCGTGCTGATGATCCTGCAGAGGATCATACCCGTGCACGCGCTGAAGCGCGTCGAAGTCCGTTTTGTCAATCGGAAGGAAACCATGCAGTATATCAACGAATTCTTTCTCAAAAACGACGTGAAAGTGCTGAATCTTGACTTTCATATTGAAAACAAGGCAGACAAGGCGCAAAACGATCAGAATGTATACACAAATATATATACACTGCATCTGCCGTCCACGCTCAATTATACCGACGTGATAAACTCTCTGGCCTCATACTCGAATATTCAGGCCGTAAGGGTCACCAATACATGATGGCAGAGATGAATAAAAGCGCGATCAGCCACCCGGTTGGACGGTTGATCGCGCTTTTTTGCGTTATTCGTCTGACGTTTTATACCCCCACGCGGCTGCCGGGCGTCATGGCGGCCTTGAGGATCGCGTCCCGCAGCTTCATGCACTCGAGGGTCTGTTCTTCGGGGACGGGGATCTTCTTCGTTTCAAAGAATGTCAGGATCGCGCGGATCAGGCCGGGGAAAAAGGCCGAATTCACGGCGCGGAATTCGCTCGCGCTCCCCTCAGAGGGCTGCACGTCGAACTGATAGGGCATATTCGCGCCGTAGACGAGAGCCGCGCGACGGCCGCCGCCGTAGTCGATGTCGCACAGGGCGTGCTCCGCGCTGCCGTACAGGCAGACCGAGCGGCTCCCCTCGCCCATCAGGCAGACGATCATCTCGATGATGTGAATGGCGTATTCCTCCAGAGACGAACCCGATCCGCTGACGAAGGCGGAATGGACGTTTGCATAGTCCTTCAGCTCGTCCGCGAACCGCAGCGCCGAGGTGGAGAACAGGGGCGCGCCGTACTTCCGGCCCAGTTCAAAGATGCGCCGCGCCTCCTCGCAGGAGGGGGTGAAGGTCTTGTCGATATAGGTCGGCTTGCCAAAGGGCAGAACGCGCTCCGCGTACGGGAGGTGCTTCTCCGGATTGCTGGGCGCCAGAACAATCAGCGCGTCGGCCTTTTCGCAGACTTGCTCAAGCGTGTCGCAGGGCGCGCAATCAAACTTCTCACACCAGGCCGCCGTCGAAAGCAACCCCTCAGGCGCGCATTCCTCGGCCCAGGCGTAGGACAGGGCGCAGTCAATGCCCAAATCCTTCGCCGCGGCCCGGATCCACGCGGGATAGTTGTTGGCGTGCCATTCGTCCAGCCTGTAGTCGATAAAGCCGATCCTGATCATGTTCTTATCCTCCTTGTCATTCCAGAAACTTCGTCATTTCATACATCATGATGCCCGCGGCCACCGCCGCGTTCAGGGACTCCGCGCCGCCCCTCATGGGGAGTTTCAGGCGCAGGTCCGCCTGAGCCTTCACGCTGTCGGAGACGCCGTGAGCCTCGCTGCCCACGACGAGCACCACCCTGCCGCGCGGCAGGTTTGTCTGATAAAACGGCTCCCCGTCCAGACAGGACACGACGACGGCATACCCCGTCCCGCGCAGCCTGTGAAGCGTCTCTCCCATATCCGCCGCCTCGAACACGGGCAGGCGGAAACCGGATCCCATCGCGGCGCGCTGCACCTTGGGTGAAAACGGATCGGCGCAGGCGCCGTCCATCAACAGTCCTCCAAAGCCCGCGGCGTCCGCCGTGCGCCATATGGTGCCGACGTTTCCTGGATCCTGCACGCCATTGAGCGCGACGAGCCTGTCCGGCAGGTCGCCTTCGGGCGAGCGCCTCCGCGGCATGCGGAAGGAGGCGCATACGCCCTGCGGCGTCCGCGTCCCGGCCACGCTCTCGATCAGGGCGCGAGGCACGCTGAACGCGCGTCCCCCCGCCGCCTGAACCAGAGACGCGAGCTCCGCGTACCGGCCCTCGGCGCCTTCTTCGTATATCATTTCGGAGAGGCTCAGCCCGCAGGCGAGCGCCTCGCGGATCATGACCTCGCCTTCGACCAGCATGAGCCCCGCGCTGTCGCGGGCCTTCTTGTCAGCCAGGGACTTCAACCGCCGGATCATGGGGTTCTGCGCGCTCGTTATGTCAGCCATATAGATCCCCCGTGACCTCCGTCTTGCCCTGCCAGGGCGTCAGCTCCAAAAGCGTCGCCTCGCGCAGCGTACAGTAGGTATACGGCCCCTCCTCATAGGTGTCAAAGGTGCCCATGACGGTGATCTCGTCCATCTCGCTCGGGTATGTCTGACCTTCCGAGAGAACGAACTCGATCCCCGTCTCGCAGCATGCCGTGGCGTCCTGTATGATGCAGGTGTAGTAATCCTTTTCGGTCACGTCGTCAAAGACGGTATTGCAGGAGCCCTTCATTTTGACCGTTCGCCCAATATAGTCCTGCGGGCTGTTGACCATGTTGAACACCTCGGCGTAGACCATGGTGCTGGACAGAGTCGTCAGGTCCACGTCCACGGTCTGAGCCGTCTCGCCGTCCTGAGGCGCCTTTTTTGCCGTCTGTCCGCACCCGTCAAGCGACAGCGCGAGCGCGAGTACCAGCGCCGCGGCGGCCGCGGCCCTTGTGATTTTTGTCATAGAACGCTCTCTCCCATTCGTGATCGGGTCTGGCATCAGGCCGTCCGTCCGCTGATCCGCCCCCCGAGGGCGCACAGCGCGAAGGCCAGGACATCCACAGCGACGATCGTGGAGCCCACCGGCGTTCCCGCCAGGATGGAGGCCACCATGCCGATCAGCGCGCAGGCGACGGAGACGACCGCCGCGCACACGGTGACCGACCTGAAGGATTTGAACAGCCTCATGGCGCTCATCGCCGGAAAGATTACCAGCGCCGATATGAGCAGCGACCCCACCAGCTGCATCGCCAGCACGATCACGCAGGCGATAATCACGGCGATCAGCAGGTTGTACCCTTCCGCATTGACGCCCGCGGAACGGGAAAACGCCTCGTCAAACGTGACGGCGAAGATCCTGTTGTAAAACAGGACGAAAATCAGCATGACCGCCACAGACAGGGCGATGCACAGGTACACGTCCTTCGCTTTGAGCGTCAGGATAGAGGTCGACCCGAAGAGCGTGGAGCACACGTCGCCGCTCAGGTTGGACGACTTGCTGAATACGTTCATCAGAAGGTATCCGAACGCCAGCGCCCCCACCGAAATCATCGCGATGGCGGCGTCGCCCTTGATGCGGACGCGCTGACCGCCGCGCAGCAGAAGAACGGCGCAAAGCACCGTCACCGGCAGCACGAGGATCAGATTGTCGGTCAGATCCAACACCGAGGCGAGGGCCATCGCGCCGAACGCGACGTGCGAAAGTCCGTCCCCGATAAACGAAAAGCGCTTGAGCACCAGAGTCACGCCCAGCAGGGACGAACAAAGCGCGATCAGCACCCCGACGACGAGAGCGTACCGCACAAACGGATACTGCATGTATTCGATCAGCGTAGTCATGCCGTAGCCCCTCCCTCCGGGGCGAGAAAGCGCCGCCCGATGTCGCTGTTCAGATACTGCTCCTTCGTCCCGAAGAAGGCGCTCTTGCCGATGTGCAGGATGTGCGTGCAGCAGGCGATGGCCTCGTCCAGGTCGTGGGAGATCATGATGATGGTCACGCCCTCGCGGTTCAGCTCGGCGATGAGGTCGTACATTTCCGCCGTCACTACCGGATCCAGCCCCGCGACCGGTTCGTCCAGCAGAAGGACCTTGCGCGTGGCGCACAGCGCGCGCGCCAGCAGCACTCTCTGCTGCTGCCCGCCGGACAGCTCGCGGTAACAGCGGTTTTTGAGGTCCAGGATCCCCATGCGGCGCATATTCTCTTCCGCCAGGGCCTTGTCCTTCGCGGTATAAAACAGCCGGCTCCGGCCCTGACAGCCGCTGATGACGATTTCCCTGACCGAGGCCGGGAAATCCCGCTGCACGACGGTCTGCTGCGGGAGATAGCCGATCTCATTCCGCCTGAGGCCGTCGCCCAGGACAATGCTTCCCCGAAGGGGCTCGATCAGGCGCAGGAGCGTCTTCATGAGGGTGGTCTTTCCCGAGCCGTTCTCCCCCACGATGCACAGGTAATCCCCGGCCTCGACGCGGAAGCTGAGGTCCTCCACAATGGACTGCCTGTCATACCCCAGGCTCAGGTGTTTTGCTTCGATCAACGCCATAGTATTGATTCACTTTCATTCATTCAGAGCGGTTTTGAGCGTTTCAAGGTTTTCTTCCATGAGAGAGAGATAGGTCCCGCCCTCCGGGATCAGCCCCTGCATGGACTGCATGACCAGCACGGTCTGATCCTTGTCGCGCGTGTTGGCGACGATCGTGTCGGCGATGTCGCTCGCGCCGTTTTCGATCCGAAGAACGTGCTTAAGGCCGAGCTCGTCGCACTTCCTCGCCAAAAAGATCACCGTCTCAAAGCTGGCTTCCGTCTCGGCTGAACAGCCCGCGAAGGCGGCGTAATAGCTGAGGCCGTAGTCCTCGATCAGATACCGGAAAGGGAACCGGTCGCCAAAGAGGACTGTACGGCGCTTCGCGTGGGCCGTCATGTCCGCGTAAGCCTCGTCCAGCTGCCGAAGCCGCGCGATGTACGCGTCCCGGCGCGCGACATAGCCCTCCCGACCGGCGGGATCCGCCGCGATCAGGGCGTCGGCGATGGCCATGACGCTGACTTCGGCGTTTTTCAGCGACAGCCAGACGTGCTCGTCGAGCGTGTCGTCCGCCTCTTCTTCGTCGTCCTCGGCCTGCATGCCCTCGACTGTCTCCTCCTGAAGGGTTCTGTCCGCGAGGACCTGCTGCATGAGGTCCAAGGCGGTCATACCGTCGTTTGTGCGCTGCTCCAGGGCCTTTCGCACCCAGGCTTCGGACTCGCCGCCCACATAAACCAATATGTCACAGGTGGACAGGCCGACGATGTCCTGCGCCGAGGCCTGATGGCTGTGCATATCGGTGCCGCCCGCGACGAGCGTCGTCAGCTCCACGCGGGGGTTGTCCTCGCCGATCAGTGCCCGGCACCATTCAGCCAGGGGGAAGATGGTCGCCACCACGCGAACGCTGCCGGACGAACCGGCGGTCGGCGTCGGTCTTGCGCATCCGCTCAGCGTCAACGCCAGCAGACAGGCGGCGAGCAGTCCGCAGACGCGTCTGTGGAAGATGTTTTTCATCGATGACACCTCAGGCGCACGACCGGCACAGGCCGTAAAACACGGTGCGCTTCGGGTCGAGGATAAAGTTCTGGCTCTTTTCAAGATATTCGGACAGGGCGTTCATCTCTCCGGCTGACACATGGAACAGCCGCCCGCATTTTTCACACTTGCAGTGATAGCAGACGCCCGTTTCGCAGTGACGGCCGCCGACGTATTCAAAGCAGGCCGGATCACTGGCGTCGATGATGTACTTCTGGACGAGGCCCTCGTCTACCATACTTTCGAGCTGCCGGTACACCGTCGTCTGGCCGATGGGCATGCCCTGGCTTTCGAAGTGCTCGCAAACGTCGCCCGCGGTGATATGCACCCCGGGCATGGATTCAAGGTATCTGAGGAGCAGATCCCGCTGCTTCGTCCTGTATTTTGGCCGCGCGTTCATATTGACCTCCGCTGTACAGCGTCTAATTTGAAAACCGTTCCCGATTTTAGCATGGCTATTGCCGGCTGTCAACAAAAATGGAAACGGTTTTCAATTTTAACACAGCATAGCCCCTGACATCGCTCTTCGTTCTGATGAAAAGCCATCGGCAAAGAAAAATGCCGGCAGGGCTCGTTTACGCCCTGCCGGCCGCGCGGTAACACCCGCGCCGCGCTCAGTAGATTACCTCGACGCCCGGCGCGTCAGGCGCTTTTGTCGGGTCGTCAAGACTGCGGTAGATCCTGCTCCTGAAGATGTTGATCATCACGTAGTAGCGGTCGTGTTCGCGCCATCCGTTGCCGGTCGACTCGCCCCGCGTCACAATCTCGGCGTTGGGGAACGCCTCGTGCAGCTGGCTGATCTGTTCGCCGGTCAGCTTGTCATGGCTGACCCAGAGCCGTTCGATGCTCGTACACGTCAGAAGGGGCGAGATGTCCGGGCCGGCCGTCGCGCCGCTGGTCAGGCAGTACGAGATGTTCAGATCGACGATGTGGGTGTGGTCTCTCAGGCATTCGAAGTCCGGCATCTCGTTGATGAACAGCTCGACGTATTCCAGCTCCTTCAGGTCGGCGAGCACGGAGAAGTCGGTGATCTTGTTGTCCGCCAGGATCAGTATCCTCATGTGCGGGAAATAGCTCAGCCAGGATATGTCGTCGATCAGGTTATGCCCCAGATCCAGCGCCATCAGCTGATAACAGAACCTCAGGTTGCGGAAGTACTCCTTCTCGTAGCGGCGGGAATTCATGGTCTTCAGGGTGGAGAAGGCGGTCACGTCGCTGCGCACCTTCCACGTGCCGTTGACCATCGTGAACGTCCAGCCGAACTTGATGTCGCGATAGGTGTCGAACAGGTGGTCCATCGTCTCCTGGCTCAGCGTCGCCTCAAACATGTTGACGTATTCCAGGTTGAGCATATACGGGAATATGGTTTCGAGCTGCAGGGCTTCCTCGTCGGTGACGACCCGGTCGCCGAAGTCGATGACCTGGGCCTCCGTGGAGAACTTGAGATCCAGCATCTGCACGTTATAGACGAAGCCGATCCCCGTCTCGAGGGCGGCCAGGGAGGCGCGCTGCTGCTCGTTCAGATCGTCCACGCGCAGGCGGGTCAGCGCCGGCGCCGTCTGGTGCAGGGCCTGGACGTAGTTCACGTCCGGCGCGCCCATGCCCCGGATGTCCAATTCCGTCGTCTCGTCCGAAATGGTGACGCCGTTGATGAGATACGTGATCTTAAGGTCCGCGCGGGCCTGCATGATGCTCAGCGCCGTCACGGGATCCATCTCCGGCAGCTTCAGGCTGTTCATATGCCTGAATATCCGCAGGTAGTCCAGCAGGTTTTCGTCGATCTCACACTCGCTCATGTCCACCCAGGCGGCGTCCGTCGGCCAGCTGCGCCCATAAAGGCGGATCTGGCAGACGATGTCCACATCCGGATGCGCCTCGGAGAGCGCGCGGTATTCCTCGGGCGAAAGCGTCGTGCCCGTCAGGGTCATCACCTTTTTGTCCGGGAAGCGTTCGAGCATCTCACCCGCGTCGTCCACCGAGGTCACCTGAACGACGGCGCCGTCCCCTTCCGAGGCGACCGTCAGGAACCTGGTGTTCGGGAAGGTCTGTTTGAGATACCTGACCTGCTCATCCGTCAGCGCGGCGCCGCGCAGGTCGCACTGCTCGAGATTCTGATACGCGCTGAGCGCCGACACGAGCGCTTCAAAGGGCGGCAGGTCCCGCCCGTACAGCGACAGGGACGTGGTCGTCGCGTCGCGCGCGGAGCTGAGGATCAGCGCCTGAGGCTGCGCCTCGCGCACGGCGGTGCCGCTGGCGTCCGAGACGGGGTTCCCGGTCAGGTCGGCGTAGTCAAGGCGTTTGAGATCTTTCATGGCGGAGACGTCGGAGATGGCGTTGTCGCTCAGATCGACGTATTCCAGGCGGCCGAGGCGGCGGATAGCCGTGATGTCCTCAAGGCCCTGCCCCTCGAGCCGGAGCTCGCGCGCCCCCACCGGGACGATATTCCACTCAAACCCGACATACACGATGTTTATGCAGACGCTCAGCGCAATGAACAGGCATCCCATGCCGACGAAGGGATTGACCCCCCGCCTCTTGCGGCTCCTGACGAAGCACAGCGTCAGCAGCAGGCACAGCCCGCCCAGCGCCAGCGCGACGGCGCTCACATAAGAAATGGGGAAAAACCCGCCGTACTGACCCGCCGAGGGGCGGCTCAGCACATACGCCGCGACCGCCGCCAGCGCGCCAACGGCCCCCGCGAGTATGATGAGCGCGAGGGGAACGGTCTTTGCGGCGTGCTTCTTCTTGCCCCGCGGCTTCTTTGCGCCCGCCGGTCGGGCGTTTTTCTGTCCTTCCGTCTTTGACGGAGCGGGAGCGGCGTCCGCCGCGCCCTTTCCGGCCTGCGCGTCCTCCAGCCCGGGGACGGCTTCTTCCCGACTGGTGATGATCTGATCCTCCGGCATTGGTGTGATCCTCCTCATAACGCGTAAAGCGGCTGTGCAGCCGCGCAATTCCGCAATGGATTTATATAATATCATATCGGGCTGTCACTTTCCATAACAAAAGCGTGAATTTTTCGCCCAACCCGCCGGTCAAACGCGCTTGATTCGCGAGCCGCCCGCCCGCCCCGCGGCAATTTAAGGTTTAACCCGGTTTGATTTTGCAAATATCATTGACGAAACGCGGGGAAAGTTATAAAATACAAAGTCAGATAAAACTGTCAGATTTCATTCTGCTTTGATAGGAGGAGTTCCATGGCCACACCAGTCATCATGCCCCGACAGGGCAACACCGTTGAAAGCTGTATCATCACCAAATGGAACAAACAGGTCGGCGATCAGGTTGCGGTCGGCGACATTCTGTTTGCTTACGAGACGGACAAAGCCTCCTTCGAGGAAGAGGCCAAGGTCGCCGGAACGATGCTTCAGATCTTCTTCGCCGAGGGGGACGACGTGCCCTGTCTGACGAACGTCTGCGTCATCGGCAACGCGGGCGAGTCCTTCGCCGAGTTCGCGCCAGCCGGGGCGGAACCCGCCCCCGCCCCCGCTGAGGCCGCGCCGGTTCAGGCGGCAGACGCCGCTCCGGCCGAGGAAATCGCCGAGACGCCCGTGGTGATGGGCAGCATGAAAATCTCTCCCCGGGCGCGCGCCCTGGCCGAAAAGAGCGGCGCGGACCTTTCAAAGGTCACGGCGACCGGCCCCGACGGCCGCGTCATCGCCCGCGACGTGCAGAAGCTGATCGACGCGGGTCTGCTGGTGACGGCCGCGGCGCGCGGCGCCTATCAGGGCGGCCTCACGGGCACCGGCATTGGCGGCCGCGTATCCCTGAACGACCTGAAGGCCAAGCCCGCCGAGGAAGCGGCCGCCACGCCCGCCGAAGCGCCCGCCGCGGCGGTCGAACTGGGCGCGCCGGTGGACGACAGCTACACCGAGCCCATGACCAACATGCGCAAGGTCATCGCCAAGGCGATGATGACGTCTCTGAGCACGATGGCCCAGCTGACGCACAACATCTCCTACGACGCCACCGAGGTCCAGAACGCCCGGAAGCTGTTCAAGGAAAAGGGCGAGAAGTTCGGCATGGAGCGCATCTCCATCAACGACATCATCATGTACGTCGTGGCTCGCACGCTGGCCATGCCGGAGCACAAGGCCCTCAACGCCAATTTGATCGACGACGGCAAGACCATGAAGTACTTCAAGGGCGTACACCTTGGCATGGCGGTCGACACGGACCGCGGCCTCATGGTGCCCACGATCTTCAACGCCGACAAGATGACCTTAAAGCAGCTCTCCGCCCAGGCCAAAAAGCTGGCCAAGGAGTGCAAGGAGGGCAAGATCAGCCCCGACTACCTGAAGGGCGCGTCCTTCACGGTCAGCAACATCGGCTCGCTGGGTATCGAGTCCTTCACGCCGGTGGTCAACCCCCCGCAGACCGGCATCCTGGGCGTTTGCGCCATCACCGACGGCGTGCGCGTGGTCAACGGCGAGATTCAGGTCTATCCCAAGATGACCCTCTCCCTCAGCTACGACCACAGGGCCATGGACGGCACACCCGCGTCCAAGTTCCTCGTCGACCTCAAGAACAATCTGGAGGCCTTTACGCTGATGCTTGCGCGCGGCTGAAACCATGACTAAATAGTTAAGAGCGAGGAGGGAGAAGCGCGGAGTTGGAGCTCCGTTTTTCACCACCACCCCGCCACCGCTCCACCCCCCAACTCCTGACTCCCAACTTCCAACTCCTGACTCATGACTCCTGACTCCTAACTCTCTATAAAAAGGGGTAATACCTATGTTTGATCTTATCGTCATCGGCGGCGGCCCCGCCGGTTATCTGGCGGCTGAGCGCGCCGGTCACGCGGGGCTCAAGGTCGTCCTGTTTGAAAAGAACGCCCTGGGCGGCGTTTGCCTGAACGAGGGCTGCATCCCCTCCAAGGCGCTTTTGAATTCCGCCAAGCTCTACGAACACGCCCTGCACAGCGAAGCCTACGGCGTGAAGGCCGAAGGCGTCACCATTGACCAGAAGACCGTCGTCGCCCGCCGGGGCAAGGTGGTCAAGACACTGGTCTCCGGCGTCGGCGCGAAGATGCGCGGCGCTAAGGTCACCGTCGTCAAGGAGAACGCCGTCATCAAGGGCCGCGTGCCCGGCGGCTTCTGCGTGACCGCGGGCGGACAGGATTACGAGGGCGCGAAGATGATCATCGCCTCCGGCTCCTCCGCCGTGGTTCCCCCGCTGCCCGGCATCAGGGAAAACCTGGGCGGCTTCGTTGTCACCAACCGCGAGGTTCTTGAGCTTCCCGAAGTGCCGAAGCAGTTCGTCGTCATCGGCGGCGGCGTCATCGGACTGGAAATGGTCGCCTACTACGCCACCGTGGGCTCCAAGGTCACCGTGATCGAAATGCTGGATCACATCGCCGGCCCCACCGACCGGGAAATCAGCTCCATGCTCCAGAAGGAACTGGAGAAGAAGGGCGTCACCTTCCTGCTGAGCCACAAGTGCCTCTCCGTCGAACCCGGCAAGGTCATCGCCGAAGCGCCCGACGGCAGCAAGGTCGAAGTCCCCGCCGACAAGGTGCTCCTGTCCATCGGCCGGCGCGCCAACATCCGCGACCTGGGTCTTGAGAACATCGGCGTCGAGACCAACCGCGCCGGCATTGTCGTGGACGCGCAGGGCCGCACGAACGTCGAGGGCGTCTTCGCCGCGGGCGACTGCAACGGCCACGTCATGCTGGCCCACACCGCCTATCGCGAGGCCGAGGTGTGCGTCAACACCATACTGGGCAAAAAGGACACCATGCGCTATCACGCCAATCCCTCCGTCATCTACACGCAGCCGGAAATCGCCTCCTGTGGCCTGACCGAGGAGGAAGCGAAGGCTCAGGGCGTGGATTACGAAGTGAAAAAGCTGTCCATGCGCTATGCCGGCCGCTTTGTGGCGGAAAACGAGGGCGGAGACGGCATCTGCAAGATCCTCATCGACAGGGTTCACCGCAACGTCATCGGCGTGCACATGATCGGCAACTATTCCTCGGAGATCATCTGGGGCGCCGCCGAGATGATCGAGCTCGAACTGCGCGTGAAGGACGCCCGGGAGATCATCTTCCCGCACCCGACCGTCAGCGAGATCATCCGCGAAACGCTGTGGGAATTCGACGACTGATCCGGGCATAAACAACGCCATAAATAGAAACGTTTAGTATAAGAAAGGATGCGATTCACATGTCCAAGCAGCTGTACGTTGACCCGAATGTCGTCCGCGCGCCGGGCAAGATCACGTTCGAGGACATTCCCGTCAACACCTATCAGAAGAAGGTCAAGGACGAGATCGGCAACTTCACCACGGAAGAGTTCAAGAACATTTACCGCGACATGCTGGTCCTGCGCGAGTTCGAGACCATGATCCAGCTGATCAAGACCACCTCCGAGTACTGCGGCGTGCCCTACACCCATCCCGGCCCCGCGCATCTGGGCATCGGCCAGGAGGCCAACGCCGTGGGCGAAGCCTTCTGTCTGGACGTGGAGGACATGATCTTCGGCTCTCACCGCAGCCACTGCGACATCCTGGCCAAGGGTCTCTCCGCCATCGAAAAGTTGGATGACGAAAAGCTTCTGGACATCATGAAGAGCTTCCTGGACGGCAAGACCTACGCCGTGGCCGAAAAGGAACCCCATGAGACGGTCAAGGATCTGGCGATCAACTTCCTGCTGTACGGGGCCATGGCTGAGATCTTCGCCCGCGAGACCGGCTTCAACCGCGGCCTGGGCGGATCGATGCACACCTTCTTCACCCCGTTCGGCATCTACCCCAACAACGCCATCGTGGGCGGCTCCGGCACCATCGCCATGGGCGCGGCCCTGTACAAGAAGATCAACAGAAAGTCCGGCATCGTCGTGGCGAACCTGGGCGACGGCTCCCTGGGCCGCGGCCCGGTGCTCGAGGCGCTCAACATGTCCGCCATGGGCCAGATCAACGAGCTCTGGGGCGACGACATGAAGGGCGGCCTGCCCCTGATGTTCAACATCATCAACAACATGTACGGCATGGGCGGCCAGACCGTGGGCGAGACCATGGGCTACGACGCGCCGGCCCGCATGGGCGCCGGCTTCACCCCGAGCCAGATGCACGCCGAGCGCGTGGACGGCTGGAATCCGCTGGCTGTCATCGACGCCTACAAGCGCAAGAAGAAGCTCCTTCAGGAGGGCAAGGGCCCGTGCCTGCTGGACGTGGTCACCTACCGCATGTCCGGCCACAGCCCGTCCGACTCCTCCAGCTACCGCACGAAGGAAGAGATCGAGGCTTGGTGGGAGCAGGATCCCATCGTCGAGTACCGCAAGCAGCTGATCGAGGCCGGCGTGGCCACCGATGAGGAGTGCGACGCCATCGTCAAGTCCGTCAAGGACGCCATCCTGCGCAACTTCAAGCTGGCCATCGACGACGAGGTCTCCCCGCGCATGAACCTGGACAAGAACCCCGACGAACTGGCCGACATGATGTTCACCAACGGACACGTCGAGTCCTTCGCGCCCGACGTCAAGCCCGACGTCAACATGCCGATGGAGGAATGCCCGCGCGTACAGGCCATCGCCAAGAAGGAGCGCTGGGGCTTTGACGCGAACGGCAAGCCCGTCTCCAAGAACAAGGTCTATCAGCTGCGCGACGGCCTGTTCGAGGCCATCATCGACCGCTACTACAAGGACGCGACCCTGGCCGGCTGGGGCGAGGACGTGCGCGACTGGGGCGGCGCCTTCGCCGTCTACCGCGGCCTGACCGAGGCGCTGCCATATCACAGGCTGTTCAACTCGCCCATCAGCGAATCCGCCATCGTCGGCGGCGCCGTTGGCTATGCCATGGCCGGCGGCCGCGCGCTGGTCGAGCTCATGTACTGCGATTTCCTGGCCTGCGCGGGCGACGAAGTCTTCAACCAGATGGCCAAATGGCAGGCCATGTCCGCCGACATCATCAAGATGCCCGTCGTGCTCCGCGTATCCGTCGGCTCCAAGTACGGCGCGCAGCACTCTCAGGACTGGTCGGCGCTGGTCACCCACATCCCCGGCCTGAAGGCGGCCTTCCCGGCCACGCCGTACGACGCCAAGGGCCTGATGGCCGCGGCGCTCAGCGGCACGGATCCGGTGGTCTTCTTCGAGTCGCAGCGCATCTACGACGTGGGCGAGCAGTTCCACGAGGGCGGCGTCCCCGCGGAATACTACGAGATCCCCTTCGGCAAGGCCGACATCAAGCGTCCGGGCAAGGACATCACCATCCTGAGCTTCGGCGCGGTGCTGTACCGCGCGCTGAAGGCCGCGGACGAGCTCAAGGCCAAGTACGGCATGGAGGCCGAGGTCATCGACGCGCGCTCCCTCGTACCCTTCGACTATGAGACGGTCCTCGAGTCCGTAAAGAAGACCGGACGCCTGGTCATCGTCACCGACGCGTGCGAGCGCGGCTCCTTCGCCAGCGAGGTCGCCCGCCAGATCACCGAGATGGGCTTCGACTACCTCGACGCCGCGCCCACCGTCGTGGCTTCCCGCAACTGGATCACGCCGGCGCACGAGCTGGAGGAGAGCTTCTTCCCGCAGCCCAGCTGGATCCTGGACGCGATCGACGCGAAGATCGTTCCCCTGCCGGGACACACCCGCGTCACCAACCAGACCCTGAACGAGAAACTCCGCAACGAGCGCCGGGGCGTGTGACGCACGATCCTGAAACATCCATTCGGACTGCCGCGAAATTGATCGCGGCAGTCCTTTTACCTTGAAAACCGCATTGAGTATGTGTTATACTCTTTACACAGCGCGTCACGACTTCAGAAGCCGACCGGCGCGCCGCTCCACCGCGAGAGGAGGCGTCGTTCAACATGGACAAAACCAAACGGGAACACCTCGTTCAGCGCTTCGAGGACTGGTGGCGTCGGGACAACCGCGGCCTGCCGCTGATGCGGGTCGTCGCACGGCGGGACGACGCCGACGCGCCGCCCGCGCCTGACGCGGCCGACGACCAGGCTCTCTATACGGACGCCGGATACCTGACGGCCGCCATGCGCCATCAGATCGGGACGCGCGTCTTTATGGCGGACGCGTTCCCCTCGCTGGGAGCCAACCTGGGGCCGGGGTCTCTGGCGCTGTACCTCGGGAGCGAGCCGATCTTCCGGCGCGACACAGTGTGGTACGCGCCCTGCATATCCGATCCGCTCACCCACCCGCCCCTGCGCTTCGACCCGGACAACCGATGGTGGAAGCTGCATTACGACCTCGTCCGCGAGCTGAAGGCGTCGTCCCGGGCGCAGTGGCGGCTGGACATTCCCGACCTCATCGAAAACATCGACATTTACGCCGCCATGCGCGGCCCGCAGGAGACTCTGTTTGACATCATGGACTGCCCGGAGGCCGTGCACGGCTTTATCCGCGACATCGACGCGGTCTATTTCCGGTACTACGACGCCATGCTCTCCCTCGTGCAGGACGAAGACGGTGTCAGCAGCTACACGGCGTTCTCCATCCTGGGCAAGGGGCGCGTGGCCAAGATTCAGTGCGACTTCTCCGCCATGCTGTCGCCCGAGCACTTCAGGGAATTTGTCCTGCCGTCGCTGGAGGCGCAGACTCGGCGGCTCGATCACGCGCTCTATCATCTGGACGGACCGGACGCCATCCGCCACGTGCCGGCGCTGATGGAGCTTCAGCGTCTCCAGGCCCTGCAGTGGACCTGCGGCGCGGGCCAGCCGGACGGCGCGTGTCCGCGATGGTATCCCATCTACGATCAGGTGGTCAAGGCCGACAAGGGGCTTTGGATCCAGCTGTACGACGGCGGCGTGGACGACTGGATCCGCGGCGCGGAGGAACTCATGTCCCGTTACGGCAAGCGGCGCTTTTATTTTCTCTTCCCCGAAATGAGCCTTACGGACGCCGACCGGCTCATGAATCACGCCGAGAAGAACTGGACGACTGATTGATCGCGCGGCTCCGGCCAACCGGATGCCGCTGAAAGGCGGAAACATCATGGAAAGAATCGCGAATGACTGGACGATCGAAAGGATCATGGCCCACCCGCAGATCGAGGCCTTTGGAAGATACCTGATCTATTCCGGAGCCGCGTCGAAAGGCGCGCCTTTCCGGCCCGGAACGACGCTCGAAAGCCTGCGAAAGAACGGATGGTCGCCTGAGGGCATGGCGGCCGGCCTCAACGCCCTCGCCGAAGCCGCGGCAGAGGGTCGCGCGAGTCGGCACTTTCTGTACGAGGGGAGCGAAGATCCGGACATGCGGCACGTGCACCTTCTCAGGCTGAGCCCGAAGGCGCCCGACCCGAAAAAGCCCGCCGTCGTGCTGTGCGCGGGCGGCGGATACATGAGCGTGTGCACACTGGTGGAATCACTCCCCTCGGCCAGGCACTTTCTCGAACAGGGGTATACCGTGTTCCTGCTCACGTATCGGGTCAACGTGCCCGGGGCGGCGCTCCTTGCCCTGGACGACATGGCGGCCGCCGTCCGATGGCTGTGCGAACACGCCGGGGAGTTCGGCCTTCGGCCCGGCCGATACGTGGCAGGCGGGTTTTCGGCGGGGGCAAACCTCGTCTCCAACTGGGGCAGTGCAAGCCTGGGATGGAAAAAGTACGGCTGTCCCAAACCTCTTTGCCTCATTCCGGTTTACACATACATCTGTCTGAAAGACGAGTCCGGCCTGTTCGATTATGAGAGGGAAAGCTTGTTCATTCCGATGTTCGGCGAGGACTGGCGGGCGTATCTTGACAGGTTCGACGTCATCAGCCAGATCGACGGCGAATACCCGCCCTGTTACATCGTCTGCGGAAAGGACGACGCCGAGGTGCCCTGCGTGAACTCCGAGCGGCTCAAGCGAAACCTGGACGCCGCAGGCACGCCCTCCATCCTCGACGAAGGCGAGCACGCGCCGCACGGCTTCGGCGACGGCACGGGCACGGACGTCGAGGGCTGGCCGGAGCGGGCCATGGCGTTCATTCAGTCCCTGTGACGCAAAATCCGGCTTTTACGATTTACATTTAATTAACATTTGATTTTAGCCTTGCTTTAGGTCGGACCCTCATACTGTCATCATCCCGAGGGAAACAAAAACAACCGAAAAGGAGTTGACAGGCATGAAAACCCTGACCAAAAAGACAATCTCGACCATCGCCCTGATCCTCGCCATGGCGCTGAGCTTCGGCGCGCTGGCGGAGGGAACCGATTCCCAGGCGCCCGCAGTCAACGGCGCGGCTGAGCTCCCACAGGCAGAGACCCCGGCGCAGGATAGCGCTCTCCCGGCTGACGACGCGCTCAATGAGGCCCTCAGCGAAGCGCTCGCCGCCCTCAAGGCCGCCAGAGCGACCGCCAAAGAGGAAGCCCTCTGCCGCGAACTGGATTCTTATGTCGCGGCGGGACAGCTGACGCAGGAGCAGGCCGACCTGATCCTCGCCTATTACCGTGAACATGGGAGCCTGCGGCTGAATAATCGCCGAAATGTCTCCAGCGAACGGAGCCACGGACAGAGCCGCGGCACGAAAGCGGGTTCGTCACGCGGCAGCCGGAGCAAGGGCGCAATGACGACGCCCTCCTCCGTTGACCCGAACGGCGCGGT
>JAFRLF010000099.1 GCA_017431365.1 Clostridia bacterium | reverse complement strand
GGGCGTGATGCCGAAGGGCGCGACGGCGAAGTACATGAACGAGAGCAAAAAGGACGACCGCGGGGTCGCGTGGTACCGGATCAACTACAACGGCACTACCGGCTGGGTCTCCTCCAAGTACGCGGCGGTCAAGTAAGACAGAGGCAATATGAAAACGACGGCCTGCATGGTAAAGGCGCAGGCCGTCATTTTCATTCTATCTGCATGATATGCATGCGATGAACGGCGGGGACATTCACCACATAGAAGGTATGGAAATATCGGCGGCTCATCCTTCCGTGACGGCGTACTTCATCTCGCCGAAATCCACGCGCAGGGACAGCGCGCCGCGTTTTCCCGCGCGGCGGATGACGAGGCCGCGCTCGCCCTCGCTCTCAACGGCGCAGGAGGCGCCCTCCGCGAAGGCCGGGTGCGCCTTCCGCAGGCGCAGAAGCTCCATCTGCCGGACGAACCCCGGCTTCTGCGCGGCGGCGCGCACGTCCTCTTCCGAGAGGACGCTGCGGTTGATCTCCCGGGGATCCGCGCCGCCTTTGAGGGCCGCGAGGTCGTTCTCCCGGCAGAGCAGATCCATGTACCACACCTGGCAGATCCCCGGCGCGAAGACCTGTATCGCCCGGGCGAGGGCCATTTTATCGTCGTCGGCGTCCAGCGCGCTGTAATACGCGCAGGCCATCTGATAGACCTCGGGCCTTTCGCCGTGGATCATCTTGGGGACGCCGCCCCGCGCCGTCAGCGCCGCGCACAGCCCGTCGATCCGCTCCTGCGGCAGAAGCCCCTTCAAGTCGCGTATGGGGATGCCGTCGTGGCAGCCCAGCATGCTCACCCGCCTGAGGCCTGAGGCCGCGCACTCGCTGAGCCAGCGGATCAGATATTTCGGATCGCGGGTCTCGACGGCGTCCAGGATCAGGCCGGGGAGGTAGTAGTCGTAGCACGGACAGCCGAGGCGCTCCAGCTTTTCGGACACGCCGCTTTGGTAGGTAACGTGCATTTCCGGCAGGACGCGCATGCCCCGCTCTTCGGCCATGCCCTTGAGCCGGGCGAGGATGTCCCACGTCTCCGGTTCGTTCATGAAATTGGCCCGTCCGGGCTGCTTGTGCAGGCGGGTAAAGGCGTCCAGACGAATGAGGTTCGTCCCCCAGTCCCGCAGCGTGTCCATGACCCCGCCGTAATAATTCCACACGGCGGGGCTTTGGATGTTCAGATCCATCTGTCCGCGACAGACGCGCCTGCGCTTCAGCCAGCGGACGACGGCATCCCGATACCCGTCGAGCGGGTCTTCGACGCCGTCGGGGTCGAGCCCGCCGTCCAGCGCCGCGTTGACCTGGCGGCACAGCCTCGCGGCCTGCGCGTACTGGACCGGCGCAATGTCCAAAAGCGCCTCGGGCGTCAGGCGCGGATAGACGACCTCCTGATAAAACGTGTTCCAGAAGGGGACGTCCCGCCCGTCGGGCATGGGGACCATGAGCAGCGGCAGGCTCGGCTTTCGCATGTTCATGCCCCGCAGGTACTCTGGCGCGGGCTGGATATAGCCCCGCGCCGTCATTTCCCCGGTTCCGCGCCAGAAGGCGTTCCAGTCGATGAAGAAGTCCCTGCAGGGCGAATCGTCGCCATGCTTCAGCACGTCCCGGAACTGCGGCGACAGGGCGGACAGGTGGTTGAGCACCATGTCGAGCGTCAGCGCGACGCCCATTTCCCGCAGCGCGCGCAGATCATCGTCCGCCGCGACTTCCTGGTTGAGCGCATATTCGATGACGGAGAACCCGCCGTCCATGTCGCTGTCATACAGCGTGGGCATGAGATATACACTGTCGAATATCCCGTCGCAATTGCGCAGAAAGCCGACCAGGCCGGAAAGGCGGCCACCCAGGCTCTCCGGATAGGCGTTCATCATCACGTTGGCGCTCATGAAAAGGTTCTCCTTTCGGGAGCCGTCAGGCGGTCTTTTCGACGGTGACGGTCATCTCTTCGCCGCGCTCGTCGGCGTAGAATTCCTGCGCCGTGTCGAACGCATAGCCCTCGGGCACGTAGATGACCTGCAAATGATAGGCGTAGGGGTCACCCGTGAAGCGGGCGACGCCGTTTTCATCGGCCAGCACGGGCGTGCAGGTCTCGTCGGTGCAGAAGTTGACGACGCAGCCGGGCACGGGATCCCCGTTCTGATCCACAAAGAGGATTGTCCAGCTCGGCAGGGGCTGAGGCCAGCCCTCCAGGACGACGGTTTCGCTGTATCCATCATCGGTCAGTAAGGAGAAGGCGCTGAGAAAGGGGTCGGCGGTTAGTTGGGCGCCGACCTCGATCAGCACGATATTGCCGAAGCGGTCGATCAGTACGCTGGTGGGGATACCCCGGTCCACGAAGATCGCCGGGATGTCTGTCCCCGAGCCGTTGCCCACCTTGAAGGTCATGCCGAAGTAGGCAGCGTACTCTTTGAGCATATCCTCCGTGTCATTTGACTCGATGGACAGGGCGATGACCTCCACGTCGTCTTTGTACGTCTCATAGGCCTGCTCAAGAGAGGGGAATTCCATTGCGCAGGGGCCGCACCATGTGGCCCACAGGTTGACGAGCACGGCCTTTTTCCCGGCCAGGACTTCGGATAAGGTGAGGGTTTCCCCCTCGATCGTCGTGACGGTGAAGTCCGGCATCGGCTGGCCCAATAGGCTTCGGGGGCCGGTCGTCCCCTGGGCCAGGCTTACGGCCCCGAGCGCCAGGACGAAAATCAGCGCCGTCGTCAGCAGTTTGAATAATGATGTGCGTTTCATAAAAGACCTCCCGCGTTTCTCAATTATGCTCATGGCTCATGTTAGCACATAAACCGGGAGGCCGCAAGGTGTTCAGGTCTGGGAACACTAGCCTCAAGTCCCCATTTAGTTTGTGGTTTTGCAGAAATTTAAAAAAAGGGATTGACCGAAGACTTGTAGAGTTATATAATGCTCTTGTGCGGATTAACGAATAGTAGTTCGCATATACGAAAAATCGCAGGATGGTTGGAGGAGACAGGTATGAATTCCCTTGAGTATCTTCGCCAAAGGAAGATTATTGCAATCGTCCGCAATTTGAATTCAAAATACATTATCCGGCTAGGCCATGCTTTGGAAGAAGGTGGAATCGGATTGATTGAAGTTTCCTTTAATCAGTCTAACCCGGAATCTTGGGCCGATACTGCACGAGCTATTGAGGCGATTGCGAAGGAATTTGGTGATCGGCTGCTGGTAGGTGCAGGAACGGTGATAAACACAGAACAGGTTGATTTAACGTGTGAGGCTGGCGGATGCTTTCTTGTCATGCCAGCAACAATAATTGATGTCATGAATTATGGACGTGAGAAGCATTTGGGTCTGTTTCCTGGAGCTTTTAGCGCAACAGAGATTATGACTGCTTTTAATGCCGGTGCGGATGCAGTGAAGTTATTTCCTGCATCGAGTGTCGGGCCGGAGTATATTAAATCAGTTCGCGCACCTTTGTCACATATTCCGGTGATTGCTGTCGGAGGAATTTATGAAGGCAATGTTTCTGCTTATATGCATGCTGGTTGTGTAGGTGTTGGGATTGGTGAAAAACTGATACACAGAGAATGGGTATATAGCGAAGAATGGAACCGGATAACAGAACTGGCAAAAACATATGTCCGGGCAGTCAATGAATAAAACCGTAAAAATCATTTGGAGGTTTATGATGGCTGATCGTATGGCATGGAGAAGCACAGGCACAGCTACAACCAAGTTTTTGAAGAAAATAGAAAAAAATTGGCAGTTATTGGTCATTCTCTTTTTGCCGTTATGCTATTATATAATATTTCATTACGCGCCAATGTATGGCGTGTTGATCGCGTTTAAGAAATTCAGTGCACGAAAAGGTATTTTGGCCAGTGATTGGATTGGATTGAAGTATTTTAAGAAATTTTTGACGGATCCTTATTTTTACAAACTGGTCAGAAATACATTAATGCTCAATTTACTGACATTGATTTTCGGCTTTCCGGCTCCGATCTTATTTGCGCTTTTGCTGAATGAAATTAAGTCAAATGCTTTTAAACGTTTTGTTCAGACGGCCAGCTATTTACCGCATTTCATATCAACAGTCGTGTTATGCGGTATGGTCGTAAAATTCTGTGAGGTCAAAGGATTGATCAACGACATTTTTGAGTTGCTGGGAGGCAAACGCATTGGTTTTCTCCAGGACCCAAAGTATTTCAGGACGATTTTTGTCCTTCAGCACATATGGAAATCTCTCGGGTGGAATGCCATTATTTATATAGCTGCTTTGACTGGAATCGCTCCTGAGCTTTATGAAAGTGCCGAGATCGAAGGAGCCAATAGATTTCAGAAGATATACTATATAACTCTACCTGGAATCTCGCCGACGATTATTATGATGCTCATTCTTAGAATTGGGAATCTTATGAACCTTGGGCATGAAGTGGTTATGCTGCTATACAATTCAATGCTTTATGAGACTGCGGACATCATTTCGACATATGTTTATCGAAGAGGCCTTGTAAGCGGCGAATACAGTTACGCTACAGCGGTAGGTCTGGTTAACTCAATCGTATCACTAATACTGGTGACAGCGGCGAATGCAGTCAGCCGACGATTCAGTGAGACCAGTCTATGGTAAGGAGAGAGAATTATGCTAACGTTCGATCAAGGAAAGAATAAAGATATATTCAATCTGATAAACGGATTGTTTATGCTCATCATTGTCGTAATAATGCTTTATCCTTTGTATTATGTTGGTATTATCTCAATCAGCGATAGCCAACAAGTTGCCAAAGGACGGGTGCATTGGTATCCGATTAAAATCAGTTTTGCAGCATATGAACGCATATTGACCAACGGACAGTTTATGCATTCTTTTGTGAATACGCTTATGTATACAGGGGTTGGAACGACAATAAATCTGATTATGTCTTCCCTTTGCGCCTATGCCTTGTCAAGAAAGAAATTACCGTTGAATCGGTTTTTTACATTGATTATCATTTTTACCATGTATTTCAGCGGTGGCATGATTCCTATGTATATTCTTGTTATGAATTTGGGCATGATTGATACGATTTGGTCTCTGGTGTTACCTGGGGCTATCAGCACATACAATATGCTGGTTATGAGAACTTTTTTTGTCAATGTGCCGGAAGCGCTTCATGAAGCCGCTGAAATTGATGGTGCATCTGAGTTTCGTAAGTTAGTTGTGCTTGTATTGCCATTATCGATGCCTGTTATTGCTACGATGGTTTTATTCTATGCTGTAGATCACTGGAATTCATGGTTTAATGCCATGATCTATTTGAATACGAACAGCAAATATCCATTGCAACTTATGGTAAGGAATCTGGTGATAGAACAGAATTATGGCCAATATTATTCCGGGGTTGGCCGAGAAATTGAAGATTCGGTCGCGGCGACGACGATCCAGTATGCTGGAATCATTGTTGCGACGCTTCCCATATTGTTGCTTTATCCCGCGCTTCAGAAGTATTTCGTAAAGGGGGTTATGATTGGTTCGGTCAAAGGTTGAAGCGTGGATAAATACTGTTAGACATTGGCCCTTGAGTATTCACACATTACATAGAAGGAAGGAGAATCTGGTATGCTGAAGAAGATTTTAATTATCGTCACTGTTTTCTGCCTGTGTGTCTGCGGACTTTCGATTGCTGAAGGCGAAAAGCCATATGAAGGCGTAACCTTAACACTGCTTGAGCAGGATAACGCGGTGCTTCCGTTTGATTTGGAATCGGAATCACTGAAGGCTATTCAGAAAGAAACCGGTATTACTCTTGATATCCAGTTGGTGGCTGATACAGATTGGAACACCAAGGTGAGCACATTGCTTGCTGCGAATAATATTCCGGATATTACAAGAGTCAATTTCAATCTTGTAAATCAGTATGCCAAAGATGGCATGTTTGTCAACCTCACCGAAGCAATGGAAGAAGGCAAGCTCCCCAATTACTCATCCGCTGTCGAGCGCGCCGGTGATGTGATGAAGTACTATAAAGTCGGTGGCGAACAGTACAGCTTTCAGCTGATTTGGGAAATCGGTCTACCCAACGGCGCTGTGCCTTATATCAGAGGCGATGTGCTTGATGAACTGAACCTGGAGGTTCCGACCAGCTTTGATGAGCTGTATACTACGCTGAAAGCCATTAAGGAGTATGATCCTGACAATTATCCGTGGGTGACACGTTGGGCCAGTTTGCAGATCGATTACAGCTACGGCGTCGGTGGTTTGTGCTATTATGACCACAAACTGGGTCAATATGTGAGCGGATATACGGATGTTGAGAAGTATACGAATTACCTTGAATATGCCCACAAGCTTTATAGCGAAGGACTGGTCGACCCGGATTTCCTGACAACGACCAGCGCTGACTGGCAGGAAGCCTGCAAAAATGGAACTTGCTATTTCACCTTTAACAATTGCGTGTTTGTTAATCAGTTTAATATGGCGCTTCAGCAGGACCAGCCTGAAGCCTATTGGGAGCCAATGTACACGCTTGAAAACCCGTGGGGTGAAAAGCGCGGTCTTTGGAGTCTGGGCGTCGGTGAGTACCAGCCGACCGCGATGAGTTGGGTTATCAGTGCGGATTGCGAGAATATTGATGCCGCGCTTTATTTGATGGATTTCATGTACTCTGATAAGGGCTATGAAATCACAAATTATGGCATTGAGGGCGAGACCTTTGGCAGGGACGAGAATGGCGAACGGTACATTTTGCCTGAATTCATCGAAGCGGTCCAGTCTGGCGAAATGACAATGCAGTCAAAACTCAGCGGTGCTGATCTGGGATTCTGCACGATCATCAATGACTGGGCCAATCGTGCCACTGCACTTTCTCCTGAGGGTGTAGAACTGTATGAGTTCTGGATGAGTGATGACAATATGTACACCAACGTTCCTAATCCTGTTTTCACAGAAGATGAAAACGAAGAGTTGACTGATATCAAGAGCAAGTTGGATGTCATCGTCGGCGATATCAATGCCTTTATCATCGGAACCAGACCGATCTCTGAGTGGGCGTCTGTTGTAGATAGCCTTGAGGAAGCGGGGATTGAACGCTATCTCGAGATCTATAACGAAGCGCTGGCACGTCTCTAATTGTTACTATGACCGCCTGAGGCAGATAGGGTATCTGCCTCAGGTGGCTGTCAATTAAGGGAGTGAGAAGTATGGTAGAGAATAATGATGTGTCGGCAAAATTGATTTATACACCGGTGGAGCCAGAATTTCAGACCGTGAATCGTCGCTTTCAAGGGATTCCCTCAATTGAAAGAACCCAAAGAGGCCGACTTTTTGCCTGCTTTTACGGCGGAGAACTTGAAGAAAAGGCTGGCAATTATGCTGTTGTTGCTATAAGCGATGACGACGGCTTGACATGGAAAGAGCCATACTGTGTGGTCAAACACCCCGACAGCGATATGCGGGTGTTTGATCCATGCCTCTGGATTGATCCTAAAGGGCGTCTTTGGTTGAGCTGGAGCCAGACAAAGGGATATTTTGATGGGCGGCATGGCGTTTGGACGGCCATCTGCCATGACCCTGATGAGAAAGAACCGTGCTTTTCCAAACCTGAACGCATCGCAAACGGCGTCATGTTGAATAAACCTATTGTCACAAGAAATGGGGAATGGCTGTATCCCTGCGCGTTATGGGGCCCCTGGATCAGAAGTGAAGAGAGTCATCCTGAATTGGAGCAGGAACGTTTTGCTAATGTGGTGTCTACAAAAGATGAAGGGAAAACGTTCGTTCGATTGGGTGGTGCAGATATCAAAAACCGTTGTTTTGACGAGCATATGTTAATCGAACGGGCTGATGGCAGTCTGTGGATGTTGGCGCGGCGTTTTGACGGCATTGGAGAGGCGGTTTCGTATGATGGCGGCAAAACATGGATTGGTGGGGGACACGCCGGTATTGCCGGTCCATGCTCTCGGTTCTTCATTAGGCGGTTGAGATCTGGTGCGATTCTGCTTGTTAATCATGTCGATTTTCGAGGGCGAAACAATTTGGCCGCAAAGCTCTCATATGATGATGGAAAAACCTGGTCATCTGGGTTATTGCTGGATGGCCGAAATGACGTTTCATATCCGGATGGCGTGGAAGGAAATGATGGCTTCATTCGTGTTATTTATGACAGAGAGCGTCTAAAAGCGCGGGAAATCTTGATAGCTCAATTTCGTGAGTTAGATATAGAAAAAGGTCATATGGATACGCGCGACGACGCTCTGATAATGCGTAGAATCGTAAGCCGCGCCAATTAATAGGGATTAGCATTGAAGAGAGCCCTAACTCGAGAGGTTGGTTGCTTTATCTCTTTATATCTAAAATACCTTGTAAGGAAGAATTCTTTCGATATAACCTGCTGCATTGCGTAGCAGGTTTTCTGCATTATGTCGAAGATCTTCTGAATATCTGAAAACTGGTATCGCGACACTTAATGCCGCGCTTACTCGCCCATCAGTACATATGGGAAGTGCAATACAGCGTATGCTTGCATTGGATTCCTCATTTTCGTATGCAAAAGTATTTTTTTTGATTTCAGATAACTGGCGATATAGGGCATCAAAATTCGTTATCGTGTTTGGCATATATGAAACCAGTCCATTGGGGTATAGCATATGAAGTTGCGCAAGAGTACAGTCCCTTAGTAGCGCTTTGCCAATCGCCGTTGTATAGGCGGGGTAGTCTACGTCCTGCCATCGAATACATGCGAATTGCGTGTGGCGAATCAACCTTAGCCAAATAGAGCACATCACCGCCGCTGAGCACGCCGAAATGGCAGGTCTCGCCGCAACCATCAACTACAGTGTGCATAACATCTATGATTTCAGAAAAGTAATCCGTGTTCTGAATCATGCTGCCGAGCTCAAATAGTTTGATACCGAGAGCATAGGTTTGCGTTCGCTCGTCAAAGCTCAAGTATTGCTGTTCCCGAAGGGTATGAATGATAGGAAACAAGGTACTTGCTGGAATATCAAGGACGTGTGAGATTTCGGTAAAAGTATACTTGTAGCTGTGATGCGCTACCAGATCGAGCACGGATAAAACACGCAAAGTTGGTTTGTGTTCTGAACTCATCTTTAATTCCTTCCGGCTTATTCTTTTGTCAATGGTTAATTTAGTATATGTGGTTCCATTTATGAAACGCTCTGACACTTTTCTGTAAATACATATGGTGAAGAGAACGAGACTGTTTTCCGTTATTGGGGCGCCTTACCCAATGAAAACGCGGTGTGATTACTTTCCGATTTAGAAATCTCTCAATTGTCTTTATTATAGTATTAAAACGGCAAGGATACAAGGCTGTTGTTGTAATTTGGCAAGATTTGACATTGAAGAATATCGAAAATGTCGAAAAGGTGACGGAATACACGCATAAATAAGGGGGGTCGGAAGGCATTAGCTAATTTCATTTTCATCATTGCGACAAGCATGCCACAAAATGTAAATTATCATGCTCTCATCCACATTTTACGTAGACAATTACCTTGTCAGGTCAGTCAGGCTATACGTGTCAGACTATACGTTCGTCCGGCGGCCGACATATAACAAGTTTTATCTTGCGGCGGCCTCTGCGGCGTGGTAGAATAATTCTGTATATATTGGATGACTGTGCCCTGACGGGCGTTCATACCTGGAGGAAAAACAGACATGCTCAACATCATCAAAACGATTTTCGGAGATTCAAACGACCGGGAAATAAAGCGCCTTCGCCCCATGGTGGAGCAGATCAACGCCCTTGAGCCGAAGTACAAGGCCATGAGCGACGCGGAGCTGGGCGGCGTGACCGAGACCTTCCGCGCCCGGTACAAGGGCGGCGAGACGCTGGATCAGCTCCTGCCGGAGGCCTACGCCGCCGTGCGCGAGGCCGCCGTGCGGACGCTCGGGCAGCGCGCGTTCGACGTGCAGCTGCTGGGCGCCATCGCCCTGCACCAGGGGCGCATCGCCGAGATGAGGACCGGTGAGGGCAAGACCCTGACGGCCACCTTCCCCGCCTACCTCAACGCCATCCCCGGCGAGGGCGTTCACGTGGTCACCGTCAACGAGTACCTGGCCCGCTTCCACAGCGAGTGGATGGGCAAGGTGTACCGGTTCCTGGGCATGACGGTGGGCCTGATCGAGCACGACATGACCCCCGACGTGCGCCAGAAATCTTACGCCGCGGACATCACCTACGCCACGAACAACGAGCTGGGCTTCGACTACCTGCGCGACAACATGGTCACCCGCAAGGAGCGCCTCGTGCAGAGGCCGCTGAACTTTGCCATCGTGGACGAAGTGGACTCCATCCTGATCGACGAGGCCCGCACGCCCCTGATTATCTCCGGCCCGGGCGAGAAGTCCACCGAGATGTACGCCCGCGTGGACCGCTTCATTCCGAGGCTCAGCGAGGCGAAGGAAAAGGACGAAAACGACGAGATCGATCCCGATTCCGGCGACTACATCCGCGACGAGAAGCAGAAGAGCGTCTCTCTGACGGAAAAGGGCGTCGTCAAGGCAGAAAGTTACTTCAACGTGGAAAACCTGACCGATCCGCAGAACACGGAGCTGTACCATCACATCCTGCAGGCCCTCAAGGCCAACGTGATGATGAAGCGCGACGTGGACTACGTGGTCAAGGACGGCGAGGTCGTCATCGTGGACGAGTTCACCGGCCGCCTGATGGTGGGCCGGCGCTATTCCGACGGCCTGCACCAGGCCATTGAGGCCAAGGAGCACGTCAAGGTGGAGCGCGAGAGCAAGACGCTGGCCACCATCACCTTTCAGAACTACTTCCGCATGTACAAAAAGCTCAGCGGCATGACCGGCACGGCCAAGACCGAGGAGGAAGAGTTCCGCGGCATCTACCGGCTGGACGTGGTGACCATCCCCACCAACAGGCCGATGATCCGCAAGGATCTCAACGACGCGGTCTTCCTCAACCAGAAGGGGAAGTTCCAGGCCGTGGTGGACGAGGTCATCAAAAGGCACGAGACGGGTCAGCCCATCCTGGTGGGCACGGTGTCCGTCGAAAAGAGCGAGATGCTCAGCCGCATGCTGGATCTGAGGGGAGTCAGGCACACGGTGCTGAACGCCAAGTTCCACGAGAAAGAAGCCGAGATCGTCGCCCAGGCCGGCCGCAAGGGCGCGGTCACGATCTCTACCAACATGGCCGGCCGCGGCACGGACATCCTGCTGGGCGGCAACGCCGAGTTCATGGCCCGGCAGAAGATGCGCCTCGCCGGGTACGAGGAGCAGGTCATCGAGGACGCCCTTGGGCACAATGAAAACGTGCCCCAAGAGGTGCTGGACGCCCGCAAGGTCTTCAACGAGCACTATCAGGCCTTCAAGAAGGAGACCGACGCCGAGCACGAAGAGGTCGTCAAACTGGGGGGCCTGCACATCATCGGCACCGAGCGGCACGAATCCCGCCGCATCGACAACCAGCTGCGCGGCCGCGCCGGCCGTCAGGGCGACCCCGGCTCCAGCCAGTTCTTCATCGCGATGGACGACGACCTGATGCGCCTGTTCGGCTCCGACCGGGTGCAGCCGCTCATCGCCAAGCTTGGCCTCAAGGAAGACGAGGCCATCGAGAACAAGATGCTCTCCAACCAGATCGAGAGCGCGCAGAAGCGCGTCGAAAGCCGCAACTACGGCATCCGAAAGAGCGTCCTGCAGTTCGACGACGTCATGAACCAGCAGCGCGAAGTCATTTATTCCCAGCGGCGCGAGGTGCTCATGGGCGGCGACATGCGCGAGCAGGTGACCGGCATGCGGCGCGACCTCATCAAGGAGGCGGTTTCGCAGTTCTGCTCCAGCGAAGTGGATGTGGAGAGCTGGGACAGCAAGGGCCTGGCCGCCTACGTGGAGCACCTGTTCATCCGGCCCGGCACGGTAGAGCGGCTCATCCTTTCGGACAAGGAACTCAACAAGACCACGCTCGTCGACCGGCTCAACGACGAGGCCGCCGCCTTCTATGCCGAGCGGGAAAAGCAGATCGAACAGATGGGCATCAGCATGCGCGATTTCGAGCGCATCGCGGTGCTGTCCTCCGTGGACAGGCGTTGGATGGACCACATCGACGCCATGGATCAGCTGCGCGAGGGCATCGGCCTGCGCGCCTACGGCCAGCGCGACCCCATCGTGGAGTACAAGCACGAGGGCTACGCCATGTTCGAAGAGATGTCCCACCTCATCCAGGAGGACACGCTCAGACAGCTGTACTACGCCGTTCTGACCCGCACGCCCGCGCCCAAGCCCGAGGAGGAAGAGGAGAAAAAGCTCGTGGCCTCCCATGGCGGGGAGAGCACGTCCGCCGCGCCGAAGACCGTGCGCGCCGGCATGAAGGTTGGACGCAACGACCCTTGCCCCTGCGGCAGCGGCAAGAAGTACAAGGAGTGCCACGGCAAGGGCGCGTAGTTATCTCTGCTCCTGCATAAGAGAAGTTTTATTGTCGAGAAAGGGTTGTTAACTGGTGTACAGTGTCGCGGATATTCAAAAAATTATTACGCCGATTGCAGATAAATATGGTGTTGAACGTGTTTATCTTTTCGGCTCTTATGCCCGTGGTGAAAACACGGCAAAGAGTGACGTGGATTTGCGAATAGATCGTGGCCAGGTTCGCGGGATGCAGATGGCATTTCTTCTTTCTGATTTGGAAGATGCGCTTCAGCTTCCCGTAGATCTGCTGTCCACAAAGGCATTGGATGCTCAGTTTCTCCAATCGATTCGTGGAGAGGAGCGGCTCTTATATGAACGTGTCTGAGCGGGACAGCCATATTCTGAGGCATATTATCGGTTACTGTGATCAGATAAATGAGGCGGTTCACCGTTTTGGCGATGAAGAGCACTTGTTTTTAATTGATGCGATATACCAAAACGCTGTTGCCTTATGTCTTTTGCAGATAGGTGAACTGGGCGGGCATTTATCTGAAAAGTTTAAAAGCGTACATCAAAGCGTACCATGGCGCCAGATTAAGTCTTTACGAAATATTATCGCGCACAATTATGGATCAATTGACGCAGAAACCACGTGGGAGATCATTAAGGATGACATACCGGACTTGAAGCGTTTTTGTATGGATATTCTTGAAAAGGAGAAAGATTGACGCATATGAATGCGCTGGAGTCGGCAGATGCGAGCGAAAGACTGCACTTTCCGCCGGACATCCTTCGGCATATTGACGCCGCGCGCCTTACGGAGGACGGCCTGGGACGCTCGGAGGCGCGGGTGTTCGACGCGGGGGACTGCTTTCTCAAGGTCGGCCCCCGGGACAGCCTGCGCCGCGCCGCGGTGATGCAGGAGTACTTCGCCCAAAAGGGGCTGAGCGCGCCGCTTATGGCCTTCGAGCAGGACGGGGAGCGCGATTACCTGCTGGTGAAGGCGCTGCCGGGACAGAACGCCTGCCGCTGCATGGACGATCCCGCGTGGCTTTCCGGGGTGCTGGGCGAATCCGTCCGCGCCCTGCATGAGACGGACGCCCGGGACTGCCCCCTTCGCGACGGCAACCGGCGCGCGCTCGAGGCCTATGAACGGGAGATGGGCGCGCCTTACGCGGGCGACGCGTCGATCCTGCGGACGGACGCGCTCATCATGGGCGACTGCTGCCTGCCGAACATATTCTTCGATGGACGCCGGTTTGTCGGCTTTATCGACCTGGGTGACGCCGGCCTCGGCGACAGGCACTTCGATCTGTGCTGGGTGCTGTGGTCTCTCAGGTATAACCTCGGCGACGGCCGATATAACGGACGCCTGCTCGACGCCTACGGGCGCGACATAGTCGACGATGAGCGCCTCCGGCTGTGCACGGAGCTGTCTCTGCAGAAAGAATTATTATAATAACCCCTCGCGGCGGGCCGCCGCGGCCTACCAAGGGAAAGGTGTGTTTTATCGATGCTTGAAATGGAACAATTCAAACAGGACATGACGGCTGTTCGCGCCATGATCGAGGAGATCGGCAAGGCGATGGACATCGATCATCTGAAGGAACAGCTGATGGAGTATCAGGAAGACATGGCCTCCAACGGCTTCTGGGACGACATGGAGCGCGCGCAGAAGGTCAACCAGCGCGCCCACGGCGTGGAGGCGCGGCTCAATCACTTCGCGGCGCTGAACGCCAAGGCCGACGACATTGAGGTCATGATGGAGCTGGCCGACGAGGCGGACGACAGGGAGATGGCCGCGGAGATCCGCGCGGACATTACCGCCATCAAGGCGGATCTCGAGCAGCTGCGCCTGACGACCCTTCTGAGGGACGAATACGACCAGAACGACTGCATCCTCGCCCTGCACGCCGGGGCCGGCGGCACCGAGGCGCAGGACTGGACGCAGATGCTGTACCGCATGTACACGCGCTTTGCCGAGCGCATGGGCTTTACGGTCAAGGAGCTGGACATGCTGGAGGGCGACGACGCGGGAATCAAGTCCGTGACGTTCGAGGTCAGCGGCGATTACGCCTATGGCTTCCTCAAATCCGAGCGCGGCGTGCACAGGCTCGTGCGCATCTCCCCCTTCGACGCCAACGCCCGGCGGCACACCTCCTTCGCCTCGCTGGACGTGGCCCCGGTCATCGAGGACAGCGGCGCCATGGAGATCCGCACCGAGGACCTGCGCATCGACACGTACCGCGCGTCCGGCAAAGGCGGACAGCACGTCAACCGGACGGACTCCGCCGTCCGCATGACCCACCTGCCCACCGGCATCGTCGTGCAGTGCCAGAACGAGCGCAGCCAGATCCAGAACCGCGAGACCTGTATGATGATGCTGCGGGCGAAGCTGGCCGAACTGCACGAGAAGGAGCGCCAGGAGCAGATGTCCGACGTCAAAGGCGAGCAGAAGAAGATCGAGTGGGGCAGCCAGATCCGCTCTTACGTCTTCCAGCCGTATACGATGGTCAAGGATCTGCGCTCCGGCTACGAGGTCGGCGATATCGGCTCCGTCATGGACGGCGACCTGGAGGGCTTCGTCATGGCGTACCTGGCCTGGCTGAACAACGGCGACAAGGAGGAGTAATTATGAACGCCGATATCGATATTTCCGGCGTCGTCCTGAGGACGCCGCGCCTTGTGCTGCGCCCCTGGCGGGAAACAGATCTTGAGGACTTTTACGAGTACGCCTCCGTGGACGGCGTAGGGCAGATGGCCGGGTGGTCGCCCCATAAAAGCATCGATGAGTCGCGGGCTATCCTGTCAAGATTCATCGAGGGAAAAAAGACTTTCGCGCTGGAAAAGGACGGACGCGTCATCGGCTCGCTGGGCATAGAAAAATACCGCGAAGAGCTGTATCCCGAATTCGCGGACAAAAAGTGCCGCATGCTGGGTTTCGTACTGGCCAAACCCTATTGGGGCCTGGGGCTGATGCCCGAGGCGGTGAATGAAGTCATTCGCTATCTGTTCGAGGACATCGGACTGGACGTGATTTTCTGCGCCCATTTTCTGAGCAACACCCGTTCAGCCCGGGTACAGGAGAAGTGCGGCTTCAGGCACTACGCCTTTTCGCAGTTCGAGACGCATTTCGGCACGGTGGAGGAGGACGAGACCAACATCCTCACGCGGGAGGATTGGATTGCGCGCAGAACGAAATCGATTTGATCTGAAAGGGAATGAACGAATGAATTACGACCGTCTTGCCCGGGAAAAGGCGGATGAACTGATAAAGCGCGGACACGCCCGCATCCTCGCGGTGGAATCCAGCTGCGACGAGACCGCCATGGCCGTGGTCGAGGACGGGCGGAGGGTCGCCTCGAACGCGATCGCCTCGCAGATCGATATGCACGCCCTGTACGGCGGCGTGGTGCCGGAGATCGCCTCCCGCATGCACGTGGAGGCGCTGGATCCGCTGCTGGATCAGGCGCTTAAGCAGGCCAGAACGACGATGGATCAGATCGACGCCGTGGCCGTGACCTATGGGCCTGGACTCGTGGGCGCGCTGCTGACCGGCGTGGCGTGGGCGAAGGCCTTCGCCTACGGACGGGGCCTCCCGCTGATCGCGGTGAACCACATCGAGGGGCACGTCAGCGCCAACTACATCGCCCATCCGGAGCTGGAGCCGCCTTTTGTATGCCTGGTGGCCTCGGGCGGGCACAGCCACATCGTGAAGGTGGAGGACTACGGCGTTTATACCATCATGGGCGGCACGACCGACGACGCGGCGGGCGAGGCTTTCGACAAGGTGGCGCGCGTGCTGGACATACCCTATCCCGGCGGGCCGCTTTTGGACAAGCTGGCCGAGGAGGGCGACGACCGGGCCTACGCCTTTCCGAAGATTCATACGCCCGGCGCGTATGACTTTTCCTTCAGCGGGCTGAAGACCGCCGTCATCAACCAGGCTCATCACCTCAGGCAGGCGGGGCGGCAGATCAACGCCGCCGACTGGGCCGCTTCCTTCCGCCGGGCGGTGGTGGACGCGCTGACGGAAAAGGCCGTGAAGGCGTGCCTGGATTCCGGCCTGAAGCAGCTGGCGCTGGCCGGCGGCGTGGCGAGCAATCGGCTTCTGCGCCGCGAGATCGAGAGGGCCGGCCGCGAAAAGGGCCTGGCGGTCTATATGCCGCCGCCGATCCTCTGCACGGACAACGCTGCCATGATCGGCAGCGCGGGTTTTTACCGCCTGATGAAGGGCGAACTGGCCGATTTGTCCCTCAACGCCGTGCCGTCGCTGGCAGGGTGGTGACGAAAAACCGAGCAAACCCATCGGTGCGCTCGGTTTTTGCTTTGTTTGCAAAAGATCTGTCAGGATCCTTGTCGTCCTGCTGGAAATCACGCGTTGGAAACGTCCAGCTTTCTGAAATTCTTTATCATCCAGCGGGTCATTTTCAGATTGACATCGAATATATCTTTATACTTGTCCTTGCCCGCGAACCACGCGGTGGCCACAAACTGATTGGCCAGGATCAGGTATGGGACGGCCTCTCTTTCTTTGGGCGAGAGGTGAACCACAGAATCATATCCGCATATGATTTCCTTCATCAGCGAAGTCCATTTTTCAAGCTTTTCTTCATTTCCCTCTTTATATGTTTCCGACAGGATGGCTGTTGCGGCATAGCAGGGATCGTAGATCCTGACGTTTCGCTCGCTCAGTTCGAAATCGACAAAGCCCCATTGATCATCAGACACGATGATGTTGCCTGGGTTGGGGTCTCTGTGAATGATCTGTCTGGGCAGCTGTTTGTACAGGCTTTCCAGCTTCCGAACGTATTTGTCGGCGAAATCATTTTCGACGGGAAGCCTGTCTTTCAGAGCGGGCAGGGCCCAGTCGCGGACAGCCGCACAGGTATCCACGTCATCCACCGCCGCGTCGATTTTTTGCAGAGCGAAATCAAGCCGCCCCACAATTTCTCCGATAAACCGCGCCTTTGGCTCGTACTCATCCAGAAAGACATGGCTTGCCACGACCGGGCGGCCGTTCATTTTCTCTGAAAGGAAAAAGTACCGCTCTCCGCTTTCCGCATAGATTCTTCCACTGGTTGTGGGTATGATTTTAGGCGCTGACAGACCCGCGTCCGCAAGGGCCTGGCAGATCTTTATGGTCTTCATTACACTTCCGAGATTGTTGGCGTACTTGACGACGTATTTGTCATCCACATAGTTTGCGGAGTCGCTTGTTTTTCCGCTTCCCGCAAAGATCACATCGGTGATTTTTGCGTTCCTCAGGCCCCAGAACGTCAGCACCTCAGAAATCCTTTTATGACTCAGCATGACGTGTTCCTCCTGGCAGATATTGATTGGATATGGCCTGTTGACCCTGTATTTCCGGAGATACTCCGCAGGCGTGCAGCCGAATTCCCGAACAAATGATTTGTAAAACCCGGAATACGTGTCAAAGCCGTAGTCAAGCGCCGTTTCGATCTTCTTTCTGCCGTTTCCCATTTCATAGATCGCGTGCAGAAGTCTTCTTTTCAGAATATACTGCATGACGGGCATACCTACGGCACTTTGGAAAGACCTGTAAAAGTGGAAAACCGAATACCCCGTCAAGGCCGCCAGATCGGACGCCGTGATTTCGCCGGTGAGGTGAGCCTCAATGTAGTCGATGACTTCCTGAATGCTCTTTTTTTCCGTACGGAGCGACCTCCTTTCCGTTCATATTGCGGCGGCTGTTACATCATATCACATAAGACGTTGAAAATGATTTCCCGCCTTGCTGTTTTTCCGGAAATCATGACTTTTACGGAATGTATATGGCCGAAACGAAGGCGACTGAGCCGTTCACAAATTGTTCATCAAAAAAATTAGCACTCACCTCTTGACAGTGCTAACAAAACGAGTATAATATAAGCCGAACGAAGGGGGAAGGAAAAGAGATCCAAAGCCCCGGAGTTCACGGTCACAACATACGACGACCTACGCCGACGCACACCCCCTGCCTGAGGAATTCTTCCGACAGCAGGTGCGCTGTACAGCGCAAGAGTCAAAGGAGGTAAGAGTTATGTTGATGCCCAGTATCTTTGGTGAAAGTTTGTTTGATGAGTTCTTCAATGACATGGAACGGGAAATGCGGCATATGGATCGCCGTCTGTACGGCAAAAACGCCGCCCGTGAAATGAAGACCGACGTGCATGAGCACGAGGATCATTACGAAGTGGACATCGACCTGCCCGGCTTTAAAAAGGACGAGGTCACGCTTGAACTGCAGAACGGCTATCTGACCGTCACCGCCGCCAAGGGCCTTGACCAGGAAGAGACCACCAAGAAGGGCAAGCTGATCCGTCAGGAGCGCTACGCGGGTTCGATGCAGCGCAGTTTCTATGTGGGCGACGCCCTGACCGAGGCGGACATCGGCGCCAAGCTGGAGCACGGCGTGCTGAGCCTGAACATCCCGAAGGAGAGCGAGAAGAAGCTTCCCGAGAAGAAGCTGATCGCCATCGAAGGGTAAGCACAGCAGGCGTTTCCGGCAG
>JAFRLF010000098.1 GCA_017431365.1 Clostridia bacterium | reverse complement strand
GTCGGGCGCAGCGGTGCGGGGAAGCATTGCGGCGCCCGATCGGTATTTCACACCGATGGTGTTGTGCATATCGAGCACGTCGTAGATCGAAAGTATGTCGCCGTGCAAAGCAAGCAGGACGATGCCGTATTCGCCGTTGGGCAGGGATGTGGCCGTAGCGCAGAAGACCACGCCGCGGTCGTCGCAATAGCCCTCGTCCATCATTTTCTTGTGAAATTTTCCCTCTGGTTTTGCCATAAGAGTCCCTCCTGTTAGATTCGATATTCTCAGCATAGCACAGCGGCGCGGAGCATGTCAATCCGATCCTCTGTTATTAACATAATATTTATTATGTTAATATATTCCGCAAAGAACCGCGGAGGCCGGGGCCTCCGCGGTTTCATTCGGAACGGTTGGATCACGCCTCGATGTTCGGCTGGTTGCACCAGTCGCGATACACGAAGGTGATGATGTGCGCTCGCTCGCAGAGCATGAGAGGCGCGAAGCTGGTCTCGCTCACACCGTTGGTGACGTTGGTCTCATTGGCCCACAGCACGGCGTCGGTGTAGTACTGACCCTCGGCAACATCGGTAAAGGGATTGACCGCCTTCTCGGCCTTGGGCTCGCCGTTGGCGCGCCACAGGAAGGTGACGGCCATGGCGCGGTTGCAGCCGACGTCGGGACTGAAGGTGGTCTCGCTGGTGCCGTTGGTGATCTTCTGCTCCACGGCCCACAGCACGGCGTCATAGTAGTAGACGCCTTCCTTCACGTCGGTGAAGGGGTTGACGGCTTTCTCGGCCTTGGGCTCGCCGGCAGCGCGCCACAGGAAGGTGACGATCTGCGCACGGGTGCAGGTGTCGTGGGGGCTGTAGGTGGTCTCGCTGGTGCCGTTGGTGAAGTTCTTCTTCACGGCCCAGAGGACGGGCTGGGTATAGTATGCGTCGGACGGAACGTCAACGAAGGGCATGGCGGCGCTGAGGAAGACCTCGGTTTCGCCGGCGGCGTTGACGCTCTTATCGCCCTTGACCTCAGCGGAGACGACGGCAGCGACGTCCTTCTCGACGGCGATCTTCGAGACTGTAGCGGTGAGGGTGGTCTTGTCTGCCAGGAGCGCGGCCTTTACGTCGGCGATCGGCGCATCCTTTGCGATGGCGTCCTTCCTGAGCTGGTAAACGAGAACGACGGCGCCGTCCTTGATTTCGGCGCTGACCGCCTCATAGATGGAGTCGGCGTTGATCTCGACCTTCTTGAGCTCGATCTTGTCGGCGTTGGCGGCAATGAAGCCGGCATCGTCGCGCAGGGTGCAGACGAACTGTTTCCCGGCAAGGGCTTCCACGCCGAGAGCGGCAGCCGCTTCCGCCTGCTTCTCCGTCATGGCGACGGCGGCAGTGACGGTGACGGTCATGTCGGAGCTGGCGCCGATGGCGCTGACCTTCAGGTCGATCTTCGCGACGTCCGCCGTCTCGGTCTCCGCTGCGAACGCAGCCGTGGCGAGCAGGGCGAAGCACATGCAGACGACCAGCAGCGCCGAGAGTGCGCGATTCTGTTTCATGTTCACTGTTGTTTTTCCTCCTTAATTTTTGCCAAATTTAAATAGTAAGCTTTGACTGACGCCTTTTCGGAGCAGTACACGCTCCAGAGCGCGTCGATCTCGGACGGGTCTCCGCCGACGGATACCATCTCCGCCCGATACTTCTCCAGCAGTGCGGCAACCTGCTTATCCGCCTCGGCCTCGAGGCCGTAACAGGTGCTCATTGCTTCCATTTTGATCGCATTTTTCAGCTTTGCGGTGCGCTCGGCCTTCGGGTGGCTCTTCCACTCGGCACGCGCGCTCTGCCACACATTGCCCAGCTCGGCATAGAGCGAGACCTGATAGCGATAGAGTTCGGCGGCACAGGCGTTGAGCACAGAGGTCTGCGCAGAGCCGTCCGCTGTTTCCGGAAGCGCAACAGACACGCTGTCCGCCGGAATTTCACCGCGGATGAGCTTATCCAGCGCCTCCTGCGGCGGCGCTTCGACGGTAACTCCCTGATCCGCCAGCTTTTGGCGGTTGTCGTCCTGCACCTGATGCATGCGGTCGTAAAGTGTTTGTCGGCTGAGGAGTTTCGACAGGGCGTACGCCTTGAGGTTGTCTCCCTGCCAGACGACGAGAATGCCGGTCATCAGGAGCACAAGCGCAAGAAAAATGCAGAGGATCGCTTTCCGTTTGCTGCGTCTCTCCAACCGCGTACCCCCTTTCGCAAGCCGAATGATCCGTTCTATAGGGTTACAATAATGCGTAATATCACATTATGTCGACTATTATAGCAGATATTTTCTCCTTTTCAAGTGTTTTTTCCGGCCGGGATCCGGAAGGCAATAAAAGAACGAACCTCCGCGCGGCTTGCGGAGGTTCTTCTTACCATATTTGATTTGATT
>JAFRLF010000097.1 GCA_017431365.1 Clostridia bacterium | reverse complement strand
CGCCCGCCAGGAACGACCCGTTGCCGTCAAAGACGGAATCGACGTCGCTCTGCAGGGCTATGCTGCCCGTGCGGTCGAATATCGCCGCCTCGAGGCCGTATTCGGTCATGCACTGAGCCAGGTAAACGGCCTGCTGCTTCGTCAGGCTCTGGGCGATCAGGGTCGGCGCGTTGGCCACGAGGGTCAGGGCTTCGGCGTCGGTATAGCCGCAGGCGTCGGAGATGAGGTCGGCCGCCACGGCCGCCGACGCCGTGCCGGCGCTTACCAGCATGACGGCGTACCCGTCTCCGGTATATACCGCGTTCACGCCGCTGGCGACAGCCGCGGCCGCCAGGTTTTGTCCGCAGTTGGGGCAGAAATTCGCGCTCTGCGGCACTTGCGCGCCGCACTTCGGGCAGAAGGGCATAATATATCACCTCTCGCTCTGTTTGTTTCGTCGTTCTTGTCTTTATCACTTCTCAGGCGCTTATCAGAGCCGCTCCGTCCGCGGAAACCGCCTTCGACGCGTCTCTCTGAAAAAGAATATACCACATGATCCATTTCAGCGCAAGGGCATGGCATCGCCGTACCGGCCGGACTCCAAAAAAAGAAGTACCGCGGGAAATCATATTCCTGCGATACTTCTTTATTTGCGGTCAGAAGGCCGTCTCGATGCGCCGTCCGCGGGGATTGGCCCGCAGCCAGGCCACCAGCTCGTCCTCCGTGCGGATGTCACAATCCGTGATCATGCCGCCGCGGGCGACGTGATGCGGCTCGTGCGCGTCGGACCCGCTCGTCATGATGAAGCCCTCGCGCCCCTTCTCGGCCAGGGCCAGGGCCAGGTCGTTGTGGCTGTCGTGGCCGGGATGGCCGTTGTAGACCTCGATGCCGTCCAGATCCTGAAGCGCCGCCTGCCTGAGGCCTTTGCGGAAGGGATGCGCCTGTATGAGGAGCATCCGGCCCGTGCCGTGAACATAGCGGTAAAACTCCGGTTCGCTTATACCGCCGTCCAGCAGGGAAAAAAGGCCTTCAAGCTCGTCTTCGCGCCAGCCGAAGAGGAGAAAGTCCTCGTTCCCGGAGGTGAAGCGCACTTCCGCGCCCCTGAGCACGACGAGGTCCAGCTTTTCGCCTTCGGCGCGGGCGGCGCGCCAGCCGCTCAGGTACCACGCGCATCGCTCGTTCACGGGCATGTCGGCGTTTTTCCCGGCGATCAGGTGATCCGTGACGACGATGGCGTCGTAGCCCTTTTCGTGGTACATGCGCGCCATCTCAGCCGCCGGCACCTTGCCGCAGCCGCTGACCTCGGAGGTGTGAACGTGCAGGTCAATTGTCATTGGTGCCGTCCTTCAGCGTGATGATGACGCGCCTGTAAGGTTCCTCGCCCTCGCTGTGCGTGGTGACGTAGGGGTTGTTCTGCAGGGCGGAGTGCAGCACGCGCCGCTCGTAGGGGGTCATGGGCTCCAGAGTGACTTTGCGTCCCGTCTTGCGGGCGCGGGCGGACATGCGCTGGGCCAGCTTGCCGAGGGCCTCTTCGCGCTTGGCGCGGTAGTTTTCGGTGTCGAGGGAAACTCTCATGTATCCGGAGCGCTGTTTGTTCACGATCAGGCTGGTCAGGTACTGCAGGGCGTCGAGCGTCTCGCCGCGGCGGCCGATGAGGATGCCCAGCGTGTCCCCCATCATGGAGACGGAGATGTGGTCCTCGTAGGTCTTGACCATGATCTGCACCGGAACGCCGATCTTCTCGGTCATGTTCTTGAGGAAGTCGTAGGCCAGCAGGCCTTCGCCGGTAAGGGTCGCGGGATCCGTAGGCTCAAAGGGTTCCGCCGGCGCGGCGGCTTCGGGAGCTTTGCGCTCCTTCGGCGCGCGGGGCGCTCTCGCGGGACGGCGGGACTCAGTTTCGCGGACGGGGACGGCCTGCGCCTCGGACTCGTCCGGCGTCTCGGTCACGGCTTCAATCATGGGAGCGGGTTTTTCGGCCCTGGGCTTTTCAGCCTTCGGTTTTTCAGTCCTGGGCTTTTCGGGTTTCGCGGGTTTTTCCGTCTCGGCGGGACGCTGTTCTTTGTTCTGAGCGGGTTTGGCCGTCTTTTCAGCGCGGCGCGGAGCCGGGGCGGCGGGTTTGGACTTCATTTCGTCCATGACGTCGGAAATGCCGAAGTCGAAGTCGAGGTCCTGTTCTTCTTCTTTAACCGTCAGTCGTACCTTGGCCAGCCGGCCGAACATGCCGAACAGGCCGGGGCTGCCGGCGTCGAGGATGTCTATCGTGACATCGCTCAGATCGCAGCCCAGTTCCTTGAGACCGGCGTTGATGGCGTCCTCGGGCTTTTTGCCGGTCTTTTCGATCGATCTCATGCGGGTTTAGGCCTCCTTGTCGGAAATCACATTTTTCTCCTGGTGATCGAGAATCTTATTGATGACAAAGGTCTGCGCGATCTGCACTACGTTGACAAACGCCCAGTAGATGGCGAAAGCGGCGTTGGAGGAAGCGCAGATCCAGAGGGAGAACAGCGGGAAGAAGTACTTCATGAACGCCTGCGTGGAACCCTGCTGAGACTGCTTCTGCTGGGCGGTCTGGTCCTGGGTGTTCATGATCTTGCTGGAGATAAACTGCGTCACAGCGGAGAGAATGGGCAGGATGAAATAGCCGTTGAACTGCTGGGGAATGTTGATCGTCCACATCAGCATGGGCGCGGAATACGTGATGGCGTTGCCCATCGCGTTCGCCCAGTTGGCGTACATTTCGGTCTGGAGGAAGGCTCTGGCGGACTCGACCATTTCCATGGTCATGCTGCCGCTGGCCGCGGTCACGGTGGCCAGGGTGTCGCCCACGGCGGGGTAGACGGTGGCCATGAAGGAGTCGGGCTGGAAGACGTTCTTGATCCAGAGCATGCTCTGCAGCGCGGGTTTGAAGTTCTCCACGCCGGCCTCGAGGTTCTCCTTGATACTGAGGATCAGGGCGACAGTCTCCTCGTTGGCGATCTCGCGCATGACGGCGAACATCGCTAAGAGGATGGGCATCTGGATCAGCATGGGCAGACAGCCGGACAGAGGGCTGATCTTCTCGGCCTTGTACAGTTCGGCGGTCTTGCGCTGGAGCTTTTCCCGGTCGTCGGCGTACTTTTTGTTGATCGCGTCGATCTTGGGCTGGACGGCCTGCATGCGCTTCATGCTGCGCCGGCTCTTGATGTCAAGAGGCAGAAGGAGTATACGGATGACCAGGGTGAATATGACCACGGCCCACCCGTAATTGCCCGTGAGGGCGTAGATCTGATCGAGCATCCACCTGAGGATGTCTCCAACGAACCAAAAACGCATGCTTTACCTCCTGCTGCGGCACAGTCTCATGCCGTCGGTAATTCGGTCAGGGAACGGGATCGTAGCCGCCCTTGTGGAAGGGGTTGCACCTGAGGATGCGCCGCGCCGCCAGATAAGACCCCCGCGCTGCGCCGTACTTCTCGATGGCCTGGACGGCGTATTCGGAGCACGTGGGGATATACCGGCAGCTGGGCGGCGTATAGGGGCTTACGGCCTGCTGATAAAAGCGCACCAGGCCGATCAGAGCCTTCTTCGTCGCGCTGCGCGCCATGTGTCTCAGTTCTCCTTCTCTTCCGGCGAGGCGACGAGCCCCGCCTTGCGCGCGAGACGGCGCATCTCCGCCGCCATCGCCTGATAAGGCGCCGACGCCGCCGCCGGCCGGGCGATGAAGACGTATTTCCCCGGCAGGAGCTGCGGCCTGAGCAGACGGAAATCCTCCTTCATGCGACGGCGGACGCGGTTTCGAACGACCGCGCCGCCCACTTTCGCCGAAACGGAAAAGCCGACGCGCTGGGTCTTCGCCTTCAGGTAGACGAGCGTCATCAGGCGCCCGTGCTGCGGGGCGCCGCGCCGGTAGACCTGAAGGTAATACTTGTTGCGCCCCAGAGAATACCGCCGCCCGAGGCGGAAGGGATGAGCAAAAGCGCCCGCCCCGCTGAACGGGACGGGTCCTTTCACCGGAGTCTGATTGTCCGTGTTCACGCCATTTCGTCAGACGGTCAGGGTCTTGCGGCCGCGGAGACGGCGCGCCTTGAGCACACGGCGGCCAGTCTTGGTCTTCATGCGGGCGCGGAAGCCGTGAACCTTGGAACGCTGACGCTTTTTGGGCTGGTAAGTGCGGACGGAAGCTGCCATAATATATACACCCTTTCAGTTTTGTGTGCGAAACACACGTATTAATAAATCAACTTGATTATTTTAGTTGAGATACGGCTTTCTGTCAAGATAAATTCTGATAAAGACGCGCGTCAGCCCCAACTCTGCTCTTCCGATTCATCATCAGAGGCGTCGTAAACGATGTTTTCGAGATGGTACTCGATGTCGGCGGCCTCGTACAGCGCGTCGACGGCCTTGTCGTAGGCCTCGTCCACCCGCGATTTCAGAAGGGCCTGAGAGATCTGATCGCTGACTTCGTCGAAGGGGACGGCGCCGCTCTCGATCTCATGGTCGAAAAGGATGATGTGCAGGCCGTAACTCGTCAGCACGGGCTCGGACACGTCGCCGGGGTTTTCAAGCGCCATCGCCCCGTCCTGGAACTCCTCAACGAAGGAGCCGTTCCCCGCCCAGGTCAGGTACCCGCTCGTGCGGTAGGGTTCGCCCTGCATGCCGGGGTCCTCGCCTGCCTCGTCCATCAGGGCGAAGAAGTCCTCCCCCGCCTCCAGCCGGTCGTAGATGCCCTGCGCCCGGGCGTAGAGGTCGGTGAGCGCCTCGTCGCGCTCGGACTCGAGCGCCGCGATCCGTTCGTTCAGCGCGTCCGCGTCGCCCTCGCCGGAGGCCAGCTCCTGACGGGCGGCGTCGATCTGCGCGTTCAGGGAGGTCACGGCCTGCTGTTCCTCGTCCGAATACAGCAGCAGGATGTGAAAGATCGAGCGCACGCCCTCGGGCGCGTAATAGACGGCCGTCTCGCCGTCCTGCGCCTCCTGAGCGTAGAGGGAGGGATAGGCGTCGTAGCTTGACTTCTGCGCGTCGACCTGCTCCTGATAGTAGGCTCTGACCTCCTCGTCCGTCACGGCGATGTCTTCGGTCACGTATGCGCAGTACCGCGAGAGGATCTCCTCCTCGATCGTGGTCTGTCTCAGGTACTCGCGGGTAAAGCCCTGCTCGTCCAGCCACTCGACGACGATGGCCTGGGCTTCCTCCCCGGTCATGTCCTCGGTCATGAAGTAGTCGGCGTAGTTGGACAGGGTGCTCTCGTACATGGCGTCGGCCTGGGCGACGAGTTCAGCCTGATCCTCGTCGCTCAGGGGCGTGATGCCCAGGCGGTCGCACTCGCGCTTCTGCAGGTACACGCGCACGTAGCGCTCGGCCACGCTCTGCCTGAGGGTGTCCTCCCAGTCCGTCCAGCCGTACATCTGGGCGTAGTACTCGTACTGGGGGACATAGACGTCGAAGTCGACCTGCGCCTCATCGACGGGGACTGGCTCGCCGTCGACATAGGCCAGAACGTCGGCGGGAACGGCCGGGGCGGCTTCTTCCGCCAGGGCGAACCCAGCGGTCAGCAGCGCCGCCGCCAAAAACAGGGAAACGAATCTTTTCAACATAATAGCATACCTCCTCGCGGATGACGCGCGCCGATATCGCCGCGTCAGGACTGATGGATCTGACTGTATATCCCCTCGATGACGTTGAGGTCGCCGGGATACGTCACCTTGTAGAGGTTCGTCCCCGTCTCGATGGCATGGGGGCGGATGCCGTAGTGCCTGTCCATGACGATGGTGTCGTCGATCATGTCGTCGTAAAGGCCGCTTTCGTAGGCGCTAAGGAGCATGCCGAAGTCGAAGGCCTGGGGCGTCAGGATGTCGTAGAGCAGGTTGCGGTCCAGAGGGCGGCCGTCCCGGTACATCACCGCGTTGACGAGCGGACGGACAAAGGTGCAGGACGGGTGCTCGTCCAGGAGGATCTGCTCGATCTGCCGGGGCGTGACCATGGGCCTCGCGGATTCCACGATGACGACGCGCTCCGTGTCCCCGGGCAGCGACATAAGCCCCGCCTTCACGGACGCCGTGCGCGTGTCGCCGCCGGGAATATCCTTTCCCACGACGACGAGGCGCTCCCGCCCCACGCACTGAAGCGTCGCCTCGTACGCGTACCGCCAGAGCGCCTTCCCGTGAAAGACGAGATCCTGCTTCACCGCGCCGTAGCGCGACCCTCGCCCCGCGGCCAGCAGCACCGCCCCGAAAACCATGCGCCTCTCCTCCTCCGCCAATTCGTCGGACAAACGAAAATATTATACCACCTTTATCCGCAAAAACAAGCAAAGGTTTCTTGCATGACGGCGGATGTTATGATAAAATAATACGCAATTCGGGGCTGGGGAGTCGCTTCCCCGCGCTGCCCCATGATCGGGAGGGGCTGACCATGAAACGTTGCGCGGCGTGGCTGCTCGCCATGCTCATTCTGCTGTCCTTTACCGCTCTCGCCGAGGGCGGCTCCGTCACCGGGTTTGACTGGCTGGCCGGCGTCTTCGGCTCCATGCTGAACCAGCCGGCTGACGAGCCCTGGCCTCCGTCTCCGGCTGAAGGCGTAATGTTTGTCTACTCGGATCCCGACGAGGCGCACTACCACGCCTACGCCGACTGTCCCGCCGCGGGCGACGCAAGCCGGGTCACGCTGAGCGTCGCCTTTGCGCGCGGGCAGACGGCGTGCTCCCTGTGCTGGAGCGTCGAAGGGGCGGCGCAGACGGTTCAGCCCGAGCGCACGCCTGATCCCACGATCGGGCCCACGGCTGCGCCCACGGATGAAGCGGAGCCCGAACCCACGGACGAACCCGCACCGACGCCCGAGCCCACGCCGGAACCCACCGCCGAGCCCACGGCGGCGCCCGCGCCGGTCATCGCGTCCGTCGCGGACTCACCCGACGACTTCACCGGCCTGTGGACGGCCGTGCGCGTCCTGGTGGACGGGCAGGAGGTCGACTTCAGCCAGCAGACCGCCGCCTGGCCGACGCTGTTCGGCTCCAGCGACCTGACCATCGACATCGAGGGGACGGACGTCAGCTTCTTCGGCGCGGCCGGCGAGCGCTACGCCTATGCCGACGGCGCGCTGTCGCGGCCGTTCACCGCGCTGCCCGGCCTGCCAGACTGGATGCTCTCCCGGGTGATCACGCTGAAGGAGCCCGACCTGATCTCCGTATCGGCGATGAACATGGTCATCGAGTGCGAGCGCGAGCGGCAGCCGAGCCCCTTTATCGGCCAGTGGCGCGCCGTGCGGATCGAGACCCGGCTCTTAAGCGGCGACCCGCGCGAGCTGTGGGGGTTCGACATCCTGCTCGACGTCAACGAGGACGGCACCGCGATCCTGGACTACATCGAGCCCGAAACGCTGACCTGGACCGAGGAGGGCGACGCCGCGTCGTGTTACAGAGGCACGGTTGAGGCCGCCGTGATGACGATCACGGACGAGGGGCTGCTTCTGTACGCCACGCCGTCCGGCGACAGCCTGCTCATGCAGAAGGACGCGGCGCAGTAAGCGGCTGGCAGAAGG
>JAFRLF010000096.1 GCA_017431365.1 Clostridia bacterium | reverse complement strand
CTTAAGCGTTGTACAAGCGAAACAACATATCATCTGGAGAATCTGATAGATGTTTCATGGGGTCAAGGTTTGATGGATGAAATAAGTTATATGAGAGGGACTTTTTCTGAGAAAAGCCAGCAGTATTTCAAAGAGGTAGAGCAGGCTTGGAAGAAAGAAGAAGAAAAACTTGCTCAGGAACACCCTCGATGAATAGGAGCATTTAATATGGTCGGCAAGTATAAAGTCATCACTCTCTGCGGAAGCATCCGGTTCAAGGATGCATTCATAGAGGTACAGAAACGCCTGACACTGGAGGGTAACATCGTCATCAGTGTGGGGCTATTCGGCCACTCTGGCGATGATGAGGTCTGGACCGAAGGCACTAAGGAGATGCTCGATGACATGCACAAACGGAAAATCGATATGGCGGATGAAATCTTTGTGATCAACGTTGGTGGGTATATCGGGTCCAGCACCAGGTCCGAGATTGAGTATGCCAATACTACCGGGAAGGCGGTCAGATATTTGGAGCCGGAGTTATGAACCGGAACAATACAGAGAATACCGAATGGTCCTCCCTGAGCTATAAGGAGAAGAATCGGTTGTTATTTCTCCGACAGAAGAAAACGCTCGATATGTTTCTGGAGCGGGGTGCCATTTCACAGGCTCAGCACGACAAGAGCCTCCATGACCTGATTGAAAAGATGGGCATGAAAACTGAAGGTGAGAGAAAGCAATGATTACATTTCGGCAGATACGAAACGCAACGGTGAAACTGCAATACCCCGGCGTTTCTTTTATGATTGACCCGTGGCTCATGGATGCCTGTACACCGGAGGAACGCGATCAGGCCGTAGCGACACGCTGCTTTATTCCGAAACCGATTTGCCCGCTTCCAGCCTCTCCGGGAGAGCTGACAAGAGATGTGGATTACTATCTTCTGACACATTTTCATCCGGATCATTTTTCTTCGGATTATCTTCCTGCTGACGCTGCATTTATCTGCCAAAATGAGACGGACGCTGGGCAGCTGGAGGAACTGGGATTTACAAACCTGCGGTGGTTTGATGAAGAAGAGATGCAGATCGGCGGTGTATCGATCTATCGCGTGGATGCTCGACACGGAGAGAACGAAGAGACTGTTACGCGAATGGGACCCGGCTCCGGTTTTGTGTTTGTCTGTGCCGACGAGAAGATAGTTTACCTTGCTGGGGACACTGTTTTCTATAACGGCGTTCGAACCGTGATTGACTGTTTCCAGCCGGATGTAACCATTGTTAACGCCTGCGATGCAAGAGGAAAAATCGGCAGACTGATCATGAATGCCGATGATGTAAAAAAGACCTGTGATTGCAAGCCGGACAGTACTGTGATCGCCAGCCATATGGATGCAGTAAGCCACGCCCATCTGAGTCGGAAACAACTGCGGAAAGAACTGGCAGGCACTCAGTATGCCAAGCAGGTCCTGATCCCGGAGGACGGAGAACGGATTGAGATTATTTGAAGGAGCTGCAACATGAAACACGAATGCAAAATAACTGTACTGGAAACGAAGTGCTTTCCGGACCTACAGGAGCAATATCTGGCCGATCCCAAATCCGGCCCTTGTCCGTTCTTTAAGCCGGGAGATACGTTCCTGCTCAAGCGCACGCCGCAGCAGGACGATTTCTATCATCTGATGAACGGCAAGTTCTGCGGGGAAGCGTGGGATGCCGTCAGCCGGTATGTGTACACAGCACTTCAGGGCGGTTCCATTATGAAGGGCTGGACCAATGACGACCGTATGATGATCACCTGCTGCAATGATGGCACCAGACCGGTCATTTTCAAGATCGAGCGCATTGATATCCCTGAGAATGACGAGGAGCGGGAGTGGCTGACGAAGCAGAATTTCAGGAATACCGCCGAGGATGCTTATACAGGCTAAAATGCACTTTTTAACGATTTGCCGCACATTTTAATTATTCCCGCACCTTTCAATTATTCGACCACATTTTAATTATTTGCTGGTCGGCGGTGCACCGGGGGGGTAAGTTTCTCCGGCACCGCACACGCACAATGACAACTGCATAAAACATCAAGGGCCTTCACAGCTCTGCCGGAACGACCGGCAGGACCGTGAAAGCCCTTGATTTCTTTATATTTCCGGCCTCTGGGTGACGGGGACCGGGATTTTCATTTGTATCAAAGACAGCGTCTTTATAGACATTGATGGCGGATCTGGACGATTCTTCACAGGCAATCATGTCAGAATGGTATCACAGCCTGGATCAAGCCGGGTTTCGGGGCGTCCAGACCCCAAAACTTCCGTTCCATATCAGCGTGGCGACTTTTCCGCTGGAGAAGGAACAGGAAGCCGCCGGAATTACACAAAAAGTATCCGGAGAGTTTTCTCCGATTCCTGTGCATATCAGCCATATCGGCATATTCGCGCCTGGAAAGGTGCTGTTTTGCGGACCGGAAAGAAATAAAGAACTGGATTTACTTCACGATGCCTGCGAGATAAACCCGAATCAGCAGCGTCCCTGGACGCCCCACGTGACAATATTGATTGACGAACCAACCACAATATGCAAGGCGCTGCCGATATTTTTGGAATCCTTTCATCCGTTTGCCGGATGGATAACCCGCATGCATTTGTGCGCTTTCTGGCCGACACGGGAAATAATGTCTGCTGAACTAAACGGATACAGATGAATCCAGCCTCATTTGTTTGACTTTATATCACTGTAGTGATATAATAGGAATGAATGGAGGATTGCGTCATGGACAAACGGATTACAATTTATCATGGTTCAAAGCAGATCGTGGATGTGCCTGTTTTCGAACTTGGTAGAAAGAACAATGACTTCGGATTGGGCTTCTACTGCGCCGAAAGCATCGATCTCGCGAAGGAATGGGCTGTATCCTCATTGAGCGACGGGTTTGCAAATCGATACACATTGGATACAACATATCTGAATATTCTGCGTCTGAACAGCCCAGATTATACGATCCTCAATTGGATGGCTGTTCTTGTGGAGCACCGCCTGTTCAGCATCAAAACCCCTGTCGCAAGAAGAGCAAGGCAATATCTGATCGATCATTTTGGCATCAACGTGAACGCTTACGACCTGATCACAGGATACAGGGCAGACGACTCCTATTTCGATTATGCTGAGGCTTTTCTGAACAATACGATCACCGTTGAACAGTTGTCCAGCGCCATGCAACTTGGGAAGCTCGGAGAGCAAATCGTCATCAAGTCCAAATTCACGTTTTCAAAGATCAAATACGAGGGCTTTGAAGTAGCGGAAAAGGAAACATATTATGTTCTCCGCAAAGCCAGAGATGATGAAGCAAATCAAACCTATCTGCGCATCCTGGAGAAAGAAGCCGACGGCCTTTTTATTCAGGACATTATCAGAGGAGATGTTTCCAATGACGACCCGCGCATACCAAGAAATCTATCTGAATAAGGCTCAAGCCGCTCTTGGAGACGCTTTCGATTATGCTATCAACGCCTGCCATATCCCCGGTTCGGATTTTGTAAAACTCTTTATCGCGAGTTCCGTCAGCAGGCGCATGGAAAACGGTGAGCCTGCGCTCCTTGCGGGAAAGAGCGGGATCGAGCTCGCAACCGATGTGCTGCTCGAAACAACCGGCAAACAGCCTGAAACTGAACCGCAGGAATACTTCGGACGTTCACGGGAATACTGGATCGGATGGGCGGTCTGCTACTATCAGTGGTTTTCTGCAAGAAGCTACAACGACATCTTCGATGTCTTTTCCTACAAAGATTTGGCTGATATGTACTATACGCTTCACGAAGCGGATATTACAAAATTTGTGGACATTGCGGATGAAAAGATACGCGCGCATTTTAAAGATACCAACCTGAAACGCATTCGCAGCTCTTTTGGCTGCACACAGGCTGAACTTGCAAAACGCTCCGGTGTTACACTCCGCTCGATCCAGATGTATGAGCAGCGAAAGAAGGACATCAACAAAGCAAGCGCAGATGCCCTTTATCGCATCTCAAAAGTCCTGGGCTGCGACATGGAAAGTCTGCTTGAAAAATAAGACAGCATGCTTTTACTCGAATTCGATGAGAGTCTTGAATTCTCATATGCCAAATGCCGCGGGGCAAATCGTTCGATGACCCTTATGAAGGATTGAACAGTATCGAGTGACGGAGGGAAGTATAAGAATGAAAGATTGTTATGTCGGCGATATCGGAGATTATGGGAAGATTGCCTTCCTTCGAGAATTGCGCAGGCAGGGGCTTTCCATCGGGGTTAACTGGTACAAAACTGATGTAATCATGTCAGATAAACAGAATGACGGAAATTTCTGCATTCCAAATAGTCTTGCGGATTATGATATAGATCTTTCTTTGCGTTTGAGAAGGATATTTCATTCACAGGACGGCATTGTTCGTTCCATAGAAGCGTTGGAAAATGAAAGGTTTATCGATGGCGCTCCGAGGACGTCTCTACTGATCACCGCGACAAATGGCATGAGCAGGCGCTGCATGAATTGTCCGATGCGGAACTTGTCTTTCTTGACCCGGATATTGGGATGATTGTCGCTTCGGCAGAGAAAAACGGGCAAAAGCGACTCAAATACGTTCTTGATGAAGAAGTCAAAGATTATCTTTGTCAGGGGCACAGCGTCTTGGTTTATCAGCACCGTCCCAGGGTCAATGAAATGGATTATATCGATGAGATGATACAACGGTTTATGAACCTTAGCCCGGATGTAAAGAGAAGCAGCATACAGTTCATCACCTTTCCGCGATATTCTGTGCGGGACTATTTCGCAATCAGCCTCAACGAGGATCATCGTTTGAAAATAGAAAGAGCGATTAATAATATGTTGAACGGAATCTGGGGTTCGGGAAACAAGCCGATGTGCCGCCTGCCGAAAAGCAGTGAATCGACTCATGGTACGTTCAAAACAACTCCCGGGAAATGACAGGCAAACCGCGTTGATAACGCTCCCGAAAAGAGCGGTGAGTAGAATGATCTTTCTGCCGTGGTTTGCATAGAATTCAGGAAAATACTCGCTATGGAGGCTGGGGCATGAGGCAGGTATTGTTGAAACCGGCAGAGAAAACAGATATGCAGACCATATGGCGCATGCAGATCGAAGCTTTTTCCGATCTTTTGGAAAAGTACCGGGACTATGAAATGAGCCCCGGAGCGGAGACTCTTGAGAAGGTCATGGCAAGATATGAACAGCCCTGGACGACTTATTATTTCATTGTAGCTGAAAATGAAAATGTCGGTGTTATCCGGGTGGTTGACAGAAAAGACGGCAGCAGAAAGAGAATCTCCCCGATCTGGATTATGCCTGCGTACAGGAACAAAGGATATGCGCAGGCGGCTATAAAGGGCGTGGAACAGCTTTATGGTTCGGGTCACTGGCGCCTGGACACGATACTGCAGGAAGCCGGAAATCTTCATCTGTATGAAAAGATGGGTTATCATCAGACTGGAAGAATTGAGAAAATCAACGAACGGATGGATATCGTCTGCTACGAAAAAGATTAACGCTGCCAATCGTTTTTATAGCGGGATACCGCTGAATGAAATCGGGACTGAGGTATTGTAATATGCTGCATCTGGAAAAAGTGACGGGGAAAAACGTCTGGGATTTACTGAAACTGGAGGTTTCTGAAACACAAAAAACGTTTGTGGCGCCCAATGAAGTCAGCATGATCGAGGCATATACGGCCATTACCGGAAATGGCCATGCGTTTCCATTCGGCATATATGACGACGATATGCCTGTCGGCTTTCTGATGATCGGCTTTGACGTCGATGATTATTGGGAGGATGCGCCGGAAATTGCCAAAGGCAACTATAACCTGTGGCGGCTGATGATTGATAAGACCTGTCAAGGCCGAGGCTATGGGAAAGAAGCGGTTCAACTTGCGCTGGACTTTATCAGGACGCTGCCGTGCGGCGAGGCGGCGTTTTGCTGGCTGTCGTATGAACCGGAGAACAAAGCGGCACGCCGCCTTTATCAGTCCTTTGGTTTTGAAGAAACAGGCGAAATGGACGGAGAAGAAATCATCGCGGTCTTGAAGCTGTGAACAGGATGTGATTCTCTGATGGAGGGAGGCGGCATGAGCGAGTGTGAAAACCCGTATAGCTTTCGGGGAGAGAGCCCATTATTTAATGCGCATTTCACCCAAATAAAAACCATCCGTCCCTTTTGGGGGTTATACTTGTCATATCAGCGGAGTTCGGCCTCTAAATCCTTCGCTATACAAAATAAAACCAAGGAGATCTTTTTTTATGCGCTCACGTATTCGCAACGCCGTTTCCGACACCATTTTTCTGCTGCGCAGCGTCCCTTCGCCGGTCGTCACCGTGTTCACCCTTTCCGTGGTGCTCATGAACATTCTCGCCAACAAGACCATATATCAGCATGGCATCCTGGCCGTGGACGGCGGATTCGTGCTTTCCTGGGCGGTGTTCCTGTGCATGGACATCATCACCAAGCACTTTGGGCCCAGGGCCGCTACGAAGATTTCTGTCTGCGCCCTGATCGTCAACCTGTTTGTGAGCGGGATATTCGCCCTTGTGGCGGCCATTCCCACGGAGGCGGATTTCTCCGCGTTCAACACCGTCATCGGGGGCGTGTGGTTTATCCTCTTCTCAAGCTCGGCGGCGTTCATCGTCTCGGCCTTTGTCAACAACGGGATGAATTACGCCATAGGCCGGCTCTTTTCGAAGGATCCGGACGGCCGCGCGGCGTATTTCACCCGAAGCTACGTCTCCACCTTTGTGGGGCAGTTCGTAGACAATTTCATCTTCGCGGGACTGACGTTTATGGTCTTCGCGCCGATTTACTGGGACGGCTTTTGCTGGACGATGACGCAGTGCGTCACCTGCTCAATGATCGGGGCCCTGATGGAGCTTTTGATGGAAGTGGTCTTTTCCCCGATCGGCTATGCCGTCACGAGGCGCTGGCGCGAGGACGGCGTCGGCGCGGAATATCTGAGGAGGCATCCCGTATGAACGTGCTCGTTACCGGATCGTCGCAGGGGATCGGACGCGCCGCCGCCGAGCGGTACCTGGATCTCGGGCACCGCGTCTTCGGCATGGACATTAAACCCGCGGCCATCGAGCATCCCGCCTATACGCACTTTCAGGCCGACGTGAGAGACGCGGCCCGCCTGCCGGAGATCCCAGGCCTTCATATCCTGTTTCTCAACGCCGGTGCGCAGAACGGCGAGGACGACATTTCCACCAACCTGACGGGCGCGATCAACGCGACGGAAAAATACATAAAGGACAATCCGGCGCTGAAGGCCGTGCTGTTCAACGCCTCGGCCTCGGCCACGTCCGGGCAGGAGTTCCCGCGCTACGTGGCCAGCAAGGCCGGGCTCGTAGGTTACATGCGCAACGTGGCCATCCGCCTCGCGCCGCAAAGGGTCGTTTGCAACGCGCTGTCATTGGGGGGCGTCATAACTTCGTCCAACGCGCCGGTGATGGACGATCCCGTCCTCTGGCAGCGCATCATGGACGTGACGCCGATGAAAAAGTGGACGACCCTGGACGAGGTCTGCGACTGGGTTGTCTTCCTGACGCTGAACAACAGATCCATGTCCGGGCAGAATATCCTCGTGGACAACGGGGAAAAGGATCTCAACCCCACCTTCGTCTGGCCGGACTGACGGAAGGAAAAGGCATATGGAGCTTCAGAGGGCGGGGCGCGGAGACTATCCTGCGCTGAAAAAACTGTATACCGAAGCGTTCCCGGCGGAGGAGCGCGCGCCGTTCTGGGTTCTGACCCGGCGGGCGCGGCAGGGCCGAGGCGATTTTTGGGTCCTGCGCGACGGAAGCCGCTTCGCGGGGCTCGCGTATGTCATCTGCCGCGCCGACATGGCCTACGTGTTTTATCTGGCCGTCGAAAAGGAAATGAGAGGCCGCGGCCTGGGCACGCAGGCCGTGCGGGCGCTCATCCGGGCCTATGAAGGGAAGAGGCTGTTCCTGGCGTTGGAACGCCTGGACGAAACCGCCCCGAACTATGCTCAGCGCCTGTCGCGGCACGCCTTTTACGAGCGGTGCGGGCTTCGGGACCTGCCGCACTACATCAAGGAGGCGAACGTCGTCTACGCCATCATGGGCACGGGCGGGCCGATCCGGCCGGAGGAGTACAATGCCATGATGAGGGCTTATGCGGGGCCGGTGTTTGGGAGATTCGTGGATTTAGGGATCGTGGAGAGTGTCTAGCGCCGTTGAATCTTGCGGGGATCCGGCTTTGTAATTTTCCGAAAAGACTGGTCCAGTATTTTCTCTTTCCGTTCGGAAAGCATAGTCTTATAGAATTGCTTTTGCAGATCGGTGATAAACGGCGTTTCATCGATCAACAGGCAGATCTTCTCCATATTGAGCCGTGGCAGGATTCTTTTCAGGGCTGTGTTACAGTCAGGATTCTTCCCGGAATATATAAAATCGAAGTAATTGATTTTTTGCTCGTTCTCCCGGATGCCGGAAAGAGGGATATTAAAGATACGCGCATCCCGCTCCGCGGGATTGTCAAGGACGGCTTGCATGATTTCTTCATCAGCCTGGGGGAAAAGACTGCTGCCGCAATCAAAGACCGGAGCCAGCGCCATTTCATCCGTTCGGCTGTTATACAGAAAGCCCCAGTTTCCATTGTGCCGATCCCAATTGCCAATCAAAGCGTCTACGATGAACATATCCCAAAACCGTTGCTTCAATGATATGGGGTCAACGGCTTGCTGTTCATCGATGGCCATCATGATATCGGATAATTCAGTTCCATATCCGTTACGCTCGGAATCAATGATTGTGTTTTTCAGCGAAGCGAAGTCCTGGATCACAGTATCAGGTGTGGTGAAATCCTTGCAGGCCACGACGATCTTTTCTCTGCCATTCCGGTTGAAAGTACCAAGCAGCGTTCTTTGCACGGGAATGCCCGCAATTTCAAAAATATGGCAGCCAAGATACTCGCTGATACAGTGGTTGGCATAGCTCATATCCTTGTTTTTCCGGGCAAATCCGGGAAATTTGACCATATACAGTTCATTCTCATATACCACTGCGATTTTGCTGCCGTTTGCTCCGGCGTACGTCTTGTTTCGTCGAGGAAGTGTGCTGAAATCAATCATATGGCATCTTCCTTTTCCATCCGAAGATACTTTTGGCGAAGGTACCAGGCCTGATCGCTGGAGATCTCCCGTTCCATTTCGGCGCTGTTGATATCAGCGTTCAGATCACACCAGCAAATGTCCCAATGCAGGTCTTTTTCGCCGTTATCCTCAATTTGCCATGACGCCTGCATAGCCGCGATGGATTTTTGAAGATAGGGCGGCAGACCCTTTTCAAGATAGCTGTTATCCTTTGGCAGTCCTGTCGTGCGGTCATACCGGGCGTTGTCGATTTGCATCAATTCCTCCATGGTGCAGCCCAGCGCCTTGGAAAGCTGCATGACTGTCTTTGCGGTACAGCTTTTTATATCGCTTTTGCCGGAACAGATGTCAATCACTGTTGTCTTGGGCACACCGCTGATCTGCGACAGGCGATACATTGACATGTCTTTCTCCCGCAGTATGGATTGCATCGTCATGTTCATCCCTTCTTTCCATGCAATGATTATATCGGTAAACCGACCGTCCGTCAATATAAATTTCCTCCCGGAAAACAGACTCCGGGAGGAATCGCTGTCTGTGAGCAGGGCGGGCGTTTATTCCCCGACCGCGTCCTCAATGCCCACGCCGGCATAGCCGCACGACCTGACCAGCGCCTGTCCTTCGGGCGTGAGAAGGAAGTCAAACAGCCGGCGCTGCACGCTGCCCTCGGGCGCGTCCTCCCGCACGACGGCGTAGAAGGGCTGCACGTACGGGTACGATCCGTCCTCGATGGACGCGGCGTCAGCCTGGACGCCGTCCACCGTCAGGATCCTGACTTCTTCCATCGCGTACATGTTGGCGGCGTAGAACCACACGGAATACCCCAGCGCGCCTTCGCCGTTTTCGTAATCGGCGACGCCTTCGATCAGGTCGCCCATCTCGCTCAGGACGAGCGTCGTCGGCGGGTCGATGATTTCATCCTCGGGGACGGCCAGGTTGTACATCATTACCTGCGAGCCGGAGGCGTCAGGGCGCTGATAGGGTATGATGGGCATGGCCGCGCCGCCTTCGATCTCGCTCCAGTCGGTGATTTCGCCCATATAGATGGCCCGGATGTCGGCCTGCGAAAGGTTAGTGACGGGATTGCGGCTGTTGACGAGGAAGACCAGCGCGTCGCGGCCGATCGGGCGCATGTCATAGCTGACGCCCATTTCGGCGACATAGTCGAAGGACTCCCGGCTCGGTTCGTACACGAGCAGCAGATCCGCGGCGCCGTCGGCCAGGTCGTAAAAGGCGTAATTGGTCGTGTGGTGGCGGATGGCGTCCTCGGCTTCCTGCTGCGTGCAGCCCGTAAAGGCCCGCATCAGCGCGTAGCTCAGCGGCAGCGTGGCCGTGGAACCGTCCACGACCGGGTATTCTTCCATGGGGATCAGCGCGCCGCCGTCCGGCGCGGCGGCGGGGCTTTCGCCCAGGGCAGGTATCGCAAGGATGGCGAGCGCCAGCGCCATCAGAACGCAAGTCAGCTTTTTCATATGATCATTCCTCCCGTCAGTCCTGCAGCGTCAGAAAGTCGCTGCGCTTTATGATCCATTCGCCGCTCTTATCGACGACGCCGTGCCAGGGACTGCGCGTCACCGAATACAGCCCGTCGCAGAGCGGGACGATCGAGTCGTACTTCGGGGGCAGGATCTCGTTCCCGTCCAGATCATACAGCCCCTCGCGGGCCTTGCGCCCGTCCAGTCCGACGTGTCCGTACGTCGATTCGATGGTCTCCGACTGATAGAGCGTAAACCCAACGGCGCCTTTGCCGTCGTAGACGGGGTAGATATAGCCGGTGTCGCTCATCAGTAGGTTTCCGTCAAAGTCCCGCAGCTCGAAGCTCATGTCGGAAAAGTCCACGGAGCAGTACCTGTCGTCCGACAGGATCGTCAGTTCGACGGAATCGCTCGCCGTGCAGATCAGCCGGCCCTCCCGGGTGTAGGCGCGTACTTCGTCGCCGCAGGAGGCGATCAGCACGTCGGCGCAGTCGCCAAACCAGCTGTAATCGACGCCTTCAATCTCGTACAGGGACTCCATCGTGCTCAGGTCATACACAGTCAAGCGGTCGCCTTTCCTTGCCGCGGCGACAGTCGGGCTGTCCGTATAGGGCATCGACACGGCGTCGTATTTGATGGGGAGCAGCAGCCGTCCCTGCCGGTCGATGAGCCCCTCGTAGCCGAGCAGCATGACGGTGGCATAGCCGCCGGAGAAGTATGAGGCGTATGTGAACTGCGGCACGATCGCCCAGCGCCCGCTGCCGTCCACATAGCCGCACAGACTCTGACCGTCCACGTAGACGGAAGCCTCGGCCAGTCCGTCATAAAAGTCGCTTATCGACGTCACGTCACCGCTGCCGAGCGTGACGGTCTCGGAACCCTCGCCGGGCCATATCCTTTCGGCGCTCGACGAGGACAGTTCGTAGGCGTACTCGTCGCGGAAGCCGAAAAAGGAACCGTCCCCGACGGGGTAGAGGGACAGGTACTCGGCCGGGATCAGGATTTCGCCGTCCCAGCCGTACGCGCCATACCTGCCCTGGCTGTCCTGGAAAAGGATGTCGTCGCCGGCGAGGAAGATGTATTCGCAGCCCCCGTCCGTCAACGGCTGTCCCTTCTCATCCAGCAGATACATATGAGCCTCGCCGTCCTCGGCCCGCGTGGCGAGGAAGCGGCGCTCGCCGCCGTCCGACACGATGACGCTGATGCCGAGGTAGTCCTCGTCCTCCGCGTATACGTTTCCTTCCGGGTCGACCAGACAGTTTCCCTCCGGCGACCAGTAGGGGTAGAGGGCGCCGCTCTGGTACGCGTCCTGCCCGGAATAGAGCATCCGGCCCGCCTGCGCCGCGGGCAGCAGCGCGAACGCGATCATGACCGCCATCGCTATGGAAATTACCCTTCTCATGCCGTTTTATACCTCCAGTGATTCGTACCAGTCGATGGCGCGTTTTGTCCATCCTTCCATAGACGTGCCGCCGCCGTCGGCGAAACCGTGCCCGCCGGTGGGGGCGATCTCCAGCCGGCAGGGTATATGCAGCGCCTCCAGCTGACGGGCGAGCACTTTGGAGTGTTCAGGGCTGACAAGCTCGTCTTCGGCTGCGAGGAAGAGCGCGCAGGGCGGGAAGCCTTCAGCGTGCTCCGGGATTTCGAAGGATGTTTTCACAGCCTCCCGGAGGGGACAACCGTACAGGCGCACGGCCCTTTTGAGTTCCCGCTCAGTCTCGGGCGTGTTTTTGACATCGTTGAGCTTTGGACTGATGAATGGATAGACGGGGAAGCTTGCCCGGGGCTTGGGCAGATCGAAGGAGAGATATCCCATCTCCGTATTCCACAGGCTGATCAGATATCCGCCGGCGGAAAAACCGCAGGTGATATACCGGTCGGCGCGGACGTGGAAATGGCCTTCCCTTTCACGGATCAGTCGAAGCGCTCTGGCGAAATCCTCCATGTTCTTCCTCAGAAGATCATTTTCTCCGGTCACCTGATAGGTCAGGATGAACACGTGGTAACCAAGACGGTTGAAGTGTGCCGCGATCGGCCAGCCCTCCGTCAGATTCCAGACGTTTACAAAACCGCCGCCTGGCACAACCAGGATATACGGTCGTTCATCAGCTTCCGGCGCGTCGGACGGGAACCGCGTCAGGCTGACGCCCCTGCGGGCCGAATCTTCAGCGCATTCCGCCTCGCTGTACAGCGGATAATACCAGTCTTCGGCTTTCGCCGCCCGATAGAGGCGCTCGATCCCCAGACCGATGTCTCCGGTGAAGATGCGCTCATCCCTGAGCTGCCGAAGCGTCTTGTTCCACAGGCTTTCCCGGCTCAGATCCCGGTTTCTGACCGCGTCCTTCGCGATCAGGCTGATTTCCGGGGCGCTCAGAAGGCTCCCCAGCGTGCTGCTGTCATATGCCATAACAGTTTGCCTCCCCCTGACATTGTGATTGATTGCAGTCCGATGTCCTGACGACAGGTTATATGAATTGGACGGCGTTGACGGCCATTTTGTTTCCATAAATAGTGCCTGATTTGACACGCGTCGACCCGCTCTGCTATAATGACTTCAGAATTGGTTTTACGGAGGGTATCGTTTTGCGCAGTGTGAGCCTGTCCCGCGTGACGAAGCGCCGTATCTTCGACATCATCCAGCTGGGCAATGTCAGCGATATTCCCAGCCGCCTGTTCGACTATGCCCTCGCGGCGGTGATCGGGTTTAACATACTGGTGATGTTCCTTGAGACATTTGAGCGCCTTCAGCCCCTCTGTCCGCTGTTCGACGCGGTGGAGGGCGTGACGGTCGGCCTGTTCACCGTGGAGTACGTGCTGCGCATCTGGACTGCGGAGTTTTTGTATCCCACCCGGCCGCGGTGGAACGCGGCCCTGCGGTACATGATCTCGTTTGACGGGGTCGTTTCGCTGCTGACGATCCTGCCGTTTTTCTTCCTTTCGGGAGCCGTGGTGTTCCGGCTTTTGCGGGTGGTGCGCATCTTTCACCTGTTCCGCATCAACGCCACCTATGATTCTTTCAACGTCATCACGGGCGTTCTGATCAGCCGGAAGAACCAGATCCTGTCGTCGCTGTTCATCGTGCTCGTGCTCATGCTGGGGTCGTCGCTGTGCATGTATTCCGTGGAGCACGAAGCGCAGCCTGAATCGTTCGTCAACGCCTTTTCCGGCATGTGGTGGAGCGTCAGCGCCCTGCTCACCGTCGGATATGGCGACATCTATCCCGTGACGGTGCTCGGACGGGTGCTCGCGGTGTTCATATCGTTCCTGGGCGTCTGCGCCGTGGCCATACCCACCGGTATCATTTCCGCGGGCTTTGTGGAACAGTACACCGAGGCGCAGTCGCAGAGCGCGCAGGCGACGCTGATCCGCACCGTGCACGTGGACATGGACAGCCGGTGGCTGGGGCGCAGCGTGGGCGAAGTGCGGGTCAGATACGGCGCGAGCGTGCTTCTCATACAGCGGTCAGGCCGCTGCTTTGAGCCTGAAGCGGCCAGCGTGATCGAGCTGAACGACGTGCTGAGCGTCTTTACGCCCGGACGGGATCGCCCGGGGATTTGACATTTGAAACAGAGGTGCTTTCTATGATTTTCTGCCTTGAGGACGAGGATTCCAGCCGCGAGCTGATGGTCTATACGCTGGGTGTGGCGGGGTTTCAGGCGAAGGGCTTTTCGAACGCCGAGGATTTCTGGCGCGCCATGACCGAAACCAAGCCGCAGCTCATCCTCCTCGACATCATGCTGCCGGGGGAGGATGGCGTCTCCATTCTGAAACGGCTGAAGGATTCCCCCGTCACCAGCGGGATCCCCGTCATCATGGCCACGGCCAAGGGCAACGAGTACGACAAGGTCATGGCTCTGGATATGGGGGCCGACGATTATCTCAGCAAGCCCTTCGGCATGATGGAGATGGTCTCCCGCATCAAAGCCGTTCTCAGGCGCACGGAGCGGCACGACGCCAAAAGCGTGCTCCGCCACAGGGACATCACGATGGACACGGCGCGGCATGCCGTCTACATCGGCGAGGAGAAGGTCATCCTCACGCTCAAGGAGTACGACATGCTCAGGCTCTTTATGGAGAATATCGGTATCGTCTTCACGAGGGATCAGTTGCTGTCCGCCGTTTGGGAGGAAAATTATCCCATAGAGACCCGCACGGTGGACGTGCACATCGGCACGCTGCGCACCAAGCTTGGCCCCTGCGGCGACGCGATCCAGACCGTTCGCGGTGTCGGCTATCGAATGGAGTGATCAGGCTGTGCGCCGGAAGATATTTTTCTCGATCATATTCGTCGCCCTGGCGATGCAGCTCGTGAGTCTGGGCATCGCCGTGCCGCTTTTGTACCGGCACCTGACGGAAGAGCAGTTCCAGCGCATTCGCAGCGAGGTCGCCCTGGTGGGCATGGGCGTCGAGCGGAACGGCCTTGACTATCTGGAAACGCTGGAGGGCGTGGACTTTCGCGTGACGTGGATCACCCCGGAAGGCGCCATCCTGTACGACAGCGAAGTCAGTTCCGCCGTCATGGAAAACCACCTCAGCCGCGAGGAGATCGTCGACGCGCTGGCGAACGGCTGCGGCGAGAGCAGCCGCTACTCCGACACGCTTTCGGAACGCAGACTGTATACCGCGCGGCGGCTCGACGACGGGAGTGTGCTGCGCCTTTCCATAAATCAGATGACGATTCTGTACCTGCTGGGGCAGTATTCATTGCCGCTTCTGGGCGTGACGGCGGTGGGACTGGTGGTGGCGTTCGCCATCGCGTCCCTGCTTTCGTCGAAGATCGTGCAGCCCATCAACGAGCTGAACCTGGACGAGCCGATGGGCAACACGGCTTATGACGTCTATACGGAGATCAAGCCCCTGATCCTGCGGCTCGAGCAGCAGCACAGGCAGCTTGAACGGGATAAAAAGGAGCTCGAAAAGACGTCTCTCATCCGGCAGGAGTTTACGGCCAACGCTTCTCATGAGCTGAAGACGCCGCTGCACGTGATCTCCGGATACGCCGAGCTTTTGGAAAACGGCCTTGTCAAAGAGGACGACGCGCACCACTTCGCCGCGCTCATACACAAGGAATCCCAGCGCATGTCAAAGCTCGTGGAGGACATCATCGACCTGAGCTTTCTGGACAGCGGAGCCGTGGGCGTCACGCGGGAGCGGACCGACCTTTACCGCATCGCACAGAACGCCGTGGACAGCCTGGAAAAGACAGCCGACGACGCGGGCATCACGGTGACGCTGCAGGGCGAGCACGCGGAGATGAATGGCATTCCCCAGGTGCTGTACGGCCTCGTATACAACCTTGTGCTGAACGCCATCACGTATTCCGACAGGGGAACTTCGGTCAAGGTGTCCGTGACGCGGGGCGATCACGGCATCCGGCTGACTGTGCTGGATCACGGGATCGGCATACCGTTAGAGGAGCAGGGGCGCATATTCGAGCGCTTCTACCGGGTCGACAAGAGCCGTTCCAAGGACGTGGGCGGCACGGGCCTGGGCTTATCCATCGTCAAGCACGCGGCGCACATCCACAGCGCGGAGATTAAGCTCCAGAGCGCGCCGGGGAAGGGCTCGGCCTTTACCGTGTACTTCCCCGTGGACGAATCCCCGGAAAAATGAGACGCGGCCCCGGAAGGCGGCCGCCAAAACCGTCGGCGGGGCGGGAGAGACAGGCTGATCTGTCTTCTTCTGCCTCGTTGTTTTTTACATTGATTTGATGATACAACGCTTATAACTTGACGCACAAGGCGTATGATGTACATGTATGAGCGTGCAGACGCTGCGCCTTGACGGCGCTTGACATATAGTGACGGCTGCTGATCAACAGACGATTTGACATCAGAGGACGATTGTATGACACTCAGCGATATTTTTATTCTCTTCGGCGGGGTGGGGCTGTTTCTCTACGGCATGACGCGCATGTCCACGGGCCTGAAGCGCGCCTGCGGCGATCAGCTGAAGACCATTCTTGAAAAGGCCACCAGGAACCGCGTGCTCTCCGTGCTCGCGGGCGTGGCCGTGACCGTGCTTGTCCAGAGCTCCTCGGCCACGGACGTCATGGTCATCGGCTTCGTCACCTCGGGGCTCATGAACCTGACCCAGGCCCTGGGCGTCATCATGGGCGCGAACATCGGTACCACTGTGACGGCTCAGGTCACGGCGTTCAACATCGGCATGTACGCTCCGCTGCTGCTCTTCGGCGGCGCGGTGATGACGCTGTTCCTGAAAAAGAGAGTGCTCAGGGACGTCGGCACTGTCGTGCTGGGCTTCGGCATGCTGTTTCAGGGCATCACGATGATGAAATCAGCCATCGCCCCGCTGAGCGAGACTCCGGCGTTCATCAGCATCATGTCCCGGCTGTCCAACCCGATCGTGACCGTCCTGTTCGGCCTGTTGTTCACGGCGCTTCTGCAGAGCTCGTCGTCGTCGACGGTCATCTTTCAGGCCTTCGCGGTGGAGGGGCTCATCAGCTACGATACGGCGGTGTACCTCGTCATCGGCGCGGCGATCGGCTCGGTCATGCCGAACCTGCTGGCCGGGCTGACGGCCAACCGGCAGGGCAAGCGCTGTGCGATTCTGAACCTGGTGTTCAACCTGATGCGCGCGGCGCTGGTGCTCATTCTCATCACCGTGTGGCCCGGGTGCCTGGATCTCATACGCCGCCTGTCTCCGGACAGCGTGGCGCGCCAGATCGCTAACACGCACACGATCTTCGCGCTGATTTCCGTGGTGGCGCTCCTGCCCGTGTCCCCGGTGATCATCAAGATCGCGGAGAAGATCGTTCCCACCTCCCGCGAGGAGGAAAAGCAGCTGGAAGACCGGCGCCTTGTCTACCTGACGCAGACTGAGCGCATCCCGGCGGCCATCGCGCTGGATCAGGCGCACCGTGAAATCGCCCGTATGGGGCACTTGGCCGTGGACAATCTGGCGACGTCGATCGACTGCTTCTTTACGGCGGACGAGCAGAAGACGCAGAGCGTCCTGACGACGGAGCAGACCGTGGATTATCTAGCCAGGGCTATCGTGGACAAGCTGGTGGAGCTTCGGGCCAACGACATCTCGCAGCGCAACCTCAACCGCCTGTACCGCATGATTCAGGCCGTGGACGACATCGAGCGCGTTTCCGATCACGCGGAGAACATCACCGAATACGCCACGCAGCTGCAGAATGGTTCGGCTGTCCTCAGCGACGAGGGCCTCACCGATATGCGCTCGCTGTGCATGGCGACCATGCAGTCCATGCGGCTGTGCCTGCACATCTTTGAAAACGAATCCTACGACCTTCTGAACGAGGCCGTGAACGTGGAAGAGCACGTCGACGACGTAAAGGACGAGATCGTCAACAATCACATGCAGCGCCTGATGAAGGATTCCTGCGATCCACAGGGCGGCGTGATCTTTACGGACATGGCCATCGACCTCGAGCGCTGCTCCGACCACGCGCTGAAGATCGCGCGGGCGCTGAGCGATTAAGCGATCTTTGCGGCCTTTGAGATCAGATGTCCGATGAACCTGCGCGAGAGCCACAGGATCGCGGCGATGAGGGCCACGGTCGCCAGCATGATAAGGCCCGACGCGGGCGCGTTTTTCCAGCTCCCGCGCAGGAAGTTATAAAAATCGTTTCTCGCGCCGTGACTGAAAAAACCGTTGACGGCGATGTTTACCGTGTAAAAGACGCCGTACACGGCCATGGGGGCTAAGCTCCATCCGATCCACGATAAGGGGAGCGGCTTGTCATCCCGCGAGAGGATGAAAAGGAGCATGGCGGCGATCGGGATCAGCAGGTGAAACCACAGGTTCGACCCGTCGTACATGCCCTGATAGTGAATGGGCGGCCCCAGGAAGATCAGCACGGTGAAAAACGTCAGTCCCACGGACGTGGCCGCCGCCCACTGCAGCGCGCTGAGCCAGCGGCTTTTCTTCAGGCCGAGGACGGCGCTCAGCGCTATGATCAGGGACGCGAGCCCCTGAAACAGGTTGGACAGCACGGTAAAATAGCGCAGACTGTTGCTGCCGGTGACGACGACTTTGCCCGACGGATCCAGACGGAACGTGATGGCGATGAAATACACGACGACGATCACGAATATCAGGCTGTGGGCGATGATGTTCAGAACGGAGAGAAGTTTTTTCATATGGTTGCGCTCCCGGGTATGTGTTTGCCGCCCTTGTTGGGCGGTCTTTCTGTAAAGAGCATATACCATGGCTCCGCGATCCGTCAACATTTTTATGGATGGGAATGAGGACAGCGTGAAAAGCCCGATTATCTTTACGGACGTTGGCGATACGATCATCGACGAGAGCACTGAGATCAGAGAGGGGGACGTGGTCGTCCGCGCCGAATGTATCCCCGGCGCGAAGGAGGCGTACCTGAAGCTCTACGAAGCGGGATATCCGATCGTCATGGTGGCGGACGGGCTCGTACAGTCCTTTCACAACACGATGACGCAGAACGGCCTTGACCACATCTTCGCGGGGAAGGCCATATCCGAGGCCGTGGGCGCCGAGAAGCCGGACGCGCGGATGTTTGAAGCCGCCATGGCGGCGCTCGGCCTGAGCGATGAGGACAAAGGGCGCATAATCATGGTGGGGAACAACGTCAAAAGGGATATCCGGGGGCCAACGCCTTCGGCGTCCGCTCGGTGTTGATGGACTGGTCAAAAAAGAGGTCCTTCGACGAGGAAGGGCCATGGGATCACCCGACATACCGCATACACAGCCCCGCGGAGCTGACGGAGTTGATCAGGGAGATCGAGTCCGCGGACGGGCTTTAGTTATTTTGTGAGACGTATATCTGAAATCGAATCAAAAATGAAACGGAAATGAGTCGTAAAAATTATCGTTGCATTTTTGCCGCAATAAAGATATCATAATGATAGATAGGTTGTGTATGTTCCCGTGAACACTCACAGGCAGTTGATTTTTGAATACTGATATACGGGGGAATCACGAATGAAACGGTGTTTCTCTTTGACAGTGTTGGTGATCGCGTGCGTTCTGGCCGCCCTGCTCGCAGGGGGAACGGCGTCGGCCGATCAGCTGACGCTGCCCTCTGAGCTTGAGCGGATCGAGGCCGAGGCTTTCATGAACGACGCGAGCCTCGACGAGGTCATCCTGCCGGAGGGCATAACGAGCGTCGGCGAGCGCGCCTTCGCGAATACGACCCTGCGGCGCATATACCTGCCTGCGTCGCTGACGGATATCGCGGACGACGCGTTCGAGGGCTGCGCGGGTCTCACCGGCTGGGGCGAAAGCGGCACGGCGGGGGAGAGCTACTGTCAGGCGCATGGGATTGCCTATGAGGCGCTGTCTACGCCGGCTGAGTATTTCACGTACACCGCCGTTAACGAGACCACCGCGTCCATCACCGGTTATACCGGCACGGATGCCAAAGTGTATATTCCCGGCGAGATCGATGGGCTGCAGGTCGTGACGATTGCGAATAACGCGTTTAATGGTAATAAGACAGTCACCTATGTTTCCCTGCCGGACAGCGTGACCAGTATCGGAGCCGACGCGTTTCGTGGGAGTCAGATTACGGAGCTGAGATTCCCCGCTTCGTTGAAAACAATCGGCAGCGGGGCGTTTGCCTCGTCAGCGCTGGTTCGTGCGGAACTGCCGGACAGTGTGGAGACGATTGGATACGATGCGTTCAAGAACTGCGCTGATCTTGAGTACTTCGATTATCCGCTGAACTGGAAAAAGGTGAACGATTACGCCGGGAGCAGCAGTATTTTCAGCGGCACGAAGATAACCAGGATTGAAATACCGGAGGGCGCGACGGCGATACCCACGTACGCGTTCAAGGGATCGCCCAATATCACGGAAGTGATCATAGCGGACAGCGTGACCAGTATCGGAGCTGACGCGTTTCGTGGGAGTCAGATTACGGAGCTGAGATTCCCCGCTTCGTTGAAAACAATCGGCAGCGGGGCGTTTGCCTCGTCAGCGCTGGTGCGTGCGGAACTGCCGGACAGTGTGGAGACGATTGGATACGATGCGTTCAAGAACTGTGTTGATCTTGAGTACTTCCATTATCCGCTGAACTGGAAAAAGGTGAATGATTACGTCGGCAAAAGTGACATTTTCTTGGGAAATGTCAAATTGATCGAGATAGAGGTGCCATCCGGCGTGACATCCATTCCGACATACGCATTTAAAGGCGCAAATTATCTGGAACGTGTGATACTGCCCGATTCTTTGAAAAATATTGGAGGCAGCGCGTTTTACGGAGCTGAAAAACTGACAAACGTCAACATACCCGGCAGCGTAACGACGATAGGTGCGACAGCTTTTAAAGGTTGTACGACACTGGAAAAGCTGTATATCCCCGTCAGTGTTTCCAGCATCGGGAGCAACGCCTTCGCAAACTGCGCGACACTCACGGTCTGGTGCGAATACAGTTCCTACGCCCTCGACTACGTGAAGGACAACAGCGTCAACTACTATTACCTCTCCCCGGATGCGCTGTCTGTTCCCTCGGGCACGATTTATGAGGGCGACGGAGACATCTTTGGGTATGCCCGTACTGACTGTACGACTGACCCGAGTGTTGTACTGACCGAAGTGAGTGCGGTACTCTACCAGGATGGCAGCGTGTATCGGCAGAAGACAATCCATCCCAACGCGAAGTCGTGCAATCTGGGCGGCGCTGTCGCCAGCGCGATCTCCATTTCGACTCTGCCCAAAGATCACACCTATCGCATTGTTATCACAGCGGAGGCTTCCTGGAGCAGAGAGACCTGGGTGGACAGTACCTTCCGGGTTATTGAAAAGCCGGTCGTCTTTGTCTGGCGTGAGACAGGGGGGAATCCATCCTTTGTCGGCGTCGATAAAGCCTTCCGGGTGCTGGGCGAAGTGGACTGCAATTACGATATCACGCTTCTTGAAATCACCTTTGGGCAGAATGGCGTGCCTGTAGAAACAGCCACAATAGTTCCGAAATACGAAACGCAGTCTCTTTACTTCCGGCAGGAGTATGAGGGTGGTCATTTCCCTGAAGGGAACTACACGGTCACGATCTATGCGACGGCAAATAATCAGACAAAAGTCGTGCATTCCTTCGAACTGTCTATTGGCGTCGTCCCTGTCGTCACTGATGAATTGCGCACTCAGATCAGGGAATTTGTGAATGACGCCAGTATGAGTTCCTTTGACTCAGACGCGTCGTTGATCAACTCGTTTAAGGATAGACGGGGCGGACTGGAAGTATTCTGCATGATCTGGTCAGATCTGGGCGCTCGAACCCGTCAGGAGATATTTGACATGATCACGGGGAGTGAAAACAGTTCCTATCAGGTGCAGCTGTTTGAGCTTGAGATCGCAGATATGATCCGTGAAGTGTTGGAAAGGCCTGATCTGCCGTCGTTTAGCCTGCCTGACTGGTATAAAACATTTAATAATATGGTAAGCACATATAAAACCGAAAAATCGATAGAAAAGGGTGATATGGAAAAGATCATCGAAGCGCTGAAAGAGAGGATTAACGAGACAGACAACATATTCTTCTTCAACGTATATGAGATCGATCAAAAAGAATTTGATACGCTGACTAAGTTTGTTGAAGGACTTGACAAAATCAATAAAATCACGAAAATCACAAAGTGGAGTGAAACGGCGATTGACGCCCTGTGTGAACTGTTTGAGGATCACTATCAGGATCTGGCCGTGCTTCAGGTGATGGCAGATAACAATTATGTCACCAATCCGGAATATAATCAGGCTCTGAGAAATGTGATCACGAAATATGAGACACAGTACGGCGCTGCTATGGAGAGGATCCTTGACTCGCTGGAGGAGTGGGCGGTTGAAAAGGCAATAGATACGGTGACGGAAGCGGCGATTGAATTCGCGATAGGCGATCTCAATCCGTATATCAAGCTGATCAAAGTAGCGAGCAAGTATCTAAGCACATGCGCCGGGATCACAGGTTACGGTGAGGCGTGGTCAGACCTGGCTACGAAGTATACTGTACACAGAGGCGCACTGGCTGCCTACTATAACGCCCTGAACACGATACGGGATACCTTCAACAAAAATGGTACCGTCACTGACGAGCAGATCGCAGAGCTGCAGATGCTCTTCAAGACACTTCGGGCTTCGACAGCGCGCTGCTATGACGCTATGGCAGAGTGTGAAACAGAACCGAGCTTTGCCAATACTTACAGGCTTAATGCCGAAACAGTCAGGAATCGTACCATGCCCGGCGTGTCATAGGATTTTTGGGACTTCACATTCTCTGAAAGCTGTGCTATAATCCCTCTCGAACGGGGATAAACGGCCCGTACAGGATAAAACATCAAAAAAATAAGGGAGGAAACCATCATGCCCCAGAATGCTGACGCGGTATTGAGCCAGTTCACCCAGGCCGTGGAGGAAGAGGCGGTCGACACGTCCCGCCGCATGAAGGTCGGTATTATCGGAACCGGTTGGATCGCCGAATCCCATATCCAGAGCTACAAAAACATGCCCGATGTGGACGTCGTGGCCGCCGCCGACCTGATCCCCGGCAAGGCCGAGGCCTTTATGAAAAAGTTCGGGGTGGAGGGCGTGCGCTTCTATCCCAGCCATAAGGAGCTTATCGACAACGAGCAGTTGGACGCCGTGTCCGTCTGCACCTACAACACCGCCCACTGCGAGCCCACCGTCTACGCGCTGGAGCACGGGGTCAACGTCCTTTTGGAGAAGCCCTTCTCCGTCACGACCGAAGAGGCCGTACGCATGATGAAGGCCGAAAAGGCTTCCGGCAAGGTCCTGTCCATCGGCTTCCAGCCCCGCGGCGACGAGAACATGCAGATGATCAAGAAGGTCGTCCAGAGCGGCGCGCTGGGCAAGATCTACTACATCCAGACCGGCGGCGGCCGCCGTCGCGGCATCCCGAACAGCACGTTTATTGAGAAGTCCACCGGCGGCATCGGCGCCCTGGGCGACATCGGCTGCTATTCCCTGGACGTGGTGCTCAACGCCATCGGCTATCCGAAGCCGCTGACCGTTTCCGGCTACAAGAGCGCCTACTTCGGCACGAACCCGAAGTACGCCACGCCGGATAAGTTCCACACCGCCGAGGAGAACGCCGCCCGCTTCTCCGTTGACGACTTCGCGGCGGCCTTCGTGCGCCTCGAGGGCGACATCATCCTCGACTTCCGCATTTCCTGGGCCATGCACGCCGACACCCCCGGCGACACGATCATCTTCGGCACCGAGGGCGCGCTGCGCATCCCGTCCACCGACTGTTGGAACGGCACCTTCACCAGCCCCATGACCCTGTATCACGACGTGGCCGGCGAGCAGGTGTCCACCGTCATCCCGCTGATCCCGCACAAGGGCCCGGGCCTGTTCGACATCAAGATCCGCTCCTTCCTGGACGCGATCAAGTACAACCGTCCCGCGCCGGTTCCCACCAGCCAGATCCTCTACAATCAGGCCATCATCGACCATATCTGCAAGTCCGCCGAGGCGGGCCACGAGATCCCGGTCGTCATCCCGGAGATCTGACAGGTCATACAGACATACGCATAAACTCAGGCGCGCCGGGCATTGGCCCGGCGCGCCTG
>JAFRLF010000095.1 GCA_017431365.1 Clostridia bacterium | reverse complement strand
GATCCTGAGAAGTCACACTCAGTATGGAAGGTTTACGGTATGCAGGATATCAAAAAGATCGTCAGCACTCTGAAAAGCAGTATAGGAAAAGTCATCGTCGGGAAAGAGAGCATCGTCGAGCTGATGCTTTCGGCGTTGATCTGTCAGGGGCATGTCCTCATTGAAGACGTTCCGGGTGTGGGAAAGACGACTCTGGTTTCGGCATTGGCGCGCTCGCTGGATTGTTCTTTTAACAGAATTCAGTTTACGCCCGACATAACGCCCAGCGACGTTACAGGCTTTAACATGATCAATATGCGCACCGGAGAAATGGAGTTTCACCGGGGCGCCGTGATGAGCCAGATCGTCCTTGCCGATGAAATCAACCGCACTTCGCCCAAGACTCAGTCAAGTCTTCTGGAGGCCATGGAGGAAGGGCAGGTTACGGTGGACGGCGTTACCTATAAAATGCCGCAGCCCTTTATTGTTTTAGCCACGCAGAATCCGCTGGATTTTGTCGGTACGTATCCTCTGCCCGAAGCTCAGCTCGACCGATTCTTTATGAAAATATCCATCGGATACCCTTCAGGTGAGGAGGAAAGCGATATCCTTGCCCGCTATACGTCGGGATCTCGTCCGATGGATCAGGTCAGACCTATAGCGACGGCGTCAGACGTCATCGCTATGCAGCAGATGCTCAGTCAGATCTATGTCGCTAAGGAAATTTATGCCTATATCACGCTGATTGCTCAAGCCTCGCGGCGGCAAAGCGCGCTTCAGTTGGGCGTGTCGACCCGTGGTGCTATCTTCCTTCTGAAAGCTGCTCAGGCCAGAGCGCTTATGTCCGGACGCGACTACGTTACCCCCGAGGACGTGCAGTTCATGGTTTCGCCTGTGCTTGCTCATCGAATCCTGATCGGTCCTGAAGCCCGGATGCGCGGTATGTCAGCCGAGAAGATACTCTCGCAGGTCATTGCCGGCGTGAAAGTGCCGGTTAAGCTGTCGTGAGACCGAGAACGGGCGTCTTTCTGCTGGTCAGTCTGACGCTATGGGGCGTTGCTCTCTCAACCGGGGATCGGGTATGCCATTTGCTGGCGGCCATCATGTCGTTAATGATGCTGACGGGCATAGTCAGCGTCATCGTAACGCTTTTCACGCTCAAGGTTGATCTGACTTCGGCGCGCAAGAGGGTTCTGCGCGGCCAGACTGTGCTCGTCAAGGTGAGCGTTCGAAAGCGCTCCCTCATACCGGTCAGCCTGATCGAAATAGATATAACTTCGCCGCAGGGACTTAACGATATCGGACGAATCACCATCAGCGCCGCCTCTATGCGGGGGCGGGAATACCGATATACGATCGCGTGTGCGCACCGTGGCGTGTATCAGGTGGGTATTCGCCAGATTCGGGTGACGGACGTCTTTGGCCTGTTCTCCTTTGAACGCCCCATCCGTCGTAAGGGGCTCAGACTGACTGTCCTTCCGCAGGTTTATGAAATATCGCCCATTCAGATAAAGCCGGTGGACGACGGCCCGCAAGGACGTATACGCAATACGGACGATCTGGCTTCGCCCTCCGGTGTGCGCGCATGGCAGGACGGCGACAGCCTGAAAAAAGTTCATTGGAAGCTGACGGCCAGGCGACGGGAATTACTTGTCCGCACTTTTGAGGAAACCGCAAAGCCTGACGTCCTGATCCTGATGGACTGCGCGAAACCGGACTTCCTGGCATCGCAGATTCCCGGAATGGAAGACACCCTTTGCGAAACGGCTCTCTCCTGCGCGCAGGCGCAGCTCCGGGCGGGTTATCAGGTGAGAATGCCGCTTCACGTATCGCGCCCGACAGAATTGGCCGCGCAGTCTGCCGGAGAGATTCAGCAGTTTCAGAACACGCTGGCATTTCTCGAGTTTGACAGCGTCTTCCCTTTTGAACAGGTTATCATGTTGGAGATGCGGCGTTTGCAGCGCACCGGCGCCCTGATACTGTTGTCTTCAAGTCTGAACGCCCAGCTTTATGACATTGTTACCCGCGTGCGCGCTTTGGGCGTCACTGTTCGATACATATGGGTCTCAGAGACCGAACATGAGGATCAGTCGCTTTTGCTGCAGAAAATGGGCGTACAGGGCATTATATGTTCATGCATCAATCCCTGGGATGAATCGCCCACGGCTGAGAATCCTTCTTCGCTGAAATCCCGACAGAGGTAATCCCATGAAATTGTCCCAACGCATCCTGAACATGTCCTGGTCCGCGCTGATCGCTGCGCTGCTCAGTTTTTCCATGACGGCAACGCTTTCCGGCGCGATGGGCATGTCTGTCTCATATGTTCAAATAGCGCTATTCTGCCTGTGAGCGGAGATAGTCTGAGGCATTACCGCTAGAAACACTGTGACGACCTTATCCGTCATCGGTCTGGGATTAGCGGGCGGAGTATACTGCTGGCGCGCGCATATCGATATCGGTTCGCAACTCAACCATCTGTTTCAGGAACTGAGCCGCCTTCTACTGACGGCAGAGCCTGATAAACCGGTCACAGAGCCGGTTTATGTGCTTATCCTCATTGCGCTGGTATTGAGCCTTTTATCCCTCTTGATGACTCGCATTGCCGGCGGCGTGTATCCGGCGACGCTCCTTCTGGTCTTCGTACTCATGGGAGCACATTTTATGGAATACGACCTTCCCCTCTGGACTCTGATCCCCGGGCTTGCGGCACTCGCGGTGCTGTATGCGCGGGCCTTTCGCGAGAATACGACCGTGACGCAGGCGCTGCCGGCGGCTATACTGAGCGCCGTGCTGGCGCTTGTACTCGCCGGGGTTATGCCGGACTCCATTAAGCCCTTGCAGGACGCTGCGGACAAAGTGCGCGAGCTGTTCAATGATTATTTCATGTTCAACGACGCCAGAATCGTCTACACAGTTGCTTCGGACGGTTATCAGCCGCTCATCGACCTTCTCGGCGGACCGGCGTCTCCCCGCCATGAAGACGTCATGTCCGTAAAAACGGACGAATCCATGTTGCTGCGCGGTTCGGTCAGCCGCACGTATACCGGCCGCAACTGGACAGACGACACCGTAAACAGCAGGTACCTCTACCTTGACCCGACGCGTGTCAGCAAGCGAAACGGCGCCTTTGATACGGATCTTATCGGCAATCTGCGGGGGCAGGTGCATCGCTCGTCGGCAAGCGTGACGTTTCTCAATTCCGGGACGAGCACGTTGTTCGTCCCGCAAAGAATGATAGATCTGAACACATCGTATGATACTCCCGCTTACTATAACGAGACGGGCGAAGTCTTTATCACGCGGGACGTCGCTTACGGAGATTCATACAGTTTCGACGTATGGCTGCCGAACGGAAGCCTTGAAACCCTGGGACCAGCTGTGAATCGCGCATCCACCCTTCGCGATGACGATTATGAAACGGTATACGCTGAATACACCGCGCTGCCATCTGGCATTAGCGAGGATCTGTACTGGCTGTTGCAGGATGTCATAGATGGACGTGAGAGCACTTATGAGAAGGCTCTCGCGATCCGCGATTATCTGCGAGGTCAGGATTTTGTCTATACGATCGACGCGCGCTATCCGCCTGAAGGGGAGGACTTTGTTTCATGGTTCGTTCTTCAGGAACGCCGGGGATATTGTACGTATTATGCTTCGGCCATGGCCGTCATGGCGCGGCTGTGCGGCATACCCGCCCGTTATTGCGAAGGCTACGCCGTCAGGGCAAACGGACAGGACAGCGTCATTGTCACGGGGATGGACGCGCACGCATGGGCTGAACTGTACTTCAGGGGCGTTGGCTGGATCGCGTTTGACGCGACGCCGACGGACAACGTCGGAGACGGAGATATGGATGGATCCGAACGCGAACAGCCGAATTCTGACAATTCACAGCGGCCCGAATCGAATCAAGGGCAAGAGCCGGTTCAGAATCCTGAGCCGAGCCCCCCGCCGTCCGAACTGCCGTCTTCTCCTGAAGCCGTGCAGCAGCCGACACCCACGCCGGAAGCGAACCCCAATAGCCAAACGCCTCAGCCGGATGGCGAACCCGAAAGCGAGCCCGACAACACACAAAACGTTGAAACCGACGATGGCCAGACCGACAGCGACGATGATAGTCGGCAGGACCGTCCATCTCCAAGATGGCCGTGGATTTTGTTACTCGTTATCGCGGCCATACTGGGAACCGGGGAATGCCTCCGAAGGCGCTATAACGCGAACTCGCCGGAACGCATCTCCACGCGTGAGAAGGACGACGCTGTCCGGGCGATGGTATGGTACAGGTCTGTGCTGGGACTTCTGGCAATTCTTGGATTTGTACCCCAGGGCGGTGAAACGCCCGCCGGACTGGCCGCGAGAGCAGTCTCATCCGACAACGTGCCAGAAGAGATTATCACCCTTTCGCAAGCCATCGAGCGCCTTCAGTACGGCCGAGAGAAGATTTCTCAGGAAGCTGAACGTCTGGGAGGATATGTCTATACATATATACTCACACATCTTCCGAAGCGAGATCGCGTAAAATGGCGCCTTCATATCATGAGAAGGGGAATTGGCGACTATCACCGCATACCCTGATCAAATTGTTTCGCTTTTCTGTGCATTGGTACATCGATTTGTGACGTTATCGTAAAGTTTTTTATGATTTTGTTTATTGACACGCCGCATTATTGTGTGTATACTAAATAGCGTTGAAGGCGAGCTCAAAGCAGTTGGCTTCAATATCCTGTGGTGTTCGCTACGGATTCTGCTTTTACCCACATCTTCACAAAAGGACACCGGGTCGGGTACGCGGATGTCAGGCCCCCTCGACAGGGGAAGGCAGTATGCTTCTGCAGGTGTCCGTCCTGCCTGAGCGGCGGGTGAAAAAGCGGTTCCGAACGGCACTCATGGGATGTTTTTGGGAGTCGGATCTTGTCTGGCTCTCTTTTTTCATAGACAGTTTTCATTTCTTTCTGTTTAACCGAGGCAGACGAAAGGGGAAATCGCTTTGGCTGACAATATAAGACAGGGCATGCATGGCTGCAGTCGAGAAGATCAGTACGTGTATCCGACAGATCCCGTTATCCGGGAGAGACTCGAATGGTTTCAGGATCAGAAACTCGCCCTGATGATGCACTTTGGCATCTATTCCAATATCGGCATCGTCGAATCCTGGGCTCTTTCCGACGAAGACGCTGTGTGGTCGCGCGGCTTCAACGATTGGGAGCCTGATCCCGAAGTCTTTAAAAAGCAGTATGTCGATCTGTACAAGAGCTTTAACCCGATCTGCATTCGCCCGGAGGTCTGGGCAGACATCGCCGCGCGCAACGGCTTCAAATACCTGATTTTTACGACGAAACATCACGACGGTTTCTGCATGTTCGACTCCAAGTACACGGACTACAAGGTCACTTCGCCGGATTGCCCGTTCCACACACATAAGCACGCGAATATCGTCAAGGATGTCTTTGACGCCTTCCGTGATCGTGGTCTGGGCATCGCGGCATATTTTTCGAAGCCTGACTGGCACTGTCCGTGGTATTGGGCCGAAGGGATGGATAAGCCCGTCGCCTATTCGCGAAATCCGACTTACACGCCTTCGGAACATCCCGAGATATGGGAGAAGTTTGTCGAATTCACGCACAACCAGATCATGGAGCTCATCGAGGACTACGGCCGGATCGATATTCTCTGGCTTGACGGCGGACAGGTCGGGCCCCAGAACGGTCAGGACATTCGTCTGAGCGAAGTCGTCGCCCGCGCTCGCAAGATCCAGCCTTGGCTCATCACGGCCGACCGGACGATCGGCGGCGAAAACGAAAACTATATCACGCCGGAACAGAGCGTGCCGACCGGACCGATCCATGTGCCGTGGGAGAGCTGCATTATCGTGGGCGGAGGGTTCAGCTACAGTTTTGACCCGCATTTCAAATCCCCCAGGGAACTGGTTCATCTGCTCATCGACGTCGTCTGCCGCGGAGGAAACCTCGCGCTGAACCTCGCGCCGCAGCCTAACGGCCGCCTGCCGGCTGAGGGTGTGCGCATGCTTGACGGCATGGGCGACTGGCTGCGTCCCAACGGGGAGGCGATCTATGGCACGCGCATGGCGGAGCCTAACGAATCAGGCCGCGTTGCATTCACTAAAAAAGGGAATATACACTATGCGCTCGTGCGTCAGCCCGAAGGTGAACCGCTTCAGAAACAGTTGCTCATTCCGTGGCCGGGTTCATGCTCAAAACTGACGTTACTGGACCTCGAGGCGAACATGTCTTTCAAGCGCACGGACGACGGCTTGGTTGTCGACAGTCCCAACATCCTTGTTGGGAGCAACCCGATCGCTCCCGTATTCAGGATTGAGCCATAAGCATATGTGAGGCGCTGATTATGCTTGCCATCATCGCAAACCCCGCTTCGGGGCGCGGCCGCGGACAGGCCTGTCTGGAAAAGACGTGCGCCTTACTTGACGCGCGAGGCCTGGCTTATCGTGTCATGCGGACTGAAAAGCCCGGAGACGCGACTCTTTTTGCCGACGAAGCGATCACACAGGGCGACGGCGAAATCGTCTGCATCGGCGGAGACGGCACGATATACGAAATTGTCAATGGCATACGATGCCGCCCGGCGACCATGTATTTTGTTCCAAGCGGCACGGGCAACGATTTCGTACGCATGCTTGACTTGCCCAAGGATCCTATCGACGCGCTGGCATCTCAGTTGGACGGCGAGCCGCGTTGTATCGACGTAGGACAGGTAAATGAACGCTTCTTTCTTAACGTCTCAGGTTGCGGATTCGACGTCGAGGTTCTGCGGCAGACCGTGCATTTCAAGCGATTTGGACGCAATTTGCTGCCTTATTTGCTTGGGCTTTTCTCGGCGCTGCGATTGTTTAAGCCGCTCAAGGTTACCATCTCTCTGAATGGTGAAACCTATTCCGGTGAAGCTACGATCATTTCAGTGGGGAACGGACGTTATTTCGGCGGTGGTATGAAGCCGACACCCGATGCGTCCATCAGCGACGGACTCTTCGATTTCATACGCATTGACGCGGTGGGGAAATGGCAGATACTCCGCCTTCTCAGCAAGTTTATTGCCGGGAAACACACAAGTCTGCCCATTGTGCACGCTGTGCGCTGCCATGAAGTCACCATACATTCACCGGGGATGACGATCAATCAGGACGGCGAATTGGTACAGGCGGACACCGCCGTCTATCGAATATGGCCCAAAGCCCTGACAATCAAAGCGCGGGAACTCAAATAGTCCCGCGCTTTGCATTTTGGTTCAAGTATTGATTTTGCGGCCGATGTTTGCTAATATATGCTTGAGGTGTTTAGGTATGAATGAAATAGAAGAGAGGCTTGTCAACTTTCGGTGTCCGAGATGGAATGAACTCCCTGATGTCGATCTGTATATGGATCAGCTGGTCAGTTATGCGGAACGTCATCTGGAGCCGCTCAACGTTGGACAGGATGGACGTTTGATCACCTCCAGCATGATCAACAATTATGTCAAGATGAAGCTCATTCCCGCGCCCGTCAAGAAAAAGTACGGCATACGACAGGTGTCGCGGCTCCTGGTCATCGGCTCTTTGAAGAGAGATTTCTCAATTTCTGAGCTCCAGGACATGATGGAGATGGTGCTGAGCCGTTTCCAGAACAACATAGCCTATGATCTTTTCTGCGAAGAGATGGAAAAGAATATCAGGCATGTTTTTTTGGATGAAACGCTGCCGCCTGTCGGATCAACGCAGGAAGAAGCGATCATTCGGGCGGTGATGTCGGCTTTTGCCAATAAGCTCTATGCTCATGTGATCATACAGACATCCGCTTCCACTCTGGACAGAAATCATATTGATACGCAGGACAAATGACAACGTCGGCAGAAACGATTACGGAGGAAAGAACACGGTGCGACTTTTACTGGCCGAGGATGAACGCTCTCTATCGAGGGCGGTCAAGGCGATCCTTGAAAAGAACAACTATGCGGTAGACGCTGTCTTTGACGGTCAGGAAGCCGTCGACTATCTTGCGGTCGGGTCATATGACGGCGTCATTCTCGATGTCATGATGCCGAAATTGGACGGCTTTTCCGTTCTCAGAGAGATCCGCAAGCGCGGTGACTCCACGCCCGTCCTGATGCTGACGGCGCGTTCGGAAGTGGACGACAAGGTTAACGGACTTGATCTTGGAGCCAATGACTACTTGACCAAGCCGTTTCATACACGAGAACTGCTCGCGCGAATACGCGCCATGACCCGCGCTCAGACACCTCAGAACTTGGATAATACCATGCGCGTGGGAAATATTTCGCTCGATCGATCGACGTTTGAGCTAACAGGCCCCGGCGGCGACTGCCGTCTTGCGCACAAAGAGTATCAGATGATGGAAATCCTCATGTCGAGTCCCAAGACAATCATTCCGACCGAGACGTTCATGACAAAGGTCTGGGGATACGATACCGAATCCGATGTCTCGGTGATTTGGGTGTACATATCCTATCTGCGGAAAAAATTGACGGCTATCGGCGCCAACGTGCAGATCAAAGCCGTTCGAAACGCGGGCTATACGCTGGAGGTCAGTGAATGATACAGCGACTGCGACTGCGTTTTGTGCTCACCGCCATGTTGTCCATGCTCGCTGTGCTGAGTTTGATCATTGGCGGCATGAACGTCATCAACTATCAAAGCGTCTTGAACGACGCGGATGAAGTTCTGCAATTTCTGAGCGATAACTATGGCGTCTTTCCGTCAGACAGCCGGAGCGTCGATCAGTTGCCGCCCGGGGATGCTGATATGACTAATGCCCCCGAGGTGAACCGTCAGCCTGATAGCTCACATGGCGCTGAAAGGGGATTTCGCAAGGGCTCCGGAAGGCTTTTGGGCTTTCGGACAGGCCGTCTTGATTCGGCTGAGATCGAATTTGAGACGAGATATTTCACGGTTATACTGAACTCGGACGGTCAGTGTCAAAAAGTGACGACAGACCATGTCTCTGCGGTAACCGAAACGGAAGCTGAAACCTACGCCATAGCGGCGTTCAATTCGGGGGCCAACCGCGGTTTTTTGGATCAATACCGTTACCTCCGAAGTAAAACTGACGAAGGCACGATGATCATTTTCCTCGATTGTACGCTGGCGCTCAACGCATTTCAATCTTTCCTGATTGCCAGTTCGCTGACATCACTGGTTGGTTTCATATGCGTTTTCCTGCTGATACTTCTTCTCTCGAAGATAATCACAAAGCCGGCCGCCGAAAGCTATGAAAAACAAAAGCGCTTCATCACCGACGCGAGTCATGAACTGAAGACGCCTCTCAGCATCATACGCGCCGACGCTGAAGTTCTGGAAATGGACGTGGGGGAAAGCGAATGGCTGGCGGATATCCAGCAGCAGGTCACAAATATGACAGAGCTGACAAACGCGCTGGTCACGCTTTCGCGCATGGAAGAAGACAGAAGTCAGTTTGCAATGGCTGAGTGCTCTCTCTCAGATCTGGTTTTTGATATTTGCACATCCTTCCAGGCGTTGGCTGTCACACAGCAAAAAGCCTTTAAAACGGATATACAGCCCATGATTACGTTGACCGGCGATGAAAAGGCGCTGCGACAGCTGACGAGCATTTTATTGGACAACGCGCTGAAATACTCACCGCAGGGTGGATCGGTCAGAGTAACGCTGAAAAAGCAGGGCAAAACCGTGAAACTGATCGTCTACAATACGGCGGAAGATGTGAAAACACAAGATTTGCGGCGGCTCTTTGACAGGTTCTACCGAGCTGACGCCTCGCGCAACTCCGCTACTGGGGGACACGGCATCGGCCTGTCCGTCGCTCATGCGATCGTAACGGCGCACAAGGGAAAGATCGCAGCAACGAGCGAAGACGGGCAATCCATGACAATGACCGTGACGCTGTTCGCGTGAGCAGCCTTCGATTTTTGCACAGATTCAAATCAAAAAGGATTAATGATGGACGGATATAATACCTTTGTAAAACAAGTCAGTCCTTACATCAGTTTTTTTTACAGCGCGGCCTACGCCATTGCCGGAAATCGCGGCACGGCTGAACGCGTACTGATCGACGCTCTGACGCGCTCCTATTTCAAAGACGCCGTTTCTTCGCCAATGGGGATACGGGATGCCATCGTTTCTCAGATACGCGCGGCGGCCTTTGAGCGCTTGGATGATGCCGCCGCTGCGAACGCATGGCAGAGTTTCGGCATACCGGAAACGGTGAAATCTCCCATTCTGCAGGTTCTCAAAAATGAAAACGCCGAGACGCAGCGCCTGGCTGTGCTGCGCTTTGGCTGCGCTATGACGCATCGGGAGATTGCCCGTGTGACGAGTCTGACGGACGAAGAGATACGCGAAAAACTGTCGGTGTTCAAAATCCATCTTGAAGGTGAACTCAAAGCGCGTAACAGATCCGGAGTGAATACAGAACGCGCCTGCATGAAGGCGATACGTCAGCAGATGAATGCCGCAGGCAGAATCGACAGCGCCTTTGTCCTGCACGAAGTGGAGCAGGAGGTATCCGGCCGCCAGAAGCCAAAGCGCCTGCTGATTCGAACCGTCAAAGTGGCGTTATTCTGTATCTTCGGCGTGATTTGTTCGCTGATCCTGTGGACCGTTCTCATCTTGGTGCTCGCCTGATGGCGTAAAGAGGGGAGAGAGCTGCCCTTTATACAGGCATACAAGTCGGTGCAGCGGCCTCGTCAGACAGACAAACAGCAGCCGCTCATCCAATTCGCTCATGCCAAAGCTATGGTCACTGACATCGGCCATGATGACTCCATCAAACTCAAACCCCTTAATGTCGCTGGCCTTAGCGACCTGTACGCCCGCTACGTAGACGGCATCGTCCACGTTCAGACGATGCGCTGGCATGCGGGCTGAAATCCCAGTCAGCAGCCTGTCAAGCGCCGCATCCGTTCTTTCAATGACTGCGACAGAGCGCACTGAATCCCTCTGCCAGGATAAAATGATATCGCATATCGCCGTGATCTGTTCTTCAGCGTTACTGTAGCGCATAAAATGCGGTTCTTCTCCGTGCCGAAGGACAGGTTTCATTCGGTCCTGACCGTCTATGGGGAAATGATTCGCGACTCTGAACGCCAATTGCATGATTTCAACGGTATTGCGGTAGCTGGTCAGTAAGGTGTGGCGCGTCGCCTTGTCGTCGAAAAGGTCGCGCGCAAGCGTATGCCAGTCCGTTACCCCGCGCCAGCTGCGAATGCCCTGCATCAGATCTCCGACGATGGTCATTGTCGATCGCCTGTTCATTGATTTCAACAGCGCGAATTCCGCGTATGATAGATCCTGTGCCTCATCAATGACGATATGCCGTATGTCCTGCCTTTTTATCTCGTACGCGCGCATGGCGATCATAGCCACCAGGGCTATGTCCTCGCTGTCGATGGAACCGCTCTTCAGTCTGTCCAGCGTGAACTCGGCGCACTGACGCGCGCGGCTTTGCGGCGGCTGTGTATCGGCAAGATGTTTCATAAACGCTTTATACATTGAGATGACTTTCAGATCGGGGAACACGGACATATTCTCTTTGACAAACGGTTTTACGCGCTCCTCGATTTCACGTATGCGCTGATCCCTGCTGTCGTACAGTGAGACAAGGCGTTTGCGTCGTTCTTCGCCCGGCGGCAGTGAGGCGCGCAGTTTTTCACACCTTTTGTCGGTTTCCGCCTGGAACCATAATATAAGCCTCTGCGCGCCTTGCGTGACCCGTAGTGTCAGATCCTTCTTAAATTCAGCTATGCGGCGCGTCAGAGGAAAGGGCTTCTGATCTGTCAGAAAGAATTTCCTGAGTTCGTCCGCCGTATAGAGCTTTATAGGGCCGAAGTTTATATCCTTTCCCGGCGGAAGATCGGTTTCAACGCCGTCGAGCCAGCCGTTGATCAGTTCGACCATCTCTCTGGAGCCCTTAAACCGCATGAATCCGACCATGGCTCTGCGCCGGCTTTCATCCAGGTTCAGTATGTGTTCGTTTAAATCCTCTCCTGAGAGTTGCGGCACCAGATCTCCGAACTGTTGGTAAACATACTCAGCAAAGGTGTGTTGCCTGACTCTCTCGACGCCGAGATCAGGGAGAACGTCAGCAATATAGTTTAGGAAAAGACGGTTGGGCGCGAGAATCAGTACATGTTCGGGACGCAGCGTCTCCTGATATGTATACAGCAGATAGGCGATCCGGTGCAGGGCAATCGTGGTCTTGCCCGAACCGGCAACACCCTGGACGATCAGCGACTCCTTGAGCGGGTAGCGGATGACATAATTCTGCTCGGCCTGTATGGAGGTGACGATGTCGCGCAGTCGGTCGCCGGATGCCGCGCTGAGCACAGACTGAAGGTACGCGTCCTTTGAAACGATGTCCGAATCAAACATGCTCTCAAGGCGTCCGTCGATGATGGAAAAGTTGCGCTTCAGGGTCAGCTCGCCTTCAACAGAGCCGTCTGGCGTTTCATAGCGCATTGGACCGACTTGCCCGGAATAGTACAGGTTGGCTATCGGCGCTCGCCAGTCATGAACAAGCGGTTCGTAGCTCTTTTCCGGTATGACACTGTGTTTTCCGATATAGATGATCTCCTTATCAGCGTCCTTCGGTATGAAATCGACGCGCGTGAAGTACGGCTGATTGAGCGCATACTTCATGGCGCGGGAGAGATCTTCCGCGCGCTCAAACAGAAGCTGCCTGACCTCAAGCAGATCAGTATTATCCCTGTCATATTTAAACACGCTGGCCAGCTCTGACTGCGCTTTTATCAATTCCTCATCGCTGACCGTTTTCAGGCGACGAACTGTTTTTAAAATGCTGGCGAGGTGTTTGCGTTCCAATGACAGATTGCGTTCAAAATCTGATTCCATTGTCATCCTCCTGACGCTCCGGAAAGCATGATGAATTTCACGATAACATGAATACCGTAAAAGTCAATAGAGTTCTGTTATTTTGTTGTGTGGATAATGTACTTTAAAGTCAAGTTCTGGTACAATCATAGTTAAAGGCAAAAGTGTCAGAGGAGGTCCTTATGATTTCGGTAACGTTTTATGACACAAAAGCTTACGACCGGCCGGCCTTTGAACAGTATGGCGCGCTTCATGACATCCGCTTCAGATTCTTGGAAACCAAGCTCAATGAGGACACGGTCGACCTGGCTTCGGGGAGCGATTGCGTATGCGTCTTTGTCAATGACGCGGTCAACGCCGCTGTGATCGACAAAATGTACCGTTTTGGCGTCAAATTGATCGCCCTGCGCTGCGCGGGCTATAATAATGTCGACATACGTGCCGCCTATGGTAAAGTACATGTGGTTCACGTTCCGGCGTATTCTCCGTATTCCGTCGCTGAACATGCCGCCGCGCTGCTGTTGACCTCGGTGCGCCGCATTCACAAGGCATACAACCGGACGAGAGATTTCAACTTTTCTCTGAATGGGCTGACCGGTTTCGACCTTCACGGCAAAACGGTTGGCGTTGTAGGGACCGGAAAAATCGGCCGGATTTTTATCGACATCTGCCGCGGCTTCGGGATGAATGTCATCGCATACGACCCGTTTCCCGCTTCGGGAACAAATATTGAATACGTCGATCTTGACGAGCTGTTTTCACGCAGCGACATCATATCTCTTCACTGCCCTCTGACTGAACAGACACGTCACATCGTTGACGCGTCAGCCATCGAAAGGATGAAAAAAGGCGTCGTAATCCTGAATACCTCGCGCGGCGCGCTCATCGATGCCGAAGCCCTTTTGGAGGGTATAAAAGCCCGCAAAATCGGCGCGGCCTGCCTTGATGTCTATGAGGAAGAAGCGGACATCTTCTTTGAAGACAGATCCGGACATATTCTCAACGACGAGCTCTTGTCCAGGCTCATATCCATGCCGAACGTCATTGTCACATCGCACCAGGCTTTCTTAACGCAGGAAGCGCTCAGCAACATCGCTCAGACGACCGTCGACAATATCCTGTCATATTACAATAATGACGGCGTGTGCGATAACGAACTCTGCTATCGCTGCGATCGCATAGAGCAATGCAAAAAGAGCCGCAACAAGAGATGCTTTTGACGCGAATTAATAACGAGGAACGAGGCGATATTTCGTGCTGCAGATTAAGGATCTTTCCTTCCAGGTCAACAACAGCGGCCAGGATAAGGAAATCATTCGAAACGTGAATCTTACGGTCGATGACGGACAGCTGGTTGTCATCACCGGCCCAAACGGCGGTGGGAAATCCACGCTGGCCCGACTGATCGCGGGTATAGAAAAACCGGATTTCGGGATGATTCTCTTCAATGGAGAAGACATTACCGGCTGGTCTGTTACTGAGAGGGCGAAAGCCGGCGTCGCTTTTGCCTTTCAGCAGCCCGTTAAATTCAAGGGCATACAAGTGCTCGACCTGATGCGCCTAGCCGCTGGAAAGGATCTTACGGTCGCGGCGGCGTGCGAGTACCTCAGTCGGGTCGGCCTGTGCGCCAGGGACTATATCGACAGAGAGGTCAACGCCAGTCTTTCCGGCGGGGAACTCAAGCGCATAGAGATAGCGACCGTCCTTGCCCGCAACGCGCTGTTGACCATCTTCGACGAGCCGGAGGCTGGCATCGACCTTTGGAGCTTCCAGAATCTGATACAGGTGTTCAAGGGGATGCGCGAGACGATGAGCCATCGGTCTCTCATCATCATATCTCACCAGGAGCGGATTCTGAACATCGCCGATGAGATTATCGTCCTCAAAGAAGGCACGCTGTTTGCGCAGGGTTCGAGAGATGAGATTCTGCCCGGACTGATCGGAACGGCTTCGGCCGTGAGCGACTGCCGATTCCAACAGATCGATTAAGAGGTGTTGAAATTGATCAAACTGGATGAAATTCAAAAACGAATTCTCAGGGAAGTGGCTGACCTTCACGCCGTTCCGGAAGGTGCGTACAACATCCGCTCAAACAGCGCTTCTGCCGGACGGCAATCTACCGCCAATATAGAAATCACATCCAAAACGGATGTCAGCGGACTTGAGATTCGAATCAAGCCGGGTACGAAAAGGGAAAGCGTGCATATACCCGTTGTCGTTACCGAAAGCGGTCTTAAGGAAACTGTTTACAACGATTTCTAAATCGGCGAAGACTCCGACGTCGACATCGTCGCTGGCTGCGGCATTGACAACTGCGGCAATCAGGACAGCCAGCACGACGGCATTCACCGGTTCTTCGTCGGTAAAGGCGCCCGCGTGCGCTATGTCGAGAAGCACTACGGTTCCGGCACAGGTGCCGGGAAGAGAATTCTGAACCCCGTGACTGAAGTGTATCAGGAACCCGACAGTTTTGTCGAGATGGAAATGGTCCAGATCAAAGGTGTCGACGACACGAACCGGAAAACGCTGGCGAAACTTGACAGGGGTGCCAAGCTTGTCGTGCGCGAACGTCTCATGACGCATGACGAACAAAACGCCGTCAGTCTGTACAGCGTAGAATTGAACGGCGAAGGCTCAAACGCCGACGTCGTCTCGCGTTCGGTTGCCAGGGATCACTCGTTCCAGAAGTTTGACGCCAAGCTCGTGGGCAACGCGCCCTGTCAGGGACATACGGAATGCGATTCCATCATCATGGACGAGGGCCGCATTCTTGCCGTACCCGGCCTGGAAGCCAACAACGTCGACGCTTCTCTCGTTCACGAAGCCGCAATCGGCAAGATCGCGGGCGATCAGATCATCAAGCTGATGACCCTGGGCCTCACTGAACAGGAAGCGGAAGAGCAGATCATTAACGGCTTCCTGAAATGAGAGTTCCATGATCTCTCACATGCGCAGCTCAAATATGCCGCCCCGGAAGTAGATAGGCTGACCGTGCGCGTCGCTGTAAAATGAAACGTTTTCTACCTCTGTCAATTCGAAACCCAGTGATTCAAGCAGGCGAACAGACGGCGTATTGTCAAGCGCCGTCCCCGCGCTGACGAAACGCACGCCCTCCTGGCGCAACGCGCTCAGAATGCCGGATATGCTCTCTTTAGCGTATCCTTTCCCGTGAAAGGCTGAATGGAAGCAATATCCAATTTCATATCCTTCAGCCCGCCGGTTGAAAGCGATATACCCAATGAGAACAGTGTCAAGGCAGACAGCGAAGAACATGTGTTCTTCGCTGTCTGCGAATAAAGACCATTTTTCAATTCGACTGAGCACGGCCGCGTCCGAGGTATCGACCGGCTTGTCATACTTTGCGTAAGCCGTCGCGGCTCTGTCGGCCCAAATCCCTTGTATCGCGCGCCAGTCGTCGGCGGTTACCCGTCGGACGTTCAGCCGCTCAGTTCTGATGGCAGAAATCATTTCGGTTTATCCTCGTCCGCTCTCCCGATTGAGCTCGAGCAGCTTGTTGGCCAGTTCGTCCGTCAGCGCGTCGGCTCGTATGCGCCAGGCCCAGTTTCCGCCGCCAACTGTTCCCGGACGGTTCATGGTCGCCCAGTCGTCAAGGGCGAGTATGTCCTGCGCCGGCGTCACGGCGATGCGCGCCTTGCTCATGAACACGGTCCGTATGAATGACCATGGCGCGTCGTATTCGTCGACAAAATCACACATAGTGCGTGCCAGTTCAAACTGTTCGTCGGTGGCGCTTTTGATCCAGCTCAACGCCGTCACGTTGTCATGCGTTCCCGTGTAATACGCCGTGTTCTCAGATATCAGTTCCGGCAGATGCGTGTTGCCTTCGCCCTCTGTGAAAGCGAACTGCAGAACTCTCATCCCGGGATAACCTGTCCAGGCAATGAGGCTTCTGACTCTGTCGTTCACTTCGCCGAGATCCTCCGCCACGATATTCAGATCCGGCAATTCCTGTTTCAGCGTCTTGAAAAGCGATTTTCCCGGGCCGACGATCCAGCGGCCGTTACGCGCGTTCGGCGCGCCGTGGGGGATAGAATAGTAATTGGCAAAGCCGATGAAGTGGTCTACGCGTATGATGTCATACATTTCTCCCATATGGCGCATGCGCTCGACCCACCAGCCGTAATGATTCTCCTTCAGCCACGTCCAGCGATACAGAGGATTCCCCCAGAGCTGACCGTCTTCTGAGAAATAGTCCGGCGGGACGCCCGCTACGCGGCGCGGCTCTCCATCCTGGGAGAGCTGAAACACTTCCGGATGCAGCCAGCTGTCCGCGCTGTCCTCGGCGCAGTATATGGGCATGTCGCCGAACAGAGAAATACCGAGGCCGTTGCAGTACGACTTCAGCTCGCGCCATTGGCGCGCGAATACGTACTGACACCAGATGTGAAATCTGATCTCTTCGTCCAACTGGGCTCTGAACTGTGACAATGTGTCTTCATCTCGACTCTTAACGGCCTTGTCCGGCCAGTCAGTCCATTTAACGCCGCCAAAGTGATCCTTCAGCGCTGTAAAGAGCGCAAAATCCGTGACCCAGGACTGCTCTTTTTTAAAAGCGCTCAATTCATTGCTCAGTTTGGCTTCTGAATACTGGAAGCTCTTTCGCAGCAAGGCGGTCTTTGTCCTGCGGACAGCGGGAAAATCGACCGAGTCCGGCGATTGAGAGACATATCGTTCACCGTCGTCCAACTTGGGACATAAACCATCGTCAATGAGACGGTCGATAGAAATCAGCATCGTGTTTCCCGCATAGACACTGGTCGACTGATAGGGCGATTCGCCATATCCCGTCGGCCCCATAGGCAGGACCTGCCAGATCGTCATTCCGGCCCTGTGTAGGAAATCTGCGAAATCAAAGGCCTCCTTTCCCAGACTTCCGATACCATCCGGCCCCGGCAGGGAAGAAATATGCAGGAGGATTCCGCTTTGCCGCAATACAATCAAATCCTTTCAAAAGTAATTAATGGCGAATGAGCATATATCTCAAAGCTATTTCATTTTATAACAAGACGGATGTTTTGTCCAGTGTTTCATAAAGCCCCGGAGAAAACGAAAATGTGAACGTCAAACAGGGCATAAAGCCGTGAGGCTGTATCCCTCTTTCCGGGTTAGTCCCCTGGATTGACAACGCAGACAAGCTCATTTATAATAATCTCGTACGGAGGTGGAATTGTCGCGGTATGGGATTGATTAACATCGTATCTGTCGGCTGGACGGAAGACGATCTCACTCTGGGCGTTTTGAAGTTATTAAAAAGCGGGATGCCCGTTTACTTAAAAACGTCCAGATGCGGCGCGGCCGATTGGCTCGACAGGGAAACAATCGATTATACAACTTTTGACGATGCTTATCAGAACGCTGAGGATTTTGATGCTCTGGCGGATCGCACGGCGTCTGCGCTCAGGAATGCGGCTGAAAAGGCGGACATCGTCTTCTGTGTCAACGATGCGGGAGACGAAACTGTCCGAAGGCTAACCGCCTCTTGGGGCAATTGTGTTCGCCTGTACGGCGGCGTGAGCGAAGAAAGCTGTCTAAACGGGCTGTTGGGCAGCTCATATCAGCGCGTAAGCGCGTCCGACATTATGCGATTTGAACCCAGCCCGGATGAAGGCCTCATTGTCTGCGAAATCTCAGATAGACTTCTGGCAGGTGAAGTTAAAACGGCTCTATCCGACTATTGGCCCGACGACTGGCCCGTGTATATGCTCAAACCGGACAAGCCATTTGCGGTGCTTCCCCTGTTTGAGCTTGATCGACAGAAGCACTACGATCATATGACGCACGCCGCGCTTTTGCCGATCACGGACCTGAAGATAAAACAGCGTTATTCTTTTAGAGATCTCATGAAGATGATGTCGATCCTGCGAAGCGCGGACGGCTGTCCCTGGGACAGGGAACAGACCCATGAGAGCCTGCGTCCTTATATCATCGAAGAGGCCTATGAAACGGTTGACGCCATCAATCGAGGCGACGGCAGCGACATGTGTGAGGAACTGGGCGACGTTTTGTATCAGATCGCCTTCCATGCGCAGATTGCCAGGGAATTTGACGAATTCGACATATCGGACGTGACGACAGCCATCTGTCAAAAGATGATCAGGCGCCATCCGCACGTCTTCGGCGACAAGCATTGCGATACGGCGCAGGAAGTTGTCGCGGTGTGGGATGAAGCCAAAGCCCAGGAAAAGGCTTATACCTCTCTCTATGAGAAGCTGGCAAAGATTCCCCTCGCCATGCCGGCTTTGACGAGGGCGTCTAAAGTGGCGAAGGCCATGGATTTATACGCCGTGAATGACGATCCGCTGGACGATAGTTGGGGCGAGCGCTTCTATCGGATGGTCAGAGATTGCCGAAGAGCAGGTCTCGATCCTGAGTCAGAGCTCAGCGAAGCCCTTCGGCGGCGTGTTGAAAGATCGGCAAATAATGAAGTCCCTGAACCGAAAGACAAATAAAAGAGGTGCGACTCATGAATAAAAAGGCATTTTACAAAAAAGTGGCCCTGAATTGCGGACTCGATTCGGCCACTACGGTTCGCGTGTGTGAAGCGTTTATCGAAACGGTCAAGCAGGCCTACGCAAGTGGAGAGACCGTCAGCCTTACCGGCTTTGGTATCTTTGCGCCAAAGCATACGCCGCAAAGACAGGGACGCAACCCGCATAGCGGCGATCCCGTGACAATCCCCGCGGCAACAAAGCTTGACTTTAAGCCGAGTCAGACGCTGCGCATCATCAAGAACGTTGAGAAAGAATAACTGACTCACGCCATTCTGGCTCATTGGAGGGAACAAGTCTAAATGAGACTCGATAAATATCTCAAGGTATCCAGGATTATAAAGCGAAGAACAGTCGCCAACGAAGCTTGCGATGGCGGACGCGTGACCGTGAATGGCAAAGTCGCTAAACCGGGTGTCGAATTGAAGGTCGGGGACGAACTGGAGATTCGATTCGGCGCCAATTCGGTCAGATACAGAGTCCTTTCTTTGAATGAGCATGCCATGAAGGCGGACGCGGCCGGCATGTATGAGATCATATCATGAACGGCGCGGCTTTTACCGGATTTCCCTTCTCGGTTGGAATGGGTTACGACGTCCACCGTCTGGTAAGCGGCCGGCCGCTCATATTGTGCGGCGTCGCCATTCCATATGAAAAGGGCTTATTGGGACATTCTGACGCCGACGTCGCTGTCAATGCGCTCATCGACGCGCTGCTGGGCGCCGCGGCGCTTGGCGACATCGGCGGCCATTTCCCCGACAGCAGCGATGAGTATAAGAATATCTCGTCACTGCTTTTGCTGGAAAAGACATATGCTCTTTTGCGTGAACGCGGTTACGAGCCCGGCAATGTCGACGTGACGATTGTAGCCCAAAGGCCTAAACTCGCGCCCTATATTCATAAGATGCGGGATAACCTTGCCGGCGTTTTGCACTTGCCTGTCGAACGGGTCAGCGTAAAGGCGACGACAACCGAGGGACTGGGATTCGAGGGCGAGGGAAAGGGCATATCATCAAAGGCCGTAGCCCTAATTTACCAGAACACAAGCGTACATGAGGATTCGGAGGCGATATTATGATCGGCATTCTGGGCGCCATGGCCGTCGAGGTGGATGCGCTCAAACAGACGTGCGAGCAGAAACAGGAAAAAGTCTGCGCGGGGATGACGTTTGTATCTGGGCAGCTTGGCGGACAAAGCGTGGTCATTGTTCAGTGCGGCATAGGCAAAGTCAATGCCGCCGCCTGCACACAGCTGCTCATATCCATTTATTCGCCCGATCTCGTCATCAATGTGGGCGTCGGGGGATCGCTGTCTGACAATCTGCATTACGGCGATATTGCCGTAGCGACGAAATGTGTTCAGCACGACGTTGATACCACCGCTCTGGGCGATCCCATCGGCTTTGTATCGACGGTGAATACGGTTTACTTCCCCTGCGATGAAGGCGCCTCGCAGCGCCTCGCAAATCAAATACAGAAGACGCAGGGCGTCAACGTCGTCTCCGGCGTCATAGCCACCGGCGACCAGTTCGTCTCAAGTGTCGATCTGAAAAGAAAGATCGTCTCGAATTTTGACGCCATATGCTGTGATATGGAGAGCGGAGCCATCGCTCAGGTTTGCAGCCTCAATCGAGTGCCGTTCGTCGCCTTACGCGCCATATCCGATCATGCCGATGATGACAGCGAAACGGATTTTCCGCGATTTGCGAAGATGGCAGCGCAGAGAACACAGGTCGCTCTCAGACAGTTCTGTCAGACGTACGAAAACGATTAGTTAAACAGTTAAAATTCGGATTTTGGCGCTAAATAGGCTTGTTTTTTCTTGACGGGCTTTGATTCTGCGGGTATAATACGAACAATATTTCAGAATTGAACGGCCATGAAGGCATTAGGTCTTGTCAAATCACTCTTCAGAGAGTCGGCGGATGGTGCGAGCCGATGTTGATGACAAAGGCCGTCTGCTGCCAGAGCAGAGCCCTGAACGTTCCTACGTTGAATCATTAGGGGTTTCCGGGATAAGCTCCGTTATCAGGCTTTGGGTTTGACTGAACCTGTCGAGCGGCTGCGCTTTTGCAGCAAACTGGGTGGTACCGCGGTTATTTATCGTCCCGGAGATTTGTATGGTCTCCGGGACTTAATTTGTATTATATTCAGGAGTGATAAGACGTGAAAAAAATCAGGCTTTATGACGTGACCCTGCGCGAGTTGAGTGTCTCCCGCAACCGGCATCTTTCTTTCCGGGAGAAAATGGAATGTGCTCGCACTTTGGACCGGCTCAACCTGGACGGCATTGAACTGCCGCCCATCGAAGATCATCAGACCGACAGCCTCCTGAACAGAACGCTTGCGACGCTGATCAGCAGCGACCTTATCCTCTCTGTCGGTGAAACTGAGTCTTCTGTTATGGAAGCGTGGGATAGTATCAAGGCGGCCAAAAGGCCTGTTCTTCACGTCATGCTGCCTGTTTCGGCCGTGCAGATGGAGTATATGTGTCACAAAAAGGCGCCGGCTATGCTCAAGCATATAGAGACTCTTGTCTCGGCCTGTAAGGCGCTGTGCTCCGAAGTCGAGTTCAGCGCCCTGGACGCCACACGCGCCGAAAGTAATTTTCTGACTGAAGCGATCAGAACGGCTCTGCGCTGCGGAGCGACGCGCATAACGTATTGCGATCTGGCAGGGCTGATGAT
>JAFRLF010000094.1 GCA_017431365.1 Clostridia bacterium | reverse complement strand
TATTGTTGTTGTTATTATTGTTGTAGATGTCGCCGTTGGTCACGGAGTTGGCGGCGTCTTCACCTTCCGCGACCTTGCCCTTGGCCTTGTCGATATGTCTCTGGATATCGGCGCCGACCGCCGTGGCGAGGGAGTTGGTGATGTCCTCGCTCGAGCTCGTGGCGGCGATCCTCGCGGTGCCGGCCTCAAGGGTCGCGTCGCCGAGGAACGCGCTGACTATATCGGTCGATACGATGTTCACGCCGACGGCGGCGCCTACCGCGGTGGATCCGCCCATCGCGAAGCCACTGGCCTTTACCTCGGCCTTCCCGCTCTCAACGGCGTTCAGGAGGAAGTTCACATACTGCTTCTCTTCCTCTTCTTCTTCATCGTCCTCGCCGTCCTCGTCAGCGTTCTCGTCGGTCTTTTCTTCCTCTTCCTCGCCGGTGGGCACCTCTATGGTGTTGCCGCCGGTGGTGCGTATCCTGACGTCCTTGCCGACGCCGGCCTTTACGACGCTGTCGAGTATGTTGATGGATACGGAAGCGTCAAGGGAGATATCCTTGGCGTCGTCGGCCGAGGTGCTGTTCCCGCCCTGGCTCCCTTTGCCGTCGCCGGCCATGGGATCGGAGCCCGACACGCTGGAGGTCTCTATCACGCGGTCCGCCGCGGCCTGTATGTTGACGGCGTTGGCCGCCACATCGCGCTTGCTGTCGATGGTGGCCTGCGTCTTTACCGAGCCGTACGAGAACGAGAACGCCGCGCCTACGCCCACGGATTTGCCGGTGCCGTTCTTCGCCTGCGTGGCATTGCTGCCGGTGCCGGGGGTATTGGCGTTCGGGTTGTTCGATTTGGTGAACTCAACATCTATAAATATCTGCTGGTTCGTGTTGTCGGTTATATCCCTCGGAATAAGGAAGCCAAAGGCGTTCTTGGAGTTGAGTGCCAGCTTCACGGTCTTTGACTGACCGTTCTTGTCTATGTAGGTGAGCGTCGCGGCATTGGGCAGCGTGTAGCCCGTGTCCGCCTTGACAGTGGCCGACATGCCGTCCGCTCCGATGGTGACAGTACCACCCTCGGAATGCATGACCTGGAAGGTGTATTCCTTCGCGCTGGCGCCGGTTCCGACCTTATGCTTTACTTCTTCCGGATGCTCCCTTGTACTGGTGGAGCCGGTGGTCGGGGCGTTGGGATCGTCCTCAAATTCTACGGTAAAGCCGGTGATCTTCTTTTCGGGCATGTAGAAGCAGTAGTCGACGGTGTTGCCGTAGGAGCTGTCGATCACCTTTATGGGAGTGCCGGGATCGCTCGCGTCCTGGCCCTCGACCTTATAGGTCAGGCTGCCTTCCTTGATCCTCTTGCCGGCCGGGATCTCCACGGTGATGACCACCAGATCCTCAAACTTGCCTTCGACGGGATCTCCGTCCTTCCTCTGCCTGCCGTCAACGGAAGCCTTCTTTATGGCGCTGTTGTTCCAGGTGATCTCGTGGAGGTCTTCCGCGAATTCCACGGTGTATTTCAGCGTATTCTTGCCCTCGTCGGTGCCGTTGATGCCGTTGGGCGTTACTATCTGGAACGTGCCGTCGCTGTCGGCGGCTATCTCGATCTCGCCGGATTTCTCGGCGCCGTTCTCGTCGACATAGCTGTATATCAGCTTCTCGGGAAGCTTGTAGCCTTTATAGGCCGTCATCGTACCGGTCTGAGTATCTTCATCGATATCCACCTTGCCGCCGTTGTTGGCCTGGAAGGAGTACAGCGGGGCGACAAAGTCGACCTTGATGGTGACCTCTTTTTTGGTGGTGCTGAGATCGCGCGGGACGATGAAGCCGAACTCGCCGTCATCCTCGTTTACCGTGATCTTGCCGGTCTTGGTTTTGCCTTCCTTGTCCTCGTAGCTGTACGTCAGCACCTGTGGCATGCTGTACATGGGATCAGCCTCAAGCTTGGCGGACAGGCCGCTTGAGCTGATATCGGTCACTCGTCCGCCCAGACCGACCAGCTCGATATGGAACTCGCAGGTGACTTCATCGCCGCTCTTCGCATATACAGGCGAACCGGCGACTTCCGCACTCGTCTTGTTATCGGGCTTTGGCCCGGCCTCAACCGGGTCGGGGGTTTCGGCCGTGCTGTTGGTATCATTCTTCGCGCCGGCTCCGGCGCAAGCGTTGTTGTCGGCGCTGCCGTCGGCGTTCATCGATCCGGAAGCGGTGGTTATGACCTTCTGGTCGTTTACCGCCTCGATTATCAAGTCTCCGCCGGCAGTGATGGTGTACTTAAGCGGCTCGCCCGCAGTCTTCTCTATATCTTCTATAACCGCCTTGGTCGAGCCGTTGACCACGGCCACGGCCACGCTGCCGGCGATGCCCACGTTAGAGGCACCCGCGCCGGCGATGGCTTCGGTGCGGATGACGTGGCGCTTGCCTGAATCGTCCTTCTTGGGAGCGAGCTTGACATCGAGCTCGGTGGTCAATTTGTCGATGGCCGCGTTGGTGATCGCCAGGCCGAGCTTCTTGATGGCTCCCTGGATGGCATTGCTCAGGTTGGTCTTCATCGTTTCCGCCATGTTGCCGGAAGCGAACGTCACCAACTCGTCGAAATTGACAAGGCCGTCTGTGCAGGCGGTAATGAACGCGTTGCCGAGATTGGTGACCTTGGTCTGGAACTTGGTCTGCATGGTGGTGCCCAGGTTCTGAACGGCGGTCTTAAGTTGCTGCGGGTCGATATCGACAATGTCGCCGAGCACGGTCCGCACCTTTGCCTTAAAGGAGTTGGTGATCTCCGTTACCGCCTTTTCGAAGGCCTTGTTCACCGCCGCCGTAAGGCGCGTATTGATGGCGTTCCTGTCTATATCCTTATGGGCCAGGCTGTTCTGTATGGTCTCGAGGATCAGTCCGAGGAGGTCGTCCTTGACCTCGTTGAACACCGCCGTGGCAAACTCCTTGCCCTTGGTCTTGAGCTGCTCGGGATCGGTAAGATCGGTGAAGGTCTCCTTGATGGCAGCCTGGGCGGCTTCTTTGATCTCATCGAGCTTGCCTTGCTGTATTATCAGATCGGTAGCGGTGTCCCCGAGTGTTTCACGGAGCGTTTTCTCCACGGTCTCCTGGACCATGGTCTGAACGGATCCGGGCAGGTTTTTGATGATATTGAGCGCGTTGTTGTAGTTGGTCTGAACGGCCTCCTCAATATCGCCGGACGCGGTCTTTTCGACCAGTTCCTTGACGCCTGTGCCGTTCAGCAGCTGTGATACGAACTCCTCAACGACCTCTCCGATGACGTCAGCGATCTCATCGGCATCGATATAATCCGATATGCCCATCTCGTCGAGCAAATCCTTAATCAAGCCGCTGATGAATTCCTCTATGGCGGTCTTTTCGTCGGTTTCCTCGGTTTCGTCCTTATCACCATCGTCATCGGTCTCGACGATCAGCACCCTCGCGGCAACTTCAATGTCGCCGTCTGCGTCTATGCTGGCTTCGCCTATGCGGGCGATGTTTTCTATATCTACTATGTTTATGGCTACCGCGACGCCCACGCCGATATCGCTCTGGGTGGCGGAAGCGTTGGCCTTGGCCTCCGCTACGGTTCTGTTGCGGGTGATGACGCGGACAGAGCCGTTCATGTCCTTACTCCAAGGATCCTCTCCGTCTTCTTCCGGATCGGTATAGCCTTCCACGGCGACAGCCTTGATGGAAGCACCCTTATCGATCTCGGCCTTGGAGGTGTTGTCCTGAATGTTCAGCGCGAAGCCGGCCGCCACGGACACGCTGCCCTCGCTGGTCTCCGCCTTCTGGCGGTTGGAGGACTTGCCCATTATGCTGCCTGTCGAGGTGTTGTTGGTGCCGTTCGATCCCGCAATGCCGGCACCGCCGGAGATCATGCCGTCAGCCTGGCTGTCGGAATCGCTGCCGGAGGAACCGGAGGAGTTATTGTTGTTTTTGTTCTTGGTGCTGCCTCCGCCGGAAGCGCTGGCGTAGGATGTGCTCTTCAGTGTGCTCGTGGCCTCGGCGCCGACGTAGACGCCGTTGGCTTTCACGCTGTTGGAGAGGCGCGCGACGGCGCTGTCATTGATTATGGATATGTCGAACGCGCCGCCGACACCAACACGGCCGCCCGCCGCACTGGCGTTGGCCGCAACCTGGTGGGCCGCGTCGTTCTTGGCGAATATCACCGCGAGCGCAGGTTCGTTTCCGCTTCCGATCACTATACCGTTTCCGAGCGTGCCCATGTATGCCTGGGCGTCGCTGCCGGTAATATCGAGGGCGAGCACGGGCGTGATGGCATTTCCGCCGGCCGCGCCAGCCTTGGCGGATACCGCGTCGGCCATCTTCTGCGTCGCAACGATCTTTACACCGCTGAGCGTACCGCTCTCGTTGGCGGATATTTTCGCGCCGTCCTGTATGGCGGCCACGGTATCCGAGCCGGTCACCGCGATGCCGAGTCCGGCGCCGACGCCGGTGCCGGCAGCCTTCTTGGAGCCGGAGGCGTCGCCCAGGGTTCCGAAGTGCACACTGGACTTGGCACTGACATCCAGCTTGCCGTCCATCTTTATATCGGCGTTCTTGCCGATCATCGCGTTGGTCTTCGCCGCCGCGACGTTTACGGCTATGGCGCCGCCTATGCCGATATTACCCTCGGAGTATCCGGCGGCCGCTTTGAGCGTGGAATCCGCGTTGCCGGTCTCCGCCTTGAGGGTCACTCCGTCCTTTACTGTTATGCTGCCCGACTTGATGAACGCGTTATTCTTGCCGCGCACCACATTGACGCCTACAGCGACGCCGGCGCTGAGGCTGCGCGTGCCGGGATCGTCGGTGCCCATCTCGAACTGGGCGGTCACGGTTATGGTCGCGTTCTTGGGCGTGTTGGCGGGCACCTGGAAGCTGTAAGTTCCGTCAGGATTCTTTACGCCCGTCAGGTTGGTGGTAGTTTCCTTGCCGCTCGCGTCGGTGCTCTTGAGTATGGCCACTACGGAGCCTGCCTTGGCGCGGCGTCCTTCGGCAGCCTGCACATTCGCCTTGATAACGCGGTTGCTCATGGTGAGCTCGGAACCGGCGGCCACGCTTACGGTGCCTCCGGTCACGGCGGTATCGGCGGTGACCGCGATGGACATCTTTTCAACGGTGACCTCGAAGTTCATGGCGGCGAAGTCAAAGCCGTTTTTCTTGTTGGCATCGGTCCTCACTATGGAGTACGTGCCGTCGGCGTTCTGGATCACCTGGAGCTTGACATCGTCAAGCTCCGTATACATAGAATCCTCGCCGGTAGCGGTGACCCTTGTAACGGCGTATGACGAGTCGCTCAAGGTAAAGCTGACCTTGTCGCTTTCTTCTATGTACTTCTGCACAACGTCGACCGTCACGGCAGGTGAGCCTTCGGAACCGGTCTCCTTGACGGTCACTACCTTGGTCGCGACATCCTTGTTGGTGACGGTCGCGACTATCTCGAGCCCGTTCTCGGTCTCGCCCGCAGCCGCTTGGATCTTTGGCATGTCGAACGAGAAGTTGCCGTCGGCGTCAGTCTCCGTGATATCGACTGTTTTCTCCGTGCCGTCGGCGGGGTCTTTGTAGACCAGTGTGATCTTTGCTACCTTCTTGTCGCCGTCTTCGCAGCTGGCGGTCACGGTGATCTTGTCGCCTACCTTGGCGCTCGTGGAGCTCGGGGTGACGGTAGCCGTCGTGGACACCTGTTCTCCCTCTTTGGCGGTCACGGTGATCGCACGCGTATCCGGGGGATAGGTCGCGGTTATGTTTATCACGGAACCGGGCTGAATATCCGCGATATCGGTTGCGGCTATCTTGAATCCGTCGCCGACGGCCGTCAGATCCTTGGGCTCGGAGGTAACGCCGCTCGTATTCGTGTACGTGAACTTGAAGGTCCCTTCCTTATAAGCTTCGCCGTGCTCGGAATTGAAGAAGAATTCCGTATCGCCATTGATCCCGCTCGGGGTGAGCTTCAGTTCGCCCTCGCCGGAATAGGTGATCTGGATCGCATGCTTCTTTCCGCCCACATAGGATTCCGGATGCTGTGTGCCCTCGCCGGTCGCGGTGCCCTTGTCGAATACGGCGGCCACCGTGACGGGAGTGCCCTGCTTGGCGAAGATGTTCCTGTCCTGCAGTTCTTCGCTGGTGTCCTCGAGCACGAGCACGTATTTGCCGCTGCTGTTTGCGGTAAGCACCTTGCTCACGGTCTGGCCCTGGGCGTTGGTATATGTTACGGTCACGCTCTTGACCGTCCTTCCGGTCTCGGGCGTTACGGTGAATACGATCTTGTACTTGTTGGCTTCGTCGACCGCGGCGGAGATCTCACCGCCGGTGGTCGCGGCCATCTTTACGCTGTATGCCTTGCCGGTGGGGTATCCGGTAGTCGTGCCGCCCTCGCCGGGATCGGTCGGGGTCTCGGGAGTCGTCTGGGTCTGCTGGTCTTCGGTATCGCTCACGCCGGTGCCGTTGGCCTCGGTCTTGGCGACCGTCTCGGCAGTTGCCTCGACTTTGAGTCCGCCGCCGGCCACGATAGTGCCCTTATCGCCTATATCGATAATGCTGTTGTTGTTGTTTATCACTACGGCGACGCCGAGCGCGCCGGTAACCTGCGCGGAACTGGCGGTGCCGGTCTGCTGCTGGGCAGCCGCCTGGGTATTCGCGTTGGGATCGGCCTCGAACACGCCGCCTATAACGACTGTGCCTTCCTTGGCGTTGGCGGGCATGGTCACAAAGAACCTGCCCTGGCTGTCGGCGGATATCACATCGTTGATGATGCCGCTTCCGTCGGCCTTTTCGTAACGCAGGTACAGCTGGTTGTTCTTGAGTCTGCAGCCGGCGTTGGGATTCACTATGACGAGCACCTGCTTGCCAGAATCGGCCGAGGTGATCTGCTCCCACGCGTTCTTCTCGGTGTTGTAAACCATGGCGTCCGCGAGGAGCGCGCCGCCTACAACTATACTATTGCTGTCGGGTTCTTCGTTGTTGTCACCGGGCTCATTGTTGTCGCCGGGCTCGGGGTCATTGTTGCTACCGTTATCGTCGCCGTCGGGATCCGGGTCGCTGCTGCCGTTGTCGTCGTCTTCTCCGAACAGGCCGCTGAGGTCCGGAGTATCATCTTCCGGATCGTTATTCTCATTGTTGCCGCCGTCGGGATCAGGCTCGGGTTCGTTGTTGTTATTGTCGTTGTTGTCGTTATTGCCTGTGTCGCCGGTTTCGTCCGCTTCGGCCTTGAATGTGAAGGAGATGGCGCCGTTCTCGCTGGCAGCGTTCTCGGGCATCTGGGCTTCCTCGTCGCTGCCGCCGGCCGCCTCGTCAAACAGCGTGGAGATGTCGATAACGTCGTCCTCTTCTTCTTTGTCGCTTTCTTCTATATCGTCGAACAGGGGAGCCAGGTCGCTGTCCTCGTCCTCACCCTCGTCTTCGTTGAACAGGTCGGACAGTCCTGGGTCATCCTCCCCGTTATCGTCTCCGCCGGATTCGTCGCCGTTCTGGCCGTCGCCCGCGGTTTTCTCCTTATAGGTAACGAACACCACGATATCGCTCGCGGGCATGGGGAAGGTGTACTGGTTGACGCCGGTGTGTGTCTCGGTGGTAGAAAGAGAAACGAAACCGTACTGGTCGCTGCCGGGCTCGAGAGTTCGGTAGAGAATCTTGTCGATCTCGTAGCCTTCCTTGGGCGCCACGGTAACGGTGACCTCGGTATTCTCGTTTGCCTTGGAGCGCGAGAAGGCGACGGTACCCTTTGTGGTATCGTTGCTCGACGCGGCCCTTACGGTGTACTGCGCGGTCCTGAGTCCCGCCGTGAGCTTTTCGACCAGCTGAGTGCGGGTCGATTCCATGGACTCGGGCAGCGGTACCTTCTCGATGGCGCCGCCCAGAAGGAGCATGGCTATATTCTTGACATAGTCCATGGTGGTCGTGCCGCCGCTTTCGCCGCCGGCATTGGCATCGGCGCTCTCGTCGGCGGAGGAAATGGCCGTCGTCGTCACGTTGGCCTTAGCAGAAGAAGTGATTGATATGTCGCCGCCGGCCGTTATGGACATGTTTTCGTTGCCTTCGGTATTCAGTACTTTGGCACTTACGTCCTGTACGGCCACGTCGATGGAGAAATATCCGCCGGAGGGGTTCGTGCTCGTCCCGCGGGCAGCCTTGGTATCTATAACCGTCTCGCCCTCGGCGTTGATCGTTATATTGCCCTCTTTGGCTTCCACTTTGGCTCCGTCGACCATGGTGTGCACGTTGTTCACCACAGCGGCGACGCCCAGCGCGAAGGGAAGTTTGCCGGCTGACGCGCCGGTCTTGACATTGACGGTACCCTTGGACTGAGCCTCTATGTCGCCCACGGCGTAAAGATCCGCGCCGTTGTTCAGGCGGATCTCGGAATCGGCCACTACCACGCTGATCGCGAGGGAGGACAGGAGGCTCTGGCTGCTGCCTGTATCTATATTGGTCTTTACTTCGGTATTGAGTTTTATATTGCTCTTGGAATCGTCGATATGGGTAACCGTACCGTTGTCAGCGTTATAGTCGACGCCCGCGTACAGCTTGCCGCTCACGTCGATGACCGCCTCAGCCACCTTGACGTTGACCACATTTAGCATATCGGTGAGCGCGGTAATATCCAGTATGCCACCGGACTGGTTGACCTTGGCGGAGGCGTCAATATCGCCCTTGGCGTACAGCCTGGCATCCTTGCCGATGACTATTTTCGCAGAATGAGACACGTTGAAGAAATCGGCGGCAAGGCTCTTAGCCGTGTCGATGGCGACGTCCAGCTTGGATTTCTCGGCCTTCTCTTCATCTTCGTCTTCTTCTTCCTTCCCGTCGAAGGCTTTTATCAATATATTGTTCGCGTCAACGGCGCCGTTGATCTCAATATCCTTGCCGGTAATGGTAAGGTTCATTTCCTTGGCGATGAGATTGTTTATTTCGACCTTGTCGGCTTTGATGTTTTCAGCGTCCACAAGGAGGCTGCTCAGAAGGCCGTTGCCCCTCATGATCACTTTTATGGTGTCAAAATCGCCCACCGTAATGGCGTTTTTCTCTTCGCGGATGAACACGTAATCGGTAAAGGCGCTTTCGGCCTGGTAAACAGCCGTGCGGGTAATATTGTCACCGCTGCCACTCTCCGTGACCGTGAGCCTCGCGTCGGAAGCCGCCTTGGATAGGTCGATTTTCACTTGGGACTTATTCGTGAGGGAATCGCTCAACTTCTGACCGGCAACAGCGTTCATCTCTATCTCGAAGCTGTTCCCGCCCTCGTTGATGGCTGTAATCCTGGAAGCAGTACCCGTGATACGATTGTCTTCCGCAGTGTCTTTATGCAGCACGCCGGTCAGGTTCAGATGATAATTGTCGTAGAGCCCGCCGTTCTCATTGATCTCGATCTTCTCGAAAACATCGCCAAAGGAGATATCGAGATCAATGTAGTCGCTGCCCTCTCCGGTCTCCACGGTGGCCGTAGAGGCGCGGTCATCGTTCTTTTTCTTGTCACCGGTCTTCTTAAGGGTGACCTTGTCGTTTCCTTTGCCGGTATCGACATCGATACCCCTGGCTCCGTCACCCGCCAGAACCTTGACCGTATCATCGCCCTCGCCGGTTTTGATGTCCACGGACGCGTCCTCGCCCACCACAACGTTGACGCCGTCATCCTTTGATGTGCCAATGACGGTCAGATCCGCGCCTTTGACGGTCACGCGCTTCTCCAACGACAGGTAGATGCCCGCCAGCAGCACGTCGATGCCGTCGATGGTTATGTTACCCTTGACTTTTGCGGTACCGTCGGAGGTGGCGTCGTAGTCATCCGCGTCATTGCCCTCGACGGGATCGCCGTTTTCATCCTTCTTCTTGGCGTCGGCCGTGACGATATTCAATATGAAATTTCCCAGGTTGCTCTGGGTCTTTGCGTCGTTGCTGGAGATGCTGATGTCGCCGTCATACTCGCCGGCATCCACCTGAATGGTGATGGAGGTAGTATTCTCGTTGATGCTCTGGAGCGCGGCATCGATGGCCTTCTGGATGGCGTTCTTGACGGTCTTGCCCGCCTCATCGTCTTGGCCATCTCCGCTGTCACCCTCGTCGCCGGGACCTTCGTCACCGGGACCTTCGTCACCGGAGCCTTCCTCCCCGGAGCCCTCGTCGCCTTCGCCGGCATCCGTCTTCTCTTCCGGCGCATTGTCGAAGCTGATTTCCCCGCCTTCCTCTATCTGCTCCTCGCCGTCGTCGATCTGGCTGACGATGGACGCCTTGCCCGCCGGCACCTCGTCCTCTTTTTCTTCCACGTCCGGATCGTTGTCAAAGGTGAGGGGCTTATCCTCGTCACCCTTGTCGCCGGAATCGCTGTTGGATCCGGAATCCGAGCCGTCGTCGGAACCCGGATTGTCTTCGCTGGTGGCGCCACGAACCGAACCGGCACTGCTGCCGTCATCAGATGAAGCGGACGCGGTGGAATCGCCCGCGCCGGACTTGTCACCGGTGCTCTCGCCGCCGGACGCGCGCGTGCTCGCAGAGCCGCCGCCCGAAGAACTGTCCGAAGAGCTCCCGCCGGACGAGCCGCTGTCTGAGGCGGCACTGCTCTTGCCCGAAGACTCGCCGCTGTGCGATGTGCCGCTCGAACCGTCCCCGGAAGAACTGCCCGAAGACGCATTTACCGAGGCCACCGGCGATGTTTCGCCCGTACCCTCGGCATCGGCATATGCGCTTCCCAACAGGAGCGTCAGCAATAGCAGAAATACCGCCACCAGCGCCAGTGCGCGTTTGCGGTGCTGCTTCTCCTTCCCATAGGATGTGCTCTTGCATTTGATGCTCTTCATGGCAATACCCCCAAAAACAGGTATGTCGTAAGACGGCCTCGAGGGTCCCCGGCCCGGAGACCCCTTTCAACGGCTCATCGATAGTTTAATATGGTGCGTTCCGCCCTGTTAAGCGTCGCGGTCAAAAATTCAACGAAGCCTCCAGGTCCTCCACGTAGTGGTCACTGTCGCCCATGTCGTTGTACACCTGGGCGCGCTGGTAGTAGGACTGGGACAAATTGTACTCGTTCTTGATGCATTCGGTCAGGTCCTTGATCGCATTCTCGTTCTCGCCCAGATAGCGATAGGCATAGGCGCGATAGAAGCGCGCTTCATCGGCGCTGTTGCCGCTCTTGATGCACGCGTTGAAGTCCTCCTTGGCGGATTCGAATTCTCCGCCCTGCAAGTAGCTCAGGCCGCGGTTGAACAGACTGTCGTCCGCCGCCACGTCGCCTTCGATGCAACGGGTGAAGTCTGCGGCGGCCTCAGCGTAGTCGCCATTGGACAGGTAGCACACGCCGCGATAGTAATTGGCCACGTCCACGGTGTTCACCGGTTCGGCCTCCTCCTCGCCTTCGGCCACCTCGGGCTGGGCGGCGGCCGCACGAGCATCGATGTAGGATGTGAAGTCCGCGATGGCATCGACGTAGCTTCCTGCGCTCATGTGGCATACGGCGCGATTGTAGATAGCATCTTCTTTGTAGGATTCGCCGTCGATGGAAGCGGTAAAGGCCCCGATGGCCTCCGTATAGTTGCCCAGGGTCATGTTGCACACGCCGAGGTTGTAGTGGATGCCGTCGTAGTCGCCGCCGGCCTCAGCGCACTGGTTGAACGCGGCCAGCGCGCTCCCGTAGTCACCCAGGTTCATCTGGCACACGCCAAGGTTGTAGGCCGCGGAGACGCCGTAGGTCTCGTCCTCCAGGCAGGGCTTGAAGTCCTCGACGGCCTCCTCGTACATGCCCACGCCCATCTTGTAGACACCCTTGCGGTAACCCACTTCGATTTCGTTATCACTGCTGCCTTCGGCATATTTGTTATAGGCTTCAAAGGCTTTTTCGGCGTCGCCGTTCTGCTGATACAGCTGGGACAGCGTCTCATACATGCCGGTGTCGCCGGTCATCTCGATGTACTTCTCCAGGCTCTCGATGGCCTCGGGCAGCTTGCCTTCGTCGGAATAAACCTGCGTCTTGACCAGCCAAGCCTCGCTGAGCGTATCCTTGATGCGGATGGCCTCGTCCAGCTCCTTGACGGCGTTGCCGGAATCGCCGGTCATCGTATGGACACAGCCCTTCTTCAGGTGGATGTCTGCACAGAGATCAGGATTGGAGGTCTCGTCACAGTACTCCAGACAGGCGTCCAGATACTCCATGGCCTTGTCAAAGTCCTCCCGATTGATATAGCTAATCGCCAGAGAATAATAGGTGTCCAACCGCTGGGTATCCGTGGCCGCCGATTCCGCGTGGGAAACGCAGGTCAGCGCCATCAGCAGTACCATCGCCAACACCATCATACGCTTCAAAAACCCGGTCTTCATGTTCGTGTCCTCCTGTCCGTCGTTTCTTCTTTTGCGTACCCGTTCCGCTTTTTTATGTCCCTTCAACTTCGTCCGTTTCACCCAGTAATGCCTTCATCAACTTGGTTGCCTCTGCAAACAGACTATCGTCTGTTCCGTGGAGCATCACCCAGTCGAAGTCCTCCAGCGCCCCGGCTTCGTCTCCCAGCTGGGAGCGGCACACCGCCCTGCCATATCGGCACTTCTCCTCGTCCTCTCCCGCCGCGATGGCGGCGTCGAAGTCGACGATCGCCTCCTCGAAGTGTTTCGAGGCCAGCAGACAGCTCGCCCGCAGGTACCGGGCGAACCCGTCCTGAGGGTTGCACTCCAGGCAGATAGTCAGGCAATCCACCGCGACGTCATACTGCTCCAACCGCATGTGGCACGCGCCGGTCATCATGCACAGCGACGACTCGTCCAGTGGTAACAGCGAAACGTTAAGTCGGCCGGTGGTATCCTCGAGCTGCACGTCCGCCGATCGCGCCTCGCCGCCCGCACGGATGCGCTCGATCATCCGATCGCCGTACTCGCAGGCCCGGGTCTCGTCCCCGGTGACATAGGCGCACAGTACCACGTAGTAGTAGAGCGCCTCCGGGTCGAGGTACCCCTGCTCCAGCGCCCGGCCGAAGCATTCGCCCGCTTTGTCGAAGCTACCCTCGCGCATCCAGCCGATGCCCAGCATCACCTCGGCCTGGGCCGTCTCTGCGCCGTCGGCTTCGGCGTATCGCGCACAGTCGGCCTCCGCCTCTGCCATGCTGCCCAGGCTGGTGTAGCAGTACGCCCGGTTCAGCATGTATTCCGGTTCGCCGGTGGCTTCGATCAACGTTGTGTAGAAAGCCGTCGCGGTCTCGTAATCCCCCGCAGCCTCGTAGATATTGACGAGGTTCGGCAGCATTTGCCAGGGAACCTCCGCCCTGGCGATACAGGCTTCTGCATCCGTGAGGGCACCCTTCGGATCCCCCAGGTTCAGCCGGACCTGCGCGCGCGTCAGCCGCGCCTCCGGAATCTCGACGATGGCCAGTCCCTTGTCCAGCCAATTCAGCGCGTCCTTGTAGTTGCCCAGCAACGTGTGCAGATAGCCCATCCGCGCGTTGAGCGCCGCCAGTCCTTCGTCCCCACCCTCGTAGAGCTCGATGGCCCGCTCGGTATAGGCGAGAGCGCCTTCGAAGTCCGCCTGGGCGATGGCGATCTGTGCCGCACGGTCGCAATCCGCCGAACGCTTCATGCCGCTCAACAGGCTGCGGGCGTAGGTGCTCATGCGCTGAAGCCTCGGCGCGCCTGCGTAGGTATCCAGCGTCGTCAGTTGCTGCGCGGCGACCTGCGCACCTCGATTATCCATCGCCTTCAGGTCAATCGCCACGTCTGTCCGCCGGTACAACAGCATCGTGCCGAGCATTGCCACGATCAGTATTCCGGCCAATGCGCGCAGGGCGATGGTGCCCGCACGGCCCTTTCGCGTCTTGTCGTTCATGCTGCCTCCGTGCCGCCGGTCCTCCTTCGATTCCCACAGCTACCGCCCGTGCCGATTGCGGTAGTGGATGCACGCGATCGTCAGGCCGACGGCGGCGGCAAAGCAAATCACGCCCACCAGCACATAGCCGCCCGCCGCAGCAGGCATGATGGACGCACCATAGCGCGCAAACGCCTGGCACGGCATCGGAACCCGGCCCCGACGCGCGACGGCGCCGATCAGCAGGATCATGAGCAGCAGCGACGCGTTGATCCAGCCAAAGGCATTTCGACGCAACCGCCGGCTCCGGAGCGCCTTGCTCCGCTTTTCGATCCTGTTGAGCGCCTCTTCCATGCTGTACTTCATAGGATTTACACCTCGTAAATCGATTCTTATTCATATAATGAGTACCATTGTTTTCCTTTTTTTCTCATTCATCTGCATTCTTTTTTACAATTTATGCGAGGTCCCGCGGATTCCGGCAAACCGCCCGGCGCAAGCGGCGTTCGCGGTCCGCGAATCGCGCGCCACGCTAAAGCGGGACCGCATTCGCGATCCCGCAATGAATCCCTTGTATGAAGCCGACAGGTCATTCCCCCGCTTCGTTTCCTTCTTCACCGGCTTCGAGCAACGGCACGCAGACCAGGTAGTAGATCGCTGCAACGCACAGCGGCAGGCAGTATCCGATGGCCATGTTGATTCCCGGCTGGGAGACCAGCAGATTGTACAACCCGTGGAAGATGATGGAGAGCGCCGTGGCGCCGATGATCGTCGTCGCGGTCAGGACGCGGTAGCGCCTGGCAATCGTCATGCCCAGATGCAGCAGCATGATGCTCATGATATGCATGACGCCCACAGCCAACCCGCGAACCAGGGTATAAATCAGACTGTCAACGCCGCTGCTCAATATATAACAACAGTTTTCAAAGGTGGCAAACCCGGCGCCGACGGCCACCGCCGTCTGCAGCAGCTCTGCCTCGCCCGGATCGAACACCAGCAGAATGAACAGCAGCGGCAGCAGCTTCATGATTTCTTCCACGACGGGGGAGATGTACACGGCCGTCTCCTCCAGCGCCTCGCCGGAGACCAGGTGGATGAATCCGTTGATATAACCGGTGAGCAGGCAGATGATCATGCCGGCGAGAAAGGCCGAGACAAACCTGCGCACCTGTCCCCTGAGGAAAAACGCGGCAACCAGCAGCGGCGCGCCAATGCAGATCAATATGTTTTCCGAATAGATCACGGAACGGTCACCTGCCTCTGCGCCATCTGTTTCTCCAGCGCCAGCAGCGCCGGGAACAGCATGACGGTCGTCACCAGGTCTATGATGAACCAGATCGGATCCGCGCTCATATACAGGGCGCACATACACCAGCAGATCGTGCTGAAGGCGATGACCGTGCAAATCTCCGCCCCGGAATGTCGCCAGGCACGGGCGAGTTTATACACAAACCAGGCGATGCCCGCAAACAGAACCACATAACAGAACGCGTCCAGGCCCCTGGCGAGCGAGTCCGGGCAAAAGAATATGGCAGCCTGGACCGTGAGCAGCACGGCACAACCAACGCCAATCAGCGTCCACTCGCGCCTCGAAAAGGCGCCCGACAGCTTCAATGCCCGAACGCAGCCATACACCATGTAGCCAAGGGGAAAGCAGCCGATGATGTCCTTCACCCACTCACCGGACCAGCCGATCCACAGCGCGATATTGGCTATCGCGAAGATCGCCGACGCAATAGCCAGCCCCGTCGTCCGCTCCGGACGGTCGCGGTACATTGAGATCATACCGGAGCCGTAGAGCAGCAGCACGCCGTCGTCTGCGATCTCGGAGGGCGTAAACGGCAGGCGCGTACCCTGCTTCATCAATATGAATGCCAGCCAATACAGGTCGCTCACCAGGAAGGTCATTATCGCGAAGGCAAACAACACGGCGGGCATCGCGCGCGGGACGCGCCTGACCAGGCGGATTGCGCGCACGAAGATAAAGGTCAACGCCAGGAACTGGACCATTATGCACGCAATCCGCACCGCATTTTCATACATGTCCCGCATCCCTCCCCCCATGGGGATCCCTTTCCCGCCGCGAGTCAGCGCTCTTCCTGCGCAGCACCCTACAGAAGGCCGTGGCAACGATGCCCAGGAAGAACCCGATCAGCCCGACCACCACATATCCCAGGGCGGCGCCTGAAGAAATCAGGCTGCCGAACGGCGCGTTCCCCATGCTGCCCGGCGCGCCGGGGACTCGCGCAATCACCTGCGACACACAGACGACGCCAATTCACTTTTAGTTAACAGAAAGTTAAATTTAAATTAAAGTAATGTAGTAATAATTTTGTTATACTTAATTTGTGAAATGTTTTAATTGTATATTAAAATTTTAAACTAATTAACAACTAACACGGAGCCTGCTCAAAGCACCCGAAGCAGGGCTCT
>JAFRLF010000093.1 GCA_017431365.1 Clostridia bacterium | reverse complement strand
TTTCGGATGCTGATCTGATCGCACATAACGCAATGCCTGCCGGCGACGAACCGGCAGGCATTGCGCGTTTTCGGCAGTAAGGCAGTGCGGGTCAGGAGTCGAAGTTCGCGACGACGCCTTCTTTTTTCGCCTTCTCGGTCGAGCGGCGGTTGCCCTGACCGGGCATGTTGAGCCCGTCCTTTGAATGATCCCTGGCAGGCAAAACACTCGGCGGATTCAGCATGTAATCGAATATCTCTTCCCCGATATAGGCGCGGGCCTCGGCGACCATGGCGGCTTCCTGTTCTGTATCCATGGCCGCGATGGCTTCGCAGATGGGCTTTCGACCGGCGGCGATTTCGCGGCCGTTCGCGTCGTATCCGTCGCAGTAGCGGATCCCAAGGTTCAAACCGAACTCCCAGGGCCCGTCCACATAGTTGTGATGCAGGAACATGTCGATCGTGCCAAGTTTTTTCATCTTCTGATAGGCGAGGACATAACCGTACTTGCCCTGAAGCAGAGTGTAGGGCGCGTCGGACCGAGAATTGAAGCCCTGCTCCGGCAGAATGATGTGGCGCGGCTGCCCCTTGTAGAGCAGATGCGGCTGCTGAAGATACGCTGGCATGACCTCGAGGTTTTTGAATGTGATCCTGTTGGTCTCGAAGGTCCAGTTCGGCTCACGGTCGTTCCAGAAGTCGGGGTAGGAGAGGTTTTCGGGATAAGGATGGAACGCGACGTTCCAGGGGAAGTTACCGTCCCTGTCGCAGTTTTTCTGTATCTCGTCGATGGACTCTTTCATGCCGTAGAAGCGCTTCGGCTGGGTCGGGACATGCCTTCCACAGAAGTACTGGTCAAATGAGGTGAACACGCGGAAGTTGCTCCAGTATTTCATCGCCAGAAGCCAGCTGATGCGCATGACTTCGGTGTATTCGTGCATGAATTCGGCGCAGGTCATTTCACCCGCATTATTCCAGATATACTGGCTTGTCACCTCGTTGCCGGTTTCAAAACAGGTCATCCATCCGTATTTGTGGTCGGGGCGGCAGTAGCGGGCGAGCATGAAGTCGATGTAAGCGCAGTAGTATTTAAAGCCCTCTTCCGTGCGCAGATTATAGGCGCTCATGTAGGCGGAGGGATAATCGTAGTCGTAACCGGGATGCTGGACGATGTCTACGATGCGCTGATCCGCTTTTTCCCCGACCAGGAAAGACCCGTTGATGTGCCGCTGTACGGCGGTTATCCCGCGCTTCCACACGCGCTGCATCTGGGCGTCGACTCTTTCAACCTCGGTTCGGTTGAAGTAATATGTCTCGCCGTCGTAATCATACGCGATGCTGTCAGATCGGTCGCCGGGCACCATGATCAGAGCCTGATTATACTGTATGCTCGTCTGAGCGAAGCCCAGTTCGTCAAGATCCTCGTCCAGCGCGTTGGCGTTTATGGCCTTCATCGGCCTGATGGGGTAAGGATCATGAAAGGCCGATACCTCAGGCTCTACCTCGGTGACATAGCACACGCCTTCGCACCCACAGTCAAAGCGATAAACCAGCAGATCGGTTTTGCCGGCGAAACGCGGCATAGTGACCGTGCTGTTTACGACGGGATACGCCGCTTCAAGCACGACGCGTCCGGGAATAAACGAGGGGTCGTCCGGTCCGCAAACCAGCGGCACACGGACGCGAACGGTCACTTTTTCGGTCTCTTCAGCGTTTTCAAGGGATATGACGATCCTGTCAAGATAAGCGCGAATTTGCGTCACACGCACGGTTAACACCTCTTTCTGAGCTATACTCTGAGATAATCTGGACGTCCTGTCATTTTCCGTGATTCATTCGACAAAATTCCTGCGCAATCGGGCTAATCCCGTTGTGCGGGAAAGAGTTGCGGCAGCGCGTTGTAGAGATATCTGAAGATGGTCGCGTAATCGTGAACGCCGTCCTCGAGGACATCGTAAGTCAGTCGATCGAGGAAAACCGGCAGTTGCTGCATGGCTCGGATCTGCGGGTCGAGATTCGGATAGGCGATGTCCTTTGAGCCTGTGATCGCGCGTATGAGGAATTCCGGACTGTTCTGCCGGAGAACGGCTTCTGCCAGGGCCTGTGCCGTTTCGGTTGGGTGAGAACCGCCGCCCTTTTCGCCCTGGATCCAGCAGTCGCCGCTGAGAGGGAGGAAAATCGAAAACAGATCCAGAGCCTGAACAAAGGCGTGCCAGGTCGCGACGCCGCCCATGGAGAACCCGCTGATTGCCCGTTGTGTCCGGTCAAAAGCGCGGCCCAGATATCTTTCTACCAGGGGGAGGATCCGCTCCCGAAGCTCCCGCGGGAATTTGGCCACGGCCCTTCCGGAAGAGGAAGGCGACTTATCGGTCTCGTCCGGGTCATAGAAGCAAGGCGCGATGATGAAAACCGGGGCCATGCGCCTCTCTGCGATCAGGTGATCGACGATGTTGAGAAAGGCCGAGCAGAAGAAATCGCGCTCATTCCCGCCGCCGCCGTGTATCAGGACGAGAAGGCTGTCGGCCTGTCCTGCGGGTTGGTAGAGCAAAACGGTCTTGCCGTCATAATTTAGAGGAGTTACGGTTCCCGCATGTTCGCAGGCGTTCAGATATCGCTCCGGTATGGGGATCATGGGTATCATCCTTTCGGCTGATTTGTCCATAGAATACCATATCGGACGCCTTATGTAAAGATTATTTGAAGAAATACCTGACTGACTTGAATGGGTGTCTGATCCGTCATTCAGAAAACACTGTACAAAAAAGCTCCTGCCGGCGTTCGAGGCCGGCAGGAGAAAGCCTATTTGGGGATAAGAAATCAGATCTTCCGCGCCGCTTCGGCGACCCAGCGGATGCGCTCCTCGGGAAGCGACCCGTTGATGCTGCAGTCGGCGCCGAGAATGTATCCGGTCTTGCCGCCCTGCTCGATCAGCGACGCGACTTCCCGTTCGATCTCTTCCTTCGTCGCCGTGTAAAGGAAGGTGCCGGGACGATTGTCGAATCCGCCCCATACCGTGCAGCCGAAGCGCTTCTTCGCTTCCTGAATGTCCATGATGTCGAAATAGCGGGACCAGCTGACGACCGGCGCCTTGTAGTCTTCCCACACAGATAGGCGGTTGGGCACGGCCTCCCACGCGCAGAAGTGGATGGCGTTCATATCGCTCAGTGTGTTGGCGTAGTCCAGAACGGCCTTGTCGCTGGGCGTGAGCCAGTCGCGGTATTCCTCGGCGGTGAAGCGGTCGATCTCGCCGTTCTGTACGCTGTAGAAGATGCCGTCCACGCCCGATTTCTGAATGAGGCCCTGAACCAGCGCCTTCTGGTCTTCGGCGATGGCGCTGAGGGCGTGCTTCATGGCGTCCGGATTCTCACGGATGAGGCGCATCATGGTGGGATAGCCCACGGCCAGCCTCAGGCAGGAAATCGGCACGAACACAAGCTGCAGCGCCACGCACTCGCCGTTCAGCGCGTCGATGACTTTGGACGCCCGCTGAATCTGGCCGCGAATCCAGGGGTGATTGGGCCCCAGGGGCTCGAGATTGTACAGCTCGTCCGCTTTCTGGATGTCTTTGAGCACGGGCGAAGGCCAGCCGAAATACTTGTCGCCTGACAGTTTCATGAAATCTACGTCGGTATTTTTAAAGGCTTCGAGCTGCTTCCGGGCGAAGAGGTCGTCGTCGGCCCAGAATTCCGGCGGCACGTGCTGCCACATGCAGACCGGGACATGATCGGGTTCCTGACCGTGGAATGCGGCGATGACGCGTTCTCTCTTGTTCATGTTCGAGACCTCTCTTAATGACTTATTCGCCCGATTATTCGCCGATGACGGCCTTGATGCGGCGTACGCCGGCGGACGAGGCTTCTTCCTTCACGATGCGGAAGGATTTCAGCTCTCCCGTATTGGAGGCGTGCGGCCCGCCGCAGATTTCCTTGGAGAACGGGCCCATCGTATAAACCTTGACGCGCTCTCCATACTTGCTCTCGAATAGACCGGTGGCGCCTTGGGCTTTGGCTTCGGCCACGGTCATCTCTTCGCAAGTGATGGGTACAGCCGCCTGGATGTATTCGTTGACCAGGGCCTGAGTCTGAGCCTTTTCTTCCTCAGTCATCTTGCGGGGGAAGCTGAAGTCGAACCTCAGGCGCTCGGCCGTGATATTGGAACCCTTCTGGTTGACTTCGGGGCCCAGAACTTTCCTGAGCGCGGCCTGGAGCAGATGCGTAGCGGTGTGAAGCTTTGTGGTCTGCTCCGTGTGGTCGGCCAGTCCGCCCTTGAAGCGCTGCTCGGCGCCGGCGTGAGACTTTTCCTGATGCGCCTTATACCGCTCGTTAAAGTCTTTTTCGTCGACGGAAAGGCCGTTTTCTTTCGCCATTTCCATCGTGATTTCAATGGGGAAGCCGAAAGTATCATAGAGCTTGAAGGATGTCCGTCCGTCGATCACCTTCATGCCCTTAGCGAATTCGTCGACGCGGGCCGCAAGGTCCGCAGGTATGTCGTTGCCGGCGTCGATGCCCTTGAGCGTTTCGAGCATCGCGCTCATCTCCGGCGTGGGCCGCATGACGGAAATGGCGTTCTTGACGGGAGCGGCGATGTCCGATCTGTCCTTCAGCGCTTCGCTCAGGGCGGTCATAGCGCCGGTGACGCGGTTGATGTTGCCGAGCACTTTGTCGAATTCCTTCATGCCCTGCTTGAGCGTGCGCTGGAAGCGGTCTTCCTCCAGTTTCAGCTGCTCGAGGACAAACGCCTCGTTGCGCTTGAGTTCAGGATATACGTCCGCGTACTGGTCGATGACCACCTTCGCGATCTCCATGGTGGCGCCTTCGGGCAGGCCGAGCTTCATGCCGTGGCGTACAGCGCGGCGGATGAGGCGGCGCAGGACGTAGCCCTGATCCACGTTGGACGGCGTGACGCCGCGGTCGTCGCCGATGATGATGGTGGCTGTGCGCAGATGATCTGCGATGATGCGGAAGGACGCCGTAAACTCGTCGTCAGGAGTATATGTCTTGCCGCAGAGCTGCTCGATGCGCACGATAATGTTGCTGAACAGATCGGTCTCATAGACGGATTTCTTTCCCGTCAGGACGCCGATCGTGCGCTCGAGGCCCATGCCCGTGTCGACGTTTTTCTGGGCCAGGGGGGCATAGCTGCCGTCCGGCTGCTTGTTGTACTGCATGAACACGTCGTTCCAGATTTCAAGATACCGTCCGCAGTCGCAGGCGGGGGAGCAGTCCGGCCCGCACGGCGGTTTGTCGGTAATGATGAACATCTCCGTATCGGGACCACAGGGACCCGTAGTGCCGGCGGGGCCCCACCAGTTGTTCTTGCGCGGCAGATAGAAGATGTGATCGTCCTTCACGCCGCAGCTGCGCCACAGGTTGGCGGCTTCTTCGTCGCGGGGGGCGGTTTCGTCTCCGGCGAACACGGTAAAGGCCAGCTTGTCTTTGTCGATGCCGAGCCAGTCGGGGCTGGTCAGGAATTCCCAGCTCCAGCTGATGGCTTCTTTTTTAAAATAGTCGCCCAGCGACCAGTTCCCCAGCATTTCAAAGAAAGTGCAGTGGCTCGCGTCGCCGACCTCGTCGATGTCGCCCGTGCGGATGCACTTCTGCACATCTGTCAGGCGCGTGCCCATGGGGTGCTTTTCGCCCAGAAGATACGGCACCAGCGGATGCATGCCGGCGGTTGTGAAAAGGACGGTGGGGTCGTTCTCCGGAATGACGGAGGCGCTGGGGATCACCGCGTGTCCGTGCTGCTGATAGAATTTCAGGAACAGCGAACGCAGCTGTGAGGAATGCGTGATGTTCGAGTTCATGTGAAGATCATCCTTCCTGATATTGAATCATGTAAATAAAAATATGCGCCTTTGACATCACAAGGACGAAAAAGGCGCGTGTTTTCGCGGTACCACCTTGATTGACCGGCTCAGGAGAGCCGATCCTCTCTGATGCGGTAACGGGGCAACCGCTCCGCCATTGACCGGCGAAGAACTGATGAAGCGGCTTCCCCGTGCGGCCAACGCCGCCTTTCAGCGGACAGCGGCTCTCTGGAGTCGACACGGACGGGTACTAATCTTCGTCATCGTTTCATATACTGATTTAACATAATTATACGCCTGCATCCGTCACCCGTCAAATTAAGTTTCTAATTCTGAATATGGACAGCAAAACGCGTTTATGCTAATATATTGACAACAGTGATTTCTATTTGACTTGCGCTCTGAGCGGAGAAGAGGGTATTCAATATGCAGCATGGGAGAGGCCTTCCTGCGATACTGTGTCTGATGGCGATATTCGCGCTTGCGGCCGGCGGCTGCGCTCTGGCTACCGCAAGCGACGTATATTGCCCGGATTCGCGCAACAGCCATCAGCACCTCTGGGGAGATTGGACGACCATAGAGCCGGCCAGCTGCCTTCAGGAGGGCAGCCGGATGCGAAGCTGTACCCTTTGCGGCTATGAGGAGATCGGCGTCATCACGATGTTCCCTCATACGTTTACCCGCTGGGAAGTGGTCGTCGAGCCCACTGACCACAGTCAGGGCATTCACAACCGTCAGTGCGAGGTCTGCGGCCTTTTCCAGAGCGAAGCCTTTTACCCGGACGACACGCTGCGCATAGGCAGCTACGGCGATCCGGTGCGTGAACTGCAGCAGCTGCTCGTCGATCAGGGATACCTAAAAGAGAGCAGCGTGGACGGCGATTACGCCGTGAGCACGGAGGACGCCGTCGCGCGCTTTCAAAGAGATCACGGCCTTGCGGACGACGGGGTAGCATGGCCGCAGACGAGAGCGGCGCTCGCTCATGATTATCCGGCCTGGACGGTCGTCACGCAGCCGACGGGGCTTTCCGCGGGCCTGCGCACGAGAACGTGCCGAGTTTGCGGCTTTACGGACGAAGAAGTCATCTATCCTGAAGGCACGCTGCAGTATGGAGACAGGTCCAAAGAGGTACGGACTCTGCAGGACGCGCTGACGGACAGGGGCTATAACGTCGGCACGCCGGACGGCGAATACGGCAATTACACGGTGCGTGAAATAAAGAAGTTTGAAAAGAGCCTGGGTCTCGAACAGGACGGCATAACCTGGAGCGCGCTGTACGGCCTGCTTTGCTCGGATGTGGGATCTTACGGCGCGCGGGATCGGGATCTCGTGCTGACCGTAGGTATGATATCACCGATCCATGCGAAGTATCCGGACGGTACGACGCTCGAGTTCATGTATATGCTCTGCAACAAGGGGAGCGAGGCGCTCGTCTGTCAGGACTTGTTTACCTCGCACGATCCCGAAGCCTTTGATTCTTTCAAAAGCGGCGCTGAGCAGATCTCGACGGCGCAGGATGGGAAAAACCTTAAACCCGGATATGGGAACATGGTATACGGCAAGGTGAGCGTCACGGTTCACGAATCGGATGCTGACGAAGAGGGCAACGTGAGCGTTTGCTTCTGCATGATGGGACGGAACGGGCAGGAATCCGTGCTGTCCAATGTCATAGCTCTGCAGATCCCCGTAGGGGAGGAGGAAATCATCCCGGAAATCACGGCCTCGCCGACGCCTGAACCTGTGGTGGTTTCAGTACAGACGCCGGAGCCGACGCCTGAGCCGACGCCAGAGCCCACGCCGGCGCCCCGCCGGGAAAGGGGCGTTGACCTCGCCATGAGCGCTATGCCGGAGCCTTTTGACGCGGAGGCCGATGAGATTGTCCTGACGATGAGCCTTGAAAACATCCTCGACCGCGATAGCGTTCAAATTGTCGGGTTTGACGTTCCCGACGGCGTGGTGATTCGAGCTGAGGACTGGATGAGCGAACAACTTGGCCCGCATGGGATTGTCTTCATTCGCTGCTCCGTTCAGATAACGGAACAGGACAGAGCGGCGGGCTATGGTCAGCGCCGCATAACGCTCGAGGTCTATCGGGAAGGAGAGGGCGTCTTTGAACGCGCGTCTTGCGACTTGGCCTTCAGCCTGAAGATGGACGGAGCCGCGTGGGCGCTTTGCGCCGACAGCCTTATTATCCCCGGCGCTCAGACCGGAGAGACGATTGAGGTCGGCATGTATCTGTTCAATAACGGCGATGATACGATCGATGTCGACGAACTGATCGCCGGCGCGCTCGACGGGCAGGTCAGAGCAAACGATGATCCTTTCGACTGGACAGAGTCCGGCGTGAAATCCATAGCGCCCGGCGAATCGGTGCGCCTTGTGTATACGCTGAAGGTCACGCAAGCCGATCTGAGTTACGCCGCGTCTCACGCAAACACATTCAATCGAACGCTTTGGCTGAACGGACACGCGCGCGGCGGGGCGTCCGACGCTGCGCTTTCATGCATGACGATGATCAGCGTGACTATCGATATATGATGTGACTGAATTATTAACCTTAATCAAATTGACTTATATCTGTCGATGGACTAAAATACACACGGTTTGGATAATCAGATTTTCATGAAAGGAATGAATTCATTATGTCCGTACTCAAAGGCGCTGCGGTCATCGGTCAGTCCGGCGGCCCGTCTTCCGTTATCAACGCGTCCGCTTATGGCGCTATCAAAACCGCTCTGGATTGCGATGCCATCACCCGTGTTTTCGGTATGTGTAACGGCATCCGCGGTCTGCTCGACGACAATCTCATCGACATGGCCAAGGAAGATCCGGACGAGCTGGCTCTGATGAAATATACCCCCTCCTCCGCACTCGGTTCCTGCCGCTATAAGCTCAAGGATCCCGACGAGGACGAGACGGATTACATCCGCATCCTCGAGATGTTCAAGAAATACGACATCCGTTACTTCTTCTATAACGGCGGCAACGATTCCATGGACACCTGCAACAAGATTTCCAAGTTCATGCTGAAGAACGGCTATGAAGTCCGCTGCATGGGCATCCCCAAGACCATCGACAATGACCTGGCCGGCACGGACCACTGCCCCGGCTTCGCCTCTGCCGCCAAGTACATCGCGACTTCCGTCATGGAAGTGTATCATGATTCCCGCGTGTACGATACGGGCATGATCACGGTCCTCGAATGCATGGGCCGTCACGCCGGCTGGCTGACCGCCGCCGCCGCGCTGGCGAACGTTGCCGGGAACGGACCCGACCTCATTTACGTGCCTGAAATCGACTTTGACCTGGACGCTTTCACCGCGAAGGTCAAGGACATTTACGCCAAGCAGAAGAAGTGCTTCGTGGTCGTCTCCGAGGGCATCCATGACAAGGAAGGCACCTTCATTGCGGAATACGCCAACAAGAACATGGCGAAGGATTCTTTCGGTCACGCTCAGCTTGGCGGCACCGCGGCCTTCCTCGCGAACTACATCAAGGAGCAGACCGGCGCCAACGTCCGCGGCATTGAACTGAGCCTTCTGCAGCGCTGCGCGGCGCACTGCGCTTCTCAGACGGATATCGACGAGTCCTTTGCCTCCGGCAAGGCGGCCGTGGAAAACGCCGTGGCCGGCATCACCGACAAGATGGTCGGCTTTGAGCGCTCCTACGACGAGAACGGCAACTACGTCTGCAACCTGAAGCTCTTCCCCCTGACCATCGTGGCCAATACGGAGAAGAAGCTCCCGCTCGAGTGGATCAACGAGACTGGCGACGGCATCAATCAGGGCTTCATCGACTATGCGCTGCCACTGATTCAGGGCGAGACCAAGCTCACCAAGGAGAATGGTCTGCCTCGCTTCGTCCATCTGAAGAAAGTCAAGGCCGAGGCCTGAGCAACTGAATAATGTAGCACGCGGAGACTGGAGTCAGTCTTCGCGCGCTGGTTTATACGGAGGTATTTGTCATGTCAGACGTGATTATCAGGCCCATAAACGCGGAAGACGAGAAGCGCATCAATGCCGCGCTTTCAGGCATGGGCTGGAGCGAACGCCCTGGACTGTATCTGTCTTACGCCGCACAGGAGGCGAGGGGCGAAATCAGGACCTTCGTCGCTGAACGGGACGACGAAGTCCTGGGTTACGTCACGCTGCAGCTCAACCCGACGACCGGCCCCTTCGCGGGCAGGGGATGGCCCGAGATCAAGGACTTTAACGTCATCGACCGGTACCGTCGGCAGGGCATTGGAAGCCGCCTCATGGACGCGGCGGAAGATGCGGCTCGCGAGTTGTCCGACGTCGTGACGATCGCCGTGGGCTTGAACAGGGATTACGGTCCCGCCCAGCGGCTGTACGTCAAGCGCGGATATGTGCCTGACGGCAGCGGTGCGTGGTACGGCGAGCAGCCGGCCAAGCCCTATCAGTCGTACTGCAACGACGACGATCTTATGATTTACCTGTCAAAGGAACTGAGATAATAGCGCTGGTCTATGACCGTACAGCCGTCAGGCCCCTGCGGTGAGCGTGACGCTCTTTTCATTGGCGTAAAAGAAGTAATCAATTTTGATCTCGCGGCTGTAGTCTATGCGCTCGCGGCTTGTCAGCAGCGTAAGGGTGACTGTGTTTTCTTCATGGGCGGGGATGTCCGGCATATCTGACTTCAGATAAGCGACGTCGCCGTCCTTTCCGGTCAGCGAGATGTCAAACCATTCATAGGGCAGGATATCCCTGTTCTTCAGCGTGATCGAATACGTTACGAGGACATAGTCCTGAAGATTGCTGAGATCCACATCTTCGTTCAGAACGACGACATTTTCCAGCCTGTCTTCGACGCTGGCCCGCACGTCGGAGAACAGAGCTTCCTGATCTGCAGCCAGGGCGACCTGATAGCCAATATCCGTAATCTGGGCGTTGGACGTATAGACGACGTAACCGGAAAACCCCAGCGCCAGAACAGTCAGTACCGTCAGAACAATTGCAACGTATTTCATATAAATATAAACTCCTCGGCAGTTCAGCTTTATACGTGTATTATACCATCGCTTCCGCGCGTGAAAAAGCACTTTGTGTTATAATTGTATTCCGAGCTGCCGTATGCTATAATGCGGACATGATGTGATTGGGAAGGGAGTGACGTCATGCTGATGACCCCACGTGAACGCGCGATAGAGGCGCTGAACTGTCGCGTGCCGGATGCTGTGCCGACGTTTGAACTGGAGTTCCAGCTCGTCCCAGAGATGCGTTCGGGGCGAGATTGGCTGTTCAGCGGAGATCTTGACAGGATGGGACTGAAAGGCCGTGAACGGGACGCCAAACTGCGCGAAAACGCCGAACTTATGGTATCCGTCTACCGAGAACTCGAGTATTCCATCATGCACGTATGCTCCTTCAACGAAGAGGATCTGGCGAAGACAGTGCGCTATATCCGTGAAATATCGGGAAATGAGTTTCTCCTCACATGCCATGGCGACGGCACCTTTGCCATACCGGACGGAGACGGCATGTACGAGCTGTCCTATCGCATGGTCGAGGAACCTGAGAGCGTGCACGAGCAGGCGCGCCGCATGGCTGACGAGGCCATCGCGCGGAACCGGCGCATGTTCGACATGGGGATCGAATCGTTTATCCTGTGCTCGGATTACTGTTTCAACGCGGGGCCGTTCATGTCTCCGAAGATGTTTTCAGAATTCATCACGCCCTATCTTTTTGACATCATAGATCACATCCGCCGGATGGGCGGCTACGCCATCAAGCACACTGACGGCAACATCATGCCGATCCTGGATCAGATGATGGACTGCCGGCCGCACTGCATCCATTCGCTCGATCCTATGGCGGGGGTCGATATCGCGGAGGTAAAGCGGCTGACATATCCCCGGGGCATAGCGATCTGCGGCAACGTCAATTGCGCCCTTCTGCAGACAGGGACGGACGATGAAGTTCGTCAGAGCGCGCTATACGCGCTGAACAGCGGCAAACCGGGCGGCGGATATATCTATTCAACGAGCAACTGTCCGTTCCGCGGTTTGGACTTGAATCGGTATCTGATGATCCTGGACATATGGCGGCAGAACAGATATTATCATGAAGAGGACATGCTCTATAGAGGCTGAAACAGGGGGATGGATTCGATGACCAATAGAGAGCGTTTTCTGGCGTGCATGAACTTCGAGCCCGTGGACCGGCTGCCGATGATGGAGTGGGCTACGTGGTGGGATAAGACGGTCGATCGCTGGAAGGGGGAAGGACTCAGCTATCCCCAGATCCCCGGCCTTGGTGACAACGAGGCGCTTCAGGTGCACATGGGGCTTGATCTGCATATGCAGCAGTGGATCACCTTTACCACGAGCAAAACGCCCAAACCTGCGTATCACGGCGCGCCCGTGGTGAACTCCATCGCGGAATACGAGGCTATCAAACCAACCTTGTACCCCGAGCACCCTCTGAACGAGAAAAGAATGGAGTCGATTGCACGGCTTCAGGCCGAGGGCAAAGCGGTGGCGTGGATCACGCTCGAGGGCCCGTTCTGGGGGCCGAGGTCCATCATGGGGATCGAACCTCACCTTTATGCCTATTATGACGATCCTGATCTCATGCACGCCATAAACAGCGACCTGTGCGCCTACAATATGCGCGTCTACGAGCAGGTCTGCGAGTATTTCGTGCCGGACTTCATGACGCTGGCGGAGGACATGAGCTACAACAACGGACCCATGTTGTCGGAAGCCCTGTTCGACGAATTTCTCCTGCCGTATTATCAAAAGATGATTCCCCCGATGAAGGAACGGGGCACCCGCGTGTTCATCGATTCGGACGGCGACATCTCCATGGCGCTTGACTGGTTCGTTCGCGCGGGGATCAAGGGCATTCTACCGCTGGAGCGGCAGGCGGGCGTGGATCTGGAGGCCCTGCGCCGCCGCCACCCGAAGACCCTGTTCATCGGCCACTTTGACAAGATGACCATGCCCCTGGGCGAGGCGGCCATGCGCGCAGAGTTCGAGCGCCTGATGCCCGTGATGGTTCAGGGTGGGTTCGCGCCGTCGGTGGACCACCAGACGCCGCCGGGCGTCTCGCTGGAATTGTACGAGGTATACCTGAGACTCTTCCGGGAGTATACAGAAGAAGCGGGACGGCAGATGCGGCTTCAGCGTGGGCATTGAACGTCATAGCCGATTCAACGAGTATTATAAAACGCGGCTTCGGGAACTGATAAAAGCTCCCGAAGCCGCTGTTATTGAAGGAATTTATGAATACGAACCGACTCTTTTGACCTCTTTGACGATGGCTTTCATGTTTTCCAGGGAAACCGAATTCGGAATGGAGTGGTCTGAGGAGAAGATGTAACCGCCGTTTTCCTTTAAAGCGGGGACGACGCGGTCGATCTCTTCGATGATTTCGTCCTTCTTGTCCCAGAGTACGGCGTTGACGCCGCCGTGAAGGGTCAGCCTGTCGCCATACTTTTCCTTGAGGAGAAGCGGCTTCATGCCGGCTTTGACCTCGAGCGGATTGAGCGCGTCAATGTCAATGTCCATCAGGTCGTCAACGCGGGTCATGACGTCGCCGCAGGAGTGCAAATGCGCGTAGATGCCCTTCGCGTGCGCCCACTCGACGGCCCGCTTGTGAACGGGCTTGAGCAGTTCCCGGTACATCTCGTTTGAGAAGAACGTCGTCCCCTTGTAACCCATGTCGTCCGGCCAGTATATCGCGTTGAAGCGGTATCCCGCGTTCCAGACTTTGTCGAATAACGCGATGCAGCTGTCCAGATACGTGTTGAAGATATCCGTGACCCATTCCGGCTCCTCGTACATCGCGACGAGGATCGTCTCTGTGCCGGACATCCAAGAATGCGTCACGTCGAAACCGAACCAGAACCCCGCCTCGATCCAACGCCCCTCGGCCTGCCATCGCGGATATTCGCGCTTGAGATAAGCCCAGTCAACGCGGTCGTCTTCGGTGGTCATGCGCTTTTTCGCTTCGGCCCAGGCCTCGGGCGTGGTGACCTTGTAGTCCAGGAATTCGGGCGTGGAGTCCAACTCCTTGAAGTTCTTGAGCGTCACGCCCCACGCTGTGGTGACGATTCGATACCGATCCGTTTCTTCCAGTACTTTTTCTTCATAACGGGGCGTGATATCGGCGTTGATCGTTTCGCTCTTGTCGACTTCGAAATAGTCGCGCCAGTCGACGCCTTCAGGCATACCTTCGTTATGCCACCGCCTGAGCGTTCCGGCCCAAGGACTGTCGATAATGGGCACGCGGTCAGCTTCCCGATGTTCGAACATGCGTGTGAAACGTTCCAATGAAGTCATCATTCGTCCTCCGGGAACAGCATCTGTTCCATGTAGTTTTCATTGAAAGCGGGGTTGCCGCCCAGGTTTACGTGGACGCTCTTTTCGGCGATGGCGGTCGTTGCGCGTTCGCCTTCTTCGTCCAGAAGGAGCGAGGACGCTCCGCCCAGTGCGGCGTTGCCGATCACCTTGACCCGCGGAACCAGTTCGGCCGGCAAAAGACCGATCCGAGCCGCACTTTGCGGTGAAAGATGGCTGCCGAATCCGCCCGCGATGTAGAGCGTCGTAACCTGACTGTAGCTTACGCCAGCCGTTTCCAGCAGGGTCTGTATGCCCGCGGCGATAGCGGCCTTCGCAAGCTGCACGGCCCGAATATCGGCGCCTGTCAGGCTGCATCCCGGCGCGAGCGTGAATTCGTCGTCGTCCATGGCGCCTGTCTCATCGATGAAGCCCGTGTCGAGCCCCGCCGCGACGGCGTCGATGAGCCCGGAGCCGCATATGCCGACGGCGGGCGCATCGCTGATGGTATGAGTGCGGATCTGGCCGTCTTCAACCCAGACTTTGTCGATGGCGCCGCGCACGCTGCCCACACCGCAGGATATGCCCGCGCCTTCAAAAGCAGGGCCGGCGGCCGTCGACGTGACATAGAGCGTGCCGTCTTTCCAGAGGGAGATCTCCCCGTTCGTGCCGATGTCGCAAAGGAGGGAAATCTCCGGCTGGTCAGTCTGTCCGGCGGCCAGAACGGCGCACGTGATATCCGCCCCAACAAAGGCGTGCATACAGCGGGGGAGATAGACGCTTCTGCCCAGCGCGTCATAATACCCGCCGAAGAGGTGGTCGGCTTCGAACGGCGCGTGAGACAGCGCGGCGGGGTCGTATCCCATGAAGAGGTACAGCATGGTCGTGTTTCCGGTCACGACGAGGGATTTTATGCTCCCGACCGGTATGCCGACGGAAGAGGCAGCCTCGTCGAGCAGACTCGATATCGCGGTATGAATCTGCTGCAGCATCAGCTCGCCCTGTCCCTTCAGACTGGCGCCGATGCGCCCCATGACGTCGGCCGCGACGCTTGACTGCGGATTAAGAAGCCCGAGCGAGCGCAGGCATCGGCCGTCGTGCAGATCATAGAGCCTCAGAGCCACGGTGGTCGTGCCAATATCGACAGCCGCGCCGTAATCGCCCTGCATGGGTTTTCCAACGGCCAGGGCCGTTTTCAGCTCCGTTTCGATCTGTTCCATGACGGCGGCCTCGCGGAGCGTGACGCGCGCGTCACCGAGCAGCCGCGTCTGACAGCTGAGCCGCGACCTGGCCGAAATCTCCGAGTTTGTTGGCTCTGAAATATTCCCCTCGACATCCACAGCGCATTTTTTGCAGTTGCCGCGGCCGCCGCACGGTTTGACAACGTCGATTCCGGCCGATCTTAGGACGTCGTCGAGCAGCGCGCCGGGTTCAAAAGATTGAGTGATCGTTTGATGTCCGCGTATGATCGTCAGAGTGGGCATGGCATGATTCCTCGTTTGATTGATCGTATTTGAAGCATATAACGCACATCCGCCCGACGCCGTGCGCGAGCGGATGATTGTGTTTGGAATTGTTCAAATGAATCAGGCGACGAACTCCAGCGCCTTGTCGGCGGCGGAAGCGGCGTCGGGGGTATAGGCGTCGGCGCCGATCTGCTGGCAGAACGCGTCCGTCACGGGCGCCCCGCCGATCATGATCTTGACCTGATCGCGGATGCCGGCGGCTTCAGCGGCCTTAACGACGTCGGCCATGACGCCCATCGTCGTGGTCAGCAGCGCGGAGCAGCAGATGATCTGGCAGTTTTCGTTCTTGGCGGTCTCGACGAAGGTCTCGGGGGAGACGTCGGTGCCAAGGTCAATCACTTCCAGGCCTTTGCCCTCCATCATCATCTTGACCAGGTTCTTGCCGATGTCGTGCAGGTCGCCCTGTACGGTGCCGATGCAGACTTTGCCGTTGGCTTTGACGCCTTCGGCGGCAAGCAGGGGCTTGAGCAGGGCGGTGCCCTTGTTCATGGCGCGGGCGGCGACCAGTACTTCGGGAACAAATACTTCGTTATTCTTAAACTTTTCGCCGATGACATTCATGCCGTCAACAAGACCCTTGTTCAGGATGTCCTGCGCCGGGATACCCTCGTCAATAGCCTGCTGCACGAGCGCGACGACGTCCTTAGATTTGCCGGCCTGAACTTTTGCGGAAATATCTTCGAAAATCATGATGAGCATACCTCCATCTTTTCGGTTTGAGACTATTTTACACTTTGCGGGGACTGACGTCAATAGATTATTCTTTACGTTTTTATTGCTCTGAAAACTGTGAATCTTTCTGTTGCGTTTCCATGTTCACAATGTCGCCAAAGGGGATGATGCGACCATTCATAAGGACGATCTCTTTTTCCGGAATGCGAACTTTGCGAACCTGCTCCGTCAGCGTCAGGTAGGAGCCGCCGTCCTTTTTCGAATCCGGCTGGAAGAAGGTGATCCGCACCCGCGGATGCCGGTCGCAGATCTCCGCGAGTCCGGACAGTTTTGCGCCAAGGGAAAGCTTCTCCGCTTCGGACAGCTCGATGCGTTCGTCGGTCTGACGTGCCGCTTCGGCGATGGCGGCGTCGTACCCTGTCAGCGCGGCAAACGGCGCGAACTGAGCCGCGCGGTTGAGGCGTGACATCGGCTGCCTGGTAGAAGACTGATGATGAGGCAGGTTGATGATGTCCTCGTACCGGCTCGTTTCAGGCATGGTGTCCTCCGATCTGGCTATTTCTCTCCATGGCCGTCGCGCCTTCCTGAAGATTCATTCCCTTGACGATGGCGTTTTTTCCGTAACGCTTCCGTATTTCAAGAACGGCCCGCTGCCCGCGCTTTTCCCGCGCGAGAGCGGCCTGCTCTTCGGCGGCCTGCTGCGCTTCGGCTTCATAATCTGTGAACATATCGAGTTGAACGGGCGCTTGTTCGCGGTAATCGGCGGCTTTGTCTTCGTCGAGCAGACGGTTGGCGGCGACATACATCCGCCTGACGAGAAGCCCGGGGTTGACGATTCGATCATAAAGGTCGAGCATGGCCTGAATGATATGCTTCGTCGACGATGTGGGTTTGCTCAGATTCGCAGATCCGTGCGCCGGTTTCGGGACTTCCCGACCGTAGAAGTCGGTCGTAACCGGTCCGTGGTAAGCCCGTTCGCCGGGCGGCGCTGAGAGGTTGTCCGTGTCATAGCAGACGGTCAGAACGAGTTGATCCGTCACGAGTTTTTTGTCGACGAGCTCGAGCGACAGCTGATCCGTCATCTCCTGGACGATGAGCCTGGCTTTGTCGGCGGGATACGGCTCGGAGAGCACCTGGCCTGAACTTATGCTGCTCGACTCAGGCCTGTAGGCCTTGATATCAGAGATGAGAGTCGGCTCCCATCCCCAGGCGTGATCGATGAGCAATTCCGCGTTTACACCGAAGAGGCCGTACAAGAGATCCTCGTCATGTATGGAACAGAGAGCGACATCTCCCATCGTGTACATGCCGTGAGCTTCCAGTTTGCGGGCATAGCCGCGGCCCACGCGCCAGAAATCCGTCAGGGGACGGTGATCCCACATGATGCGGCGATAGGACATTTCGTCGAGCTCGGCGATTCTGACGCCGTTCTCGTCGGCCGGCATGCGTTTGGCGACGACGTCCATCGCTATTTTGCACAAGTACAGATTTGTACCGATACCCGCGGTTGCGGTGATGCGCGTCTCTGACATGACTTCACGGATCAGCATCATGGCCAGGTCTTTGGCCGACATGTTGAGCGGTTTGAGATAAGGCGTCGCGTCGATGAACACCTCATCGATGGAATAGACGTGTATGTCCTCGGGCGCGATGTGCCGGGTGTAAATCCTGTAAATCGACGTGCTGACCATCATGTAGTGCGCCATGCGTGGCTTGGCGACGATATAATCGACGGCCAGGGCCCGTTCGCGTTCGAGATCTGCGGCGATATAAGACGATCCTGTCAACTTGCGGCCCGGCGCGCGGCGCTTCCGTTCGCGGTTGATATTTTTGATCTTCTGAACGACTTCAAACAGGCGGGCTCTGCCCGGTATACCGTACGCCTTGAGGCTGGGAGAGACCGCCAGACAGATGGTCTTTTCGGTGCGGCTTTCATCCGCGACGACCAGATTGACACCGAGGGGGTCGAGACCGCGCTCCGCGCACTCCACCGAGGCATAAAACGATTTCAGATCAATGGCGATATATTGCCGGGCAGGCGTCTGCTCCACGGGCCGTCAACTCCTTTCGCGGCATTTCGCCTGTTAATGTCATAATTATATATTGGCATTGGGCGGCGCGCAAGGGCAAAATCCCTTTTAATAAGGGAAAGGAAGGGCAATGAAAAGCGGAAACCTCAAAAACAGCGGTTGTAAACTCCGGGTGAAGTATGGTATAATAAATTAACGAATGCTTGCGGAGGTGTGTTTGTATGCTGGTCGGCATCGACGTTGGCGGCACAAAGAATGAACTCGTCCTGTGTGAAAACGATGGCCGCGTCCTTAGGCACATGGTGACATGGGGGTCAAACGCCTCGGAATACGGCGAAGAGCGCGCCTGCGAGACTGTCGCGGCGCAGGTCCATCTGTTGACAGACGGATATGACGAGGCCGATGTGGACGCGCTGTATGCCGGCATGGCCGGCGGCGCGGCCCCGCAATCGCGCAAGATCATCCATGGTCATCTGACGCGGCTGCTGCCTCAGATTCAGCGCATCGACAACGGAAGCGACGCCCTCAACGGCCTTTACGCCGGGTTAGGTGTGCGTGACGGAATGGTGGTCATCGCGGGAACAGGGACGTCCGCCTTTGTTCGCCGGGGATCCACTCTTGAACAGGTCGGCGGATGGGGCTATATGATCGACGACGCCGGCGGGGGATACGCGCTTGGCCGCGCCGTGCTGAATGCGGCCTACAGAGATTACGACGGCCGCGGCGAAAGTACCGCGCTGACAGCCCTGTGCGAAGAGAAACTCGGATGCGAACTGCCGAAGGGCATTCCAGCGCTCTACCGGGGCGGGAAACGCTATATCGCCGACTTTGCGCTGTTGGCCTTTCAGGCGGCGGAGGAGGGCGACGAGGTAGCCCTCGACATCGTTGGATGGACGTGCGATGAACTGGCCCTTCTCATCCGTACATGCGCGCAGCATCTTGAGGACACGCCCTATCAGGTGGCGCTGACGGGCAGCATATGGAAAAACGACCGCCTGCTGACCGGCGTCAGTCATCGACTGGGTGAGGCATATCATCTGATCAAGCCGCAGCTGCCGCCGGTTTACGGGGCTTTGCTCGCGGCAGCGGACATGATCGGCATTCGGGGCGATGAAGCGTTCAGGCATGCCTTCAGCGAAAGCATTCAAACGGTAAAAATAATGGATGGATCAGATAACGCCTGATTTGGGACAGACGGGACGGATGTTTATGAAATGGCAGCTTTACTTCTTGCTGATCGTACCGGTTGTTCTGACCGTTCTCCGGATTAAGAGCCAGACATACGTTCTGAGCGCGGCAATTACGCTGTCATGTGCGCTTATCGTTGCGCTGAGCGGCTTTGGCGAATCGAAGGCGTGGGTGATCGTTGGCCTGTGCCTTTCCGTCGTCGGGGACTGGTTTCTGAATCATCAAATCGGGCATCCTGATCGGTTTTTATTCGGCGTAGGCGGGTTTGCCCTGGCGCATATCGCTTTTGTCATATACGCTTCGCGTGATGCCGTATTCAAGCCATGGGCTACGATCTTGATCGTCGCGCTCACAGTCGGCTACGCCGTCTATCTGACGCAGAGGATCGTCAAAGGACTCAACCCGACGCTGCAGGCGGCGCTGCCGGCTTACGCGCTCGTCAGCCTGGTAGGGCTTTTGATGGCGCTGTCGCGCCGCACCACGCCTTACGCATGGGCTTTGTACGCGCTGGGGATACTGAGTATCGTCTTTTCAGATACTATGATCGCCGAGAGCCAGTTCGCTCATAACAGGGGAGCGCAGGCGCTGATCCTGCCCACGTACTATCTTTGTCACATATTGATTGCGGCGAGCTGCATATAATGACTCGAACCACGCTTCTGCGTGGCTCGGATTTTCGCTGTTGGTTTATTGATCGGGCTCATCAACGCATGGACGTCAGCGCGCGCGTGGCGTTGAGCACGGCCAGGATCATGACGCCCACGTCCGCGAATATGGCCATCTGCATCCCTGTGATACCCAGGGCGCCGAGTACCAGACAGACGGCTTTGACCGTCAGGGCGAAGGCGATGTTTTCATGTACGATGCGCAGGCAGCGATGCGAAATGCGCATGGCCAGGGAGATTTTTCGCGGGTCGTCGTCCATCAGGACGATGTCCGCGGCTTCAATGGCCGCGTCGCTTCCGACGCCGCCCATGGCGATGCCGATATCCGCGCGCGAGAGGACGGGCGCGTCATTGATGCCGTCGCCCACGAAGCAGACGGCACCCTGCTTGTTGCGGAGCATGTCCTCTAGCCGGTCGACCTTGTCCTGCGGCAGCAGTTCGGCGTGCGTCTCTTCAATGCCGAGTTGATCGGCGACCTGAGCTGCCGCGGTGCGGCTGTCGCCCGTGAGCATGACGGTTTTAACGCCCTGTTTCCTGAGCGCGTCCAGCGCGGGGCGAGAAGTCGCCTTCACCGCGTCGCTGATGACGATCATGCCCTCGTACTTGCCGCCGCGTGCTACGTAAATGATCGTGCCCTGAGCCTGCGCGGTGGGTACGTCGATCTGCAAAAGCTTCATCAGACGGGCGTTTCCGACGGCCATGGGCTGTCCGTCGAGGCGCGCCGTGATGCCGCAGCCCGCGAGCTCCTCGACGTCCGTGACTCTGTTGACGTCAAGGCGATGCCCTTCGGCGCGAGCCCTGAGACTCTGGCTGATCGGGTGGTTGGAATACGATTCACACAGCGCGGCGCGGACGACGAGGTCCTCCGCGTCGACGCCGGGCGCCGTCTGTATCTGTCTGACGGCGAATACGCCTTCGGTCAACGTGCCGGTTTTGTCAAATACGATCGTCCTGGCTTCGCTCATGGCCTCAAGGTAATTGCCGCCCTTGACGAGGATGCCGCTCCGGCTTGCTCCGCCGATCCCGCCGAAGAACGTCAGCGGGATGCTGATGACCAGCGCGCATGGGCAGCTGATGACGAGAAAGCTAAGCGCGCGCATCAGCCATTGTCTGAATCCGCCGACGAACAGGGGCGGCAGTACGGCCAGCGCCAGCGCCATAAGGCACACGGCGGGCGTGTAGTAATGCGCGAATCGGGTGATGAAATTCTCGGCTTTCGCCTTTTTGAGGCTCGAATTCTCAACGAGCTCGAGGATGCGGCTGACTGTGGATTCCTCGAATATGCGGCTGACTCTGACCTTGAGAAGGCCGCTCACGTTGACGCTGCCCGAGACGACCTCGTCGCCCGCTTTCACGCTCCGGGGCAGGCTCTCTCCAGTCAGCGCGGCTGTGTTGAGAGATGATTCCCCATCTATGACGGTGCCGTCCAGCGGAACGCGTTCCCCGGGCCGGATGATGATGACGTCTCCCACGCTGACCTCGTCCGGATCGACCGACACGAGATCTCCATCCCGCTCGACGTTGGCGAAGTCGGGCCGGATGTCCATCAGCGCGCTGATGCTGCGGCGGCTGCGTCCGACGGCATAACTTTGAAACAGTTCGCCGATCTGGTAAAAGAGCATGACTTCCACGCCCTCGCTGTAACTCTCTAGAGCCATAGCGCCGACAGTGGCTATGGCCATAAGAAAGTTCTCATCAAACACCTGGCCTGAAATGATCCCCTTAACGGCGCGGATCAGCACGTCGTACCCGATCAGCGCATAGGGCAAAAGATAGAGCCCCAGTTTCAGGTATCCGTCAACGGGCACAAATCTCAAAACGATGAGCAGCGCCGCCGATATGATGATGCGCAAGAGGGTCTTTTTCTGCTTCGCGGTCATGTCGATTACCTCGCTCGTATTGCCTGGCTATGATTATTATTCGATCTGAGACGAACCAGACACTCAAGGAATATCAGAGGTAGATTTCGCAATCGGGCTCGACTTTCTTGCAGGCCTTTCGGGCCATTTGCATGATTTCGTCGAAACGGGTTTCATCTGCTTCAACGGCCATTTTCTGCGTCATGAAACTCACTGACACATCCTTGACGCCATCGATCTTTCGCACGGCTTCTTCCATCTTCGCGGCGCAGTTTGCGCAGTCGACCTCGATTTTGAACTTCTTCTTCATCGTGGGCACTCCCTTCTGATTACGGTTGAATGGATCGCAGGCTACTCGGAAATGTGTTCAAGCCCCATGGCTATGATGGAACGCACATGATCGTCATCCAGCGCGTAGAAAACCGTCTTTCCGTCTTTGCGGAATCGCACGAGTTTGCAGCTCTTGAGGATGCGCAGCTGATGGCTCACGGCGGAGGCCGTCATCCCCAGGACGGAAGCCAGGTCGTTGACGCAGAGCTCCTGCTCGAACAGGGCGTAGAGGATTTTCATGCGCGTCGTATCGCCGAAGACCTTGAACAGCTCGGCGAGGTCATAGAGTATCTCGTCGTCCGGCATAGCGTCGACCGGAGAGAACGGGGCGGCTTC
>JAFRLF010000092.1 GCA_017431365.1 Clostridia bacterium | reverse complement strand
TATCTCATCGTTCCGGAAGATCAGCCGGTGCCCGAAGGGCTGAACCCGGATATAACCGTGCTGCAAAAGCCCTTTGGCAGCGTGTATCTGGCGGCGACGTCGGCGATGTCGCTGTTCGACGCCATCGGTGCGCTGGACTGCATCCGCCTTTCGGGAACTCAGGCGGACGGCTGGTATGTACAAAACGCCGTCGACGCCATGGAACGCGGCGATATCCTCTTTGCCGGGAAGTACTCCGAGCCGGATTTTGAGCTCCTGGTTCGGGAAGAGTGTGATCTCGCCGTCGAATCGATGATGATCCTGCACACGCCCAATGTCAGGGAACTGATCGAACTGTTGGGCATACCGGTGTTCATCGATCGCTCCAGCAGCGAGGATCATCCCCTGGGACGCCTCGAATGGGTGCGCCTGTACGGCCTCATCACGGGCTGTGAACAGGAGGCGGACGCGGCATTTGAAAGTCAGGTGACGCTGGTCGGTGAAATGGGGCAGAGAGCGGCCACGGGCAAGACGGTCGCGTTCTTCTCGCTGAAGCCGGACGGCACGGTCACCGTCCGCGGCAGCCGGGACTATATCGCCCGATGCGTCGAACTGGCCGGAGGGACATACGCCTTCGACGGCATTGAGGGGCAGGAGACGAACGCCTCGGTCAATCTGACGATGGAGGCCTTCTACGATACGGCCCGCGAGGCGGACGTGCTCATTTACAACGCGTCGATACAGGATGAGATTTCCACGATTGACGAGCTTCTCATCCAGCAGCCCCTTTTCGCGGATATGAAAGCCGTCGGGACGGGGGATGTCTTCTGCACGGAGAAGTCTCTCTATCAGTCGACGAACGCCATCGGCACGTTCATCGCGGACTTGAGAATGATCCTCTCCAGAGAGGCCGAAGGTATGACGTTTTTGTACCGGCTGAGCAAATAAATACAGGAATGGGGAGTGTGAGGCGTTTTGAAACAACTGTATGTCGTCGGCATAGGGCCGGGAGATAAGGAGGACATGACGCTGCGCGCATTCAGAGCGCTTGAAGAGTCTGACGTCATCGCGGGATACGGCGTCTATAACGACATCGTCAGACCGATGTTCCCGGACAAGGAGTATATCGAGACACCCATGCGTCAGGAACGCGAGCGCTGCCGCCTCGCGATTGACGCTGCGCTCTCCGGAAAGACGACGGCCATGATCAGCTCCGGCGACGCTGGCGTCTACGGTATGGCGTCCCTGATCCTCGAGATGACTGAGGGCATGCGAGATCTGCAGGTGCAGATCATACCGGGCGTGACGGCCGCCCTGAGCGGCGCGGCGCTGCTGGGATCGCCCCTGGGACATGATTTCGCCGTCATTTCCCTCTCCGACGCCCTGACCCCCTGGGCGGACATCGAAAAGCGCCTCCGCTTCGCGGCGCAGGCCGGGCTCTGCCTTTCGATCTATAACCCCGCAAGTCACAAGCGGCCCGATTACCTGAAAAGGGCGTGCGATATCCTTCTTGAAATCCTGCCGCCGGAGACCGCTTGCGGCGTCGCCGTCAACATCGGGCGGGAAAACGAGATGAAAAGAGTCATGGCCCTGTCGGATCTTCGGGAGTACCCCGCGGACATGTTCACGACGGTGTTTGTCGGCAACGCGTCGACCCGCGTGATCGACGGCTCCCTTGTGACGCCCAGGGGCTACAGGCTGGAAGGACAACGCCATGAATAAGCTGAGAGTCGTAGGAGCAGGGCCGGGCAGCATGGGGCTCATGACCCGTGAGGGCGTCGAAGCCGTGCAAAGCGCCGACTGCGTCTGGTGCGCGGCCCGCATGGACGAACTCATCGATCCTCAGAAGAGGCGGCCTCTCGTGCCGTTCAAAACGGCTCTGGACGACATGGCGAAGGCCCTTGAAAGCGGGCTTGAGTGCGTCGCTCTTTTGTCGGGGGATACGGGACTATACAGCATGCTGCCCATGCTGATCGGACGTTTCGGCTCCGAGCGGGTGTCCGTCATTCCCGGCATCAGCAGCGTTCAGGTGCTGTGCGCCGCCGCTGGAACGACCTGGCAGGACGCGAAGATCGTTTCCGCGCACGGCCGAGAGATGTCGGCCGCTGCGCTGTGCCATTACGCCAGGACGCACGCAAAGCTGATCGTCCTGCTCGACGCCGAGCGCGGTCCCGGATGGGTTCGCGACGCGCTTTCTGAGGGCGGTCTGGGACATGTCAGGCTGCTGGTCGGAGAACGGCTGTCCTATCCGGAGGCGACTGTCGCGCCGTATGAGGAGAGGCCGTACGACCCGCTGTCCGTGTGTATGGTTTTAAATGACGCGCCGTCCGACTCATTCTCGGCTCCCGGCCTCGATGACGATGCCTTTATTCGCGGCAAGACGCCGATGACCAAGAGAGAAATTCGGATTCAGGCTCTCGCGGACCTTAAGCTCAAGCCGGACAGCTTCGTCTGGGACGTTGGCGCGGGAACAGGCAGCGTTTCCATAGAATGCGCCATTCAATGCCCGCTTGGGCATGTTTACGCCGTCGAGCGGAGCGACGAAGCGCTTTCCCTCCTCGAGCAGAACAAAGCGCGCTTCCACGCTTCCAACATGACCGTCGTGCCGGGCAGCGCGCCGGAAGCGCTTAAGGGGCTTCCGACGCCGACGCACGTATTCCTGGGCGGAACGGGGGGAGAGAGCGCGGAGATCATCAGGCGTATCAGCGAACTGAATGCGCCTGTCCGCGTCTGCGCCACCGCCGTAACCATGGAAACCGCGTCCCTTCTCGCTCAGCTCATGCAGGGATACGATGGGTTCAGCGCCGCGCAGATCGGCGTCTCGCGGCTTGAAAAAATCGGCCGATACCACATGTTCAGGGCGCAGAATCCCGTCTTCGTGTTTTGCGCTGACATAAACTCAACATCACCGTCGGAATAATGGAGGGAAACCTGTGATATACTTTATTGGCGCTGGCCCCGGCGCAGCGGACCTCATCACCGTCAGGGGCATGAATTGCCTCAAGCGGGCTGATCTGGTCGTATACGCGGGGTCTCTGGTGAATCCTGAACTCCTGACATATTGTCCGGACGGGTGTGAACGGATGAACAGCGCTTCGATGACGCTGGAAGAAGTCGTATCCGCCCTGACATCCAGACCGGCGGAACAGGTCGTCGTGCGCCTGCATACGGGAGATCCGTCGATCTACGGCGCTAACCGTGAGCAGATGGACGCGCTGGACCGCCTCGGCCACGCGTATGAGGTCGTTCCCGGCGTCAGTTCGTTGAACGCCGCCGCGGCCGCACTGAACGTCGAGTATACGCTCCCGGGCGTGAGTCAGACGCTCATCGTGAGCCGCATGGCGGGGCGGACGCCGGTGCCGGAGCGCGAGAACATCCGGAGCCTCGCTTCTCATAACGCGAGCATGGCGCTTTTTCTGAGCGTATCCATGCTGGGGCAGTTGTGCGCCGAACTCATCGCCGGCGGCTACAGGCCAGATACGGCGGCGGCTGTCGTCTATAAAGCGACGTGGCCGGATCAGGAGATCATTAACGGAACGCTTGAAACGCTGCCCGGGCTGGCGGCCCATATCGGGAGAACGGCGCTCGTCCTCGTGGGCGATTTTCTGAACGGGACCGTCGAGCGCTCCAAACTCTATGATCCGGCTTTTTCACACATGTTCAGAGAGGCGAAATCATGATTCTGCGGGCGATAGCCTTTTCGGATCGCGGACAGGCGTGGTCTGAAAAGCTCGGTATTCCAGTCGATCGCGGGATACCCGTCAGACAGTGGGCGAAGGACAACTTTGACCATGCGGACGCGCTGCTCTTCATCGGGGCCTGCGGCATTGCCGTGCGCGCGATCGCGCCTCTGGTGAGGGATAAGACCACGGACCCGGCCGTCGTCGTGATGGATGAGGCGGGCCGGCATGTGATTTCCCTGCTTTCTGGGCATATCGGCGGGGCGAATGATCTGGCGGTGCATATCGCGGCCCTCACGGGCGCGACGCCTGTGATAACGACGGCGACGGACGTGAACAATCTGCCGGCCATCGACACCTGGGCTGTAAAAAACGGCATGGCGATCGAAAACCCCGGCGCGATACGGGCGGTTTCCTCCAGAGTGATCGCAAAGGGCGATGTCGGCGTCGCGATCACCGAGCGGGAGATAAAGCCTCCGTTTCCCGTGACGCTCTATCTGCGTCCCCGGACGCTCGTCATCGGCGCAGGCTGCAAAAGGGGCGTGGACGCTCAGGCGTTCGAGCACGACGTGCTGTCCTTTCTGCAGACGGCAGGCGTATCGCTCCTGTCCGTCAGAGCCCTGGCAAGTATTGACGTCAAGGGTGATGAGGCGGCTTTTCGCTCCTTCTGCGAGAAATACAGGCTGGCTTTCGAGACGTATGACGCGGCGACGCTCGCGGCGGTCGACGGCGTCTTTTCACATTCGGATTTTGTTCAGAAGACGGTTGGCGTCGGCAATGTCTGCGAGCGCGCCGCCGTGAAGGCGTCAGGCGGCGTCCTCCTGTGGGGGAAGACGGTTTTTGACGGCGCGACGCTGGCGCTGGCGGGGGCGAAGGAGACATGAATCAGCTGCGTGAAGGCTTTACGACGGGCAGCTGTGCGGCGGCTTGCGCGCTGGCGTCCTGCCTGTGGCAGAGAGACGGGGAGTGTCCGCCGCGCGTGCAGATCCGCGTGCCTGAAGGGCGGATCTACGCGCCGTCCGTATGCGCCATGACGCCTTACCGCTGCGCAGTCCATAAGGACAGCGGAGACGACCCTGACATAACCAACGGCGCGCGCGTCTGGGCGGAAGTGATCCTTTCAGACATAGACGGCGGCATCGCGTTCGAGGCGGGCGAGGGCGTGGGCGTCATAACGCTGCCCGGGCTGAAGCTGCCCGTAGGCGAGGCGGCCATCAATCCCGTACCCCGTCAGATGATCGAGGACGCCGTTCGTTCGGTTTTTCCAAGCCGCGCGGCGAGGGTCGTCGTCGGCGTTGAGGGCGGAGAATCTCTGGCCCAAAAGACGTTTAATCCCCGCCTTGGGATCGAGGGCGGGCTGTCCATTCTTGGCACGACAGGCGTCGTTCGTCCCATGAGCGAGGAAGCGCTCATGGATACCATTCGGCTGGAGATGAACATGCGCGTCGCGGGCGGCGCGGAGGAACTCGGCCTTGTGTTCGGCAGCCAGGGCGAAAAGACGCTCAACGCGCTGATCCCATCCCTGAAAACTGTGCAGATCAGCAATTTCGTGGGCTTTGCGCTGGACGCCGCGGCGGAGCTTGGCTTGAAGCGGGTGGTGCTGGCCGGCCAGCCGGGGAAACTCGTCAAGGTATCGGGCGGATGCATGCAGACCCATTCGAAATACGGCGACGGCAGGCGCGAAGCGCTCTGCGCGCACCTGGCGCTCATGGGCGCTCCGGTTTCCCTGCTCGATCAGGTCATGCGGAGCGTAACGCTCGACGGGCTGATCCCGGTCGTGCGCGACGCGGGTTACAACGGCGTGTGGCGGCGTCTCTGCGAGGCGGCCTCGTGCTATGCGTGCGCCCGAACGGGCGGCGGTCTGCGCGTGGACGCGCTCATGCTGGACGGCGCGGGTCACTGTCTCGGCTATTATGGAGAGGATGAAAGGTTCAATGGCGAATCAGAATAAACTGCACGTCTATACGGGAAATGGCAAGGGCAAAACCACGGCGGCTATGGGCCTGGCGCTGCGCGGGGTGGGGCACGGTCGGAACGTGCTGGTCGCGCAGTTCATGAAAAAGGGAAATTCGGGAGAGCTTACCGCCTTCAGGGCCTTTGAAAATGTCCGCGTCATGGTCGCGCCGCCCATAAAGGGATTCACGTTTCGCATGACGGACGAGGAAAAACAGGCGACCTTTCGGGAACAGACGTCTTTCGCGGAGCAAATCCGCGCCGCGGTCGGTGAATTCCACCCGCAGACGGTCGTTCTGGACGAACTCGGCATGGCGCTGGCCGCGCATATGGTCGACGAGGGCGTCGCCCGAGCGCTCATTGACGCTTCTCTCGCCTGCGCGGAAACCGTGGTCACGGGGCACGACGTTCCCGCCTGGCTTACAGAGCGCGCGGATTATCTAAGTCGGATCACAGCGGAAAAACACCCGTACGTCAGTGAAAAACTCCCCGCGCGCAAGGGGGTCGAATGGTAATGAATCCGATGGACATCGAAAAGAGGAGCATGGAGATCATCGAGTCGGAGCTGCGCGTCGCGCTGCCGGCCGAGATCAAGCCCATCGTCAAGCGCGTCATCCACGCGACGGCCGACTTCAGCTTCGCTGAGAATATGCGCTTCACGGACGGCGTTGTCCCGCTGATGAGGGCCATGCTCATGCGCGGCGCGACCGTCGTGACTGACACCAATATGGCCCTGGCAGGCATCAGCAAGCCGGCCCTTCAGAAGGTCGGCGCCCACGCGCTGTGCTTTGTCGCTCAGGAAGACGTCGCAAGAGAAGCCAAAGCCCGGAATATGACGCGGTCGTCGGTGGCGATGGAGCGCGCGCTCGCGGTGCCGGGATCGAAGCTGCTCGTCTGTGGCAACGCGCCCACGTTTCTGCTCTCGCTTCTGGACAGAGTGGCCGAGGCCCCGGTTTCCGACATCGCCGTCATTGGCGTTCCCGTCGGTTTTGTGAATGTCGTCGAGGCCAAGGAGCGCCTCTGGGCGAGTGGTATACCTTCGATCTGCGCGATGGGACGGCGCGGAGGCAGCAATGTCGCCGCCGCGATCGTCAACGCGCTGTTGTACGGCATCGAGGGGGTGCGCCCGTGAGAATCCTCGTCGCGGGTACAGGTTCTGGCTGCGGAAAGACGACGGCTTCCATCCTTCTGATGGCCTGCATGCGCCGGAGGGGCATGCGCGTGGCGCCGTACAAGGTTGGCCCGGACTATATCGACCCGGGCTTTCACCGGCGGATCTGCGGCGCGCCGTCCCACAATCTCGACACCTGGATGATGCGCGAAGAGACGATCCTTCGCCTCCTCCATGCGGAGGCCGATATCTCGGTGATCGAAGGCGTCATGGGCTACTATGACGGCGTGGACGCGCTCGACATGAAGGCCTCCACATGGGAAATCGCGCGGCTGACGCGCACGCCTGTCGTCCTTGTCGTGGACGCGTCTGGCGGAGCCGCCAGCGTGGCGGCGACGGTCAAGGGATTCATGACGCTGAGACCGGAGAGCGGCATATCCTGTGTGCTGGTCAATCGCGTGTCGGGCGAGAGACATTATGAACTTGTGCGGCGGGCCGTTGAGCACTACACAGGACTGCCGTGCGTTGGATATCTGACGAAACAGACGGTCATTGAATTGCCCTCGAGACATCTCGGCCTTGTGACCGCCAGGGAGACGCCGGATCTTTTATCGCGCGTCGACCAGGCCGCGGCCGAGGCGGAGAAGACGCTGGATATCGACGCGATCCTGGATATCTCCGCCACAGCGCCGGACCTTCCGATGCCGGGAAAGGCCGATATGCCTGACTTACGCGGATACCGCCTCGGCGTCGCGCTGGACGAAGCCTTCCACTTCTATTATGACGCGAACCTGGACGCCCTGCGCGGCGCGGGCATGGAGCTCGTGTTCTTCTCTCCGCTGCGCGACGGGACGCTGCCTGAGCGCCTTAACGGCCTCTACATCGGCGGCGGGTATCCCGAGGTCTATGCCGAAGCCCTGACGGGCAACGCGGGCATGAGAACGAGCGTGCGGGACGCGCTGAACGGTGGCCTGCGCTGTTATGCGGAGTGCGGCGGGCTCATGTATCTATCCGATGCGATCGACGGCTGGGAGATGTGCCGGTATTTCCCGATATCTTGCCATATGACGCAGAGGCTGCAGCGTTTTGGTTACGTCACGGTCAGAGACGCGACGGGGATCGAATTTCCCGCGCATGAGTTTCATCACGCTGTGGCGGAACCGACGGAGCCCGTGCAGACCCGTTACACCATATCAAAGCCCTCGGCGCCGGAAAAGACCTGGACTTGCGGCTATGAAAAGGGGAATACCTTGGCGTCCTTTGCGCACGTTCACTTCGCGGATCGTCCGGACCTCGTGAGGAGGTTCTTCTTATGAAGCATGGAGGCAACGTGTGGGAGGGCGGACGTCCGGATAAGTGGCTGGATTTTTCCGCCAATCTGCGGCCTGAAGGCCCGCCGGAGTGGGTCGTCAGAGTCATGAAGAGGGCTCTTGACAACGCGCGGTATTATCCCGACCGGGCCATGCGCGCAGCGCGAGAGGGGCTTGCGGCCTATGCCGGTCTCAGGACGGACGAAATCCTGCCTACAGCTGGCGGCGTCGCGGCCATCGATTTGGCGCTGTCTCTGGGGCGCGGCCGGGTCATAGTCGATCCAGTCACCTTTGGCGAATACCGCGAGAGGGCGCTGGTTCATCAGAGAACATGCCTCGCTGATCCTGACGCCTGCCGGGCGGGAGACCTTCGCATCATTTGTAATCCCAACAACCCCACGGGCAGCGTCATGACCCGGGAACAGGTGCTGAATCTGTACGAGACGGTTCACGGCCACGGCGGGGAACTCATGGTTGACGAGGCTTTTGCCGACTACTGCCCTGAGATCAGCGTGCGGACCTCTATCCGGAGCGGATTGACGGTTACAGGGTCGCTGACGAAAATCCTGTGCATCCCCGGTGTGAGGCTTGGATACATCTGCGGGGAAGCTCCGCTGATCGAGCGGCTTCAGAGCATATCGCTGCCGTGGGCGCTCAATCATCTGGCTTCAGCGATAGCGGCGGAGTTGCCCAATCATCTGGACGAGATCAGGGCCGACGCGGCCGCCAATGCCGCGCGCCGGGAGACTATGACAGAAGCGCTTTCAGCGTTGGGCGCAAAAGTGCAGCCATCCCGGACGAATTTCGTCCTCTGCAACTTTGGACGCGACATGTCGGCCTGTGTAAAGCGCCTTCGGGAGAAGGGCATACTGGTGCGCGAATGCGGTTCGTTCGGACTGGATGGGGGCTGGCTTCGCTTTGCCGTCAGGACGGATGAGGAAAACGAGTGCCTGATAGAGGAATTGAAAAAATGTCTCGGATTTTGATTTTTGGTGGCACGGTAGAGGGACGCCAATGGGCCGAGCGCCTCGGCGCGTCGGGAAGCGAGGTCGTCGTCAGCGTGACGAGCGAGTATGCCCGGCGTCTTCTGCCGCCCGCGACCAGCTGCCACGTAGGCGTCCTCGACCGGTCTGAAATGGGGCGTTATATCGCCGCCCTGTCGCCGGAGCGCGTGATCGACGCCACGCACCCGTATGCCGTGCGGGCCACGGAGAACATTAAGGCCTGCTGCGGCGCGCTTGGGATTCCTTATGAACGCGTTGAAAGGCCCGTGTCCGAAGGCGCGTGGCGGCAGGACGTCGAGCATGTCGCCGACGCGGCGGCGGCTGCGCAGTCGCTCATGCGGACCGAGGGAAACGTCCTTCTGACGACGGGCAGCAAGACGATACAGACGTACACCAGGGCGGTCGACTCAAGCCGGCTCTGGGCGCGCGTCCTGCCAACGGTTCAGGCGATTACGCTCTGCGATAACGCCGGACTGCCGTCTTCGCACATCATCGCGATGCAGGGCCCCTTTACCGCTGCGCTGAATGCCGCGCTGTACGACCAGCTCGCCGTCAGAACCGTCGTCACAAAGGATTCCGGCCTCAGCGGCGGCGTAGAGGAAAAGGTCATACCGGCGCTGGAGAGAGATATCCATGTGATTATGATCGACAGGCCGAAGGAGGGTCAATAATGCGCGGAAAATCACTGATGATCCAGGGCACGGCTTCCTCAGTCGGGAAGAGCGTCCTGTGTTCGGCGTTGCTTCGGATTCTCAGGCAGGACGGCCTTCGCGTCGCGCCGTTTAAAGCGCAGAATTTGGCGCTGAATTCCTTCGTCACGAAGGACGGCAGAGAGATGGGGCGCGCGCAGGTCACTCAGGCCCAGGCCGCCGGCCTCGAACCCGATGTCCGCATGAATCCCGTGCTGCTCAAGCCCACGGGCGACAGACGCAGCCAGGTGATCGTCAACGGCCGCGTCGTGGGCAGCATGACGGCCATGGAATACCACAAGTACAAGCCCGCCCTGCGGGAGAGCATCCGGCATATATATGAGGAGCTGGAGTCAGAGGTGGACTGCGTCGTCATCGAAGGCGCGGGCAGCCCCGCGGAGATCAACCTGCGGGAGGGCGACATCGTCAACATGTCCATGGCGAAAGCGGCGGACGCCCCGGTCATTCTGGTCGGCGATATAAATCTGGGCGGCGTGTTCGCATCGCTGCTTGGGACGGTCATGCTTCTGACGGATGACGAGCGCGCCCGCGTCAAAGGCGTGATCATCAACAAATTCCGGGGCGACGTCAAGATCCTTGAGCCGTGCCTGCGCATGCTGGAGGAGCGGATCGGCGTTCCGGTATTGGGCGTCGTTCCATGGATGGACGTGGAGCTCGAGGACGAGGACAGCGTGACGGAACGCTTTGAGCGCAGCGTGGGCGAGGGCGATCTTGACGTCGCTGTGGTGCGCCTGAAGCACATCTCAAATTTCACGGATTTTCAGGCGTTGACGCTGCAGAAGGGCGCGCGCGTGCGCTATGCGCAGACGGCCGCGGATCTAGAAAAGGCGGATATCATCATCCTCCCCGGAACGAAGAACACGATCGAAGACCTGATCGATCTGCGCAACCGCGGCATGGACGCACCGATCATACGGCACGCGCGCCGGGGCGGTATTTTGATGGGCGTCTGCGGGGGATATCAGATGCTTGGCCGGAAGCTCAGAGACCCACGGCACGTGGAGTCTCGCGTTCCCGAGGTCGCCGGGCTCGACCTTCTCGACATGGAGGTCGAATTCACGCCGGAGAAGAAGACGGTCCAGTCTTCCGGACTGGTCGAGTGCGAAGAGGGATGGCTGCGGGAGTTGAACGGCCTGATCCTCGACGGATACGAGATTCACGCCGGAGAAAACGAATTCGGCAAGGACTGCATACCCTGGCTTAAGATTGGGCAGCACGTCGACGGCGTCTGCAATGCGGATGGCAATGTCCTTGGCAGCTACCTGCACGGCCTGTTTGACGACGGACAGTTTTTTCAGGCGCTGGCGCATAAGGCCCGGGGCGAAGCCTCCGTGCCCGGCTCTGTGACGATGACCATGGACGAATTCCGTGAGCGGGAGTTCGACCGGATCGCGAATATCGTCCGCTCCAGCGTGGACATGAAAAGAATTTACGACATCATTCACGGCGAGGTCTGATATGCCTGATTACATCATCGCTCTCATCATCGGATATGCCATAGATCTCCTCCTCGGCGATCCGGAGTGGCTGCTGCATCCCGTCGTGCTGATCGGCAGGTTCATATCCCGCATGGAAAAGATGGTCAGACGGCGTTTTTCTAGGAATTTGAGGATCGGAGCCGTTCTGCTTACGCTGTCGACGGTAGGCGTCACCTGCGCTGTGACGGGCCTTATACTGTGGGTTCTGAGCCGCCTTGGGCGATGGCCGCTTCTCGCGGGCATGGCGCTGATCGACTGGACGGGCATCGCGGTGACCAGCATGGCCAGGGAAGCGCGTGGCGTTCGCCGGGCCCTCGGCGACGGCGTGGAGGCGGGCAGAAAGCAGGTCGCGCGCATCGTCGGACGGGATACGCAGTCGCTCGACGCGGAGGAAATCGTAAAGGCGACCGTGGAAACGGTTGCCGAGAATACGACCGACGGCGTCATATCGCCGCTGATCTATGCGGCCATCGGCGGGCCGGTACTGCTGTACGCCTTTAAGGCCGCGTCTACGCTGGATTCCATGGTCGGATATCTTGACGAAAAATACCGGGACATCGGCTGGTCGAGCGCAAGGCTTGACGACGTTCTCAACTACATACCCGCCAGAATCACCGCCGCGCTGATGTGCCTGGCCGCGCTGATCGTCCGCCTCGACGCCCGGAACGCCCTGCGCATTGTTCGGCGGGATCACCGCAACCATTTGAGCCCCAACTGTGCGTGGAGTGAAGCCGCCGCAGCCGGAGCGCTGCATATACAGCTGGGGGGCACGCACACATATTTCGGCAAAACTGTTGTCAAGCCGACGATCGGCGACGACGACATACCGGCTGCGCCGGAGGATATTTCTCGCGTCAACCGCCTGCTCTATGCGACCGCCGCCCTCGCCGTGGGAGCCATAGCGCTCGCCGGAATCATATTTGGCTGACGGCTCCTGACTGATAACGCGCTTTTTACGGCGGCCGTTCGTTGTTTTCGTTGATTTGGATGACTGGATTTGTTATGATGGATGAAAATCAGACAGAACAGTCGAACGTTCTTCGCAAGCGGGAAACGGTGTGTAGATATGCAGTCACGTTCAAGAGGCGCGTCCCGAGACATGACGCGGGGTTCCATTGTCAGACAGGTCGTCGGGTTTTCGCTGCCGCTCATGCTGGGCAACATCTTTCAGATGCTGTACAACACGGTTGATTCGATCGTCGTGGGCAATTACGTCAGCACGCAGGCCCTCGCGGCCGTAGGCTCGACGACCATGATCATCAATATGCTGGTGTTCTTTTTCAATGGGTTTTCGGTAGGAGCCGGGGTTGTCATCGGTCATTACTTCGGCGCGCGGGAGACTAAACGCCTCCATACGGCCGTGCAGACCACGATGACGTCGACATTCATTTTGTGCCTGGCGTTTACATTCATCGGCCTTGCCGCCGTCAGGCCGATGCTCCGCTTCATGAATACGCCTGCGGATGTGTTTGACGAGGCGGCGATATACCTGACCATATATTTTTACGGCATCAGCGGCCTGCTGATTTACAACATCGGCAGCGGAATACTCAGAGCCGTGGGCAATTCGACGCTGCCCCTCGCCTTTCTGATGGTGACGAGCGTTTTGAACATCGTTCTTGACCTGGCCTTTGTCATCGGTTTGGGGGCGGGGATATCCGGCGTGGCGTATGCCACGATCATATCGCAGTTTGTCTCAGCCGTACTGACGCTGTATATCCTGTCGACTTCGAACGATGTCTATCGCCTGACATGGAACGATCTGCGCGTCGATCGCGGTGTTCTGAAGAGAATCTTCTCCGTCGGCCTTCCGGCTGCCGTTCAGTCTGTGCTGACGGCGTTTTCAAATGTTTTCGTGCAGTCCTACGTGAATTATTTCGGATCGGCCTGCATGGCCGGCTGGAGCTGCTACAACAAGCTCGATCAGTTTATCATGCTGCCGATGCAGAGCCTGTCCATGGCCGCGACGACGTTTGTCAGTCAGAATATCGGCGCGAATCAGCGCAGCCGCGCGAACCGGGGAGCCGTGATCACCGTGCTCATGTGCGTCGGCGTCACGGCGGTGGTCGCCCTCGGGCTGTTTGTCACGGCTGAACCGGCGATCGGCCTTTTTACGCGCGAACGTCCGGTCATCGACTTCGGTGTGATGTTTATTCGGACAAATGTATTCTTTCTACTGTTTAACTGCGTCAACCACACGCTGGCCGGCGCGCTGCGCGGTCGCGGGGACTCGAAGGCCCCGATGATCATCATGCTGCTCTCGTTCGTCGGCGTCAGACAGGTATATCTGTTCTTTATCACGCGTTATGTCGCGAACACGGCCCGCCTCGTCGGCTTTGGCTATCCCGTGGGCTGGATGGTCTGCTGCGTGATTGAAGTGACCTATTTCTGGAGAAGATGGCGCGCCGACGACGCCCCGACTGCGAAACAGCTTATATAGACAAAAATCCTCCTTCGCCCCATGAGGGCCAGGGAGGATTTGTCAGTTGATCGGCGTTCAGTTTTATCTCAAGCGCCTGCACTCGTCGAGGAAGAAGCCGATGACTATGCTTCCGTCCACCGTGTCGTCTCTCTTGTGCGCAAAGCACATCCTCTCGGGATGCCACTGCACACCATAAAGCGGCAGCGTCTCATGATGGATGGCTTCGACGACGCCGTCGTCGGAGTACATGTCGACGATCAGGTGAGCGCCGACTTTATCGACAGCCTGGTGGTGTGAACTGTTTGTCGCAAACGTCTCGCCGTATAAGCGGGCGATCCATGAGCCCGGCGTCGCTCTGTTCATATGCACTTTATCAAAGGCCGATCCGGCGTCGCGGCTGTGTCGGAGGCTGGAGGGCAGATGCTGTATCAGCGTGCCGCCGAGACATACGTTCAGCATCTGATTGCCGCGGCATATTCCGAGGACAGGCTTGCCCGCGCCGATAAACGCGTCGGCGACGCGCTTTTGCAGCACGTCCAGTTCGACATTGGTGTCGACCGAAGCGATATTCTCCGCGTGATACGTTGACGGATCGACATCGACGCCGCCCGGCAGGAGCAGTCCGTCAAAAGCCGACACATCGGGCGTTTCGCGCACCAGGACGCCCTCGGCGTGAAGGTTCGTCAGCGCGTTGAGGTAGTTTTCACACGTCATTCCGGGGAGCAGGGGTATCGCGATCCGGAGATTTTGCTCTTTAGCCTTTGTCATAATTGGAAACCTCCAAAAACACATCTTGAGTATGATACCATGGTAGCAGACGACTGTAAAACGATTGTTTTGATCGTGTAAACGATAGTATGTCATTCGCTCCGGTCGACAGAACGTGATGAGTATGTTTTGATTTTGTCAAATCTGCCCGCCGTGCTTGTTTTTAACAGAACGATCGTATAAAATAACTCAAATTCATTTTGCGGGAGGGG
>JAFRLF010000091.1 GCA_017431365.1 Clostridia bacterium | reverse complement strand
TGATGAGGCCGCCGTTTTTGTCATAGATGTATGAAGTCTGCGCCTGTTCGTCAAAGGCGCTGAGATCCAGAACAGGCATGGTCTCCACCCAGGCCTTGGCGACGCCGACCAGGAGCCCGGCCCCGGTGACGCCGACGATCAGCGCGACGATAAAGAACAGCTTTGCCGTGGTCATGATGACTTCCAGCACGAAGTTGCGCTGTTTTGTACGCATTTTGAACATGGACTTGGGCAGAGGAGCGAGCTTTCGTCCCTCCGTCCGGGAACGCATTGCTGACATGTTTCCTCCCGTGGAAATAAATATGAGTTATCTTGATTTGAAGCCGACAGTCAAGTTAGACGCAAGAGGTGGACAATCGGTTGCGGCCGTATCAGTTTGCGGCTCCGGCGATCGCCCTGATATCTTCGATGAGGGCATGGACGTTTTCCTGCGTTGTCGCCCAGCTCGTGGCGAAACGCACGGCAACGTGTTCTGAATCCACGTCCGCCCACTTTGCGAATACGTATTTTTTGGAGAGTTCGGCGGCCATCTCGCGCGTCAGAATGGGAAACTGCTGATTGGTCGGCGAGTCGGCGTAGAGTTCTATACCGCATTCTCTGAAGGTTTCTTTGAGCGCCATGGCCAGGCTGATAGCGTGTCGGGATATTTCGTCGTAAAGACCGTCTTCGAACAGCGTCTCGAATTGCAACCCCAGCAGCCGTCCTTTGGCAAACATGCCGCCGTGCCGCTTGATCATATAGCGAAAGTCACGCGAGAGCGCGGCATTTGAGAAGACGACAGCTTCCCCAAACAGGCAGCCGACTTTCGTTCCGCCAATGTAAAAGACGTCGCACAGCCGGGCGATGTCCTCGATGGTCAGGTCGCAGCTCGGCGCGTTCAGTCCGTAGCCGAGTCTTGCGCCGTCGATGAACAGCGGCATCTGAGCGCTCTGACAGGCCAGTTTGATGGCGGACAGCTCCTCTTTTGTGTAGATCTCGCCGTTTTCCGTGGGAAACGAGATATATACCATACCGGGTTGCACCATGTGCTCGTGAGTGGCGTCGGCATAGTGCGCTTGGCAATACGCGCTTATGCCCTGTGCGGTGAGCTTGCCGCCTTCGCCGGGTATGGCGAGCACCTTGTGCCCGTTCATCTCGATGGCGCCGGATTCATGAACGTTGATATGACCGGTAAGGGCTGAAATCACGCCCTGATACGGTTTGAGAATGGCGTCGATCACTGTGGAATTGGCCTGTGTTCCCCCCACGAGAAAGTGTACCTGCGACGGATCGACGCCGCATCGCGCGCCAATCAGCTCACGGGCTCTTTTACAGTGCTCGTCTTCGCCGTAACCGGGAGACTGCTCCATGTTCGTCTGCACGAGGCGCTGAAGTATGCGCGGATGAGTGCCTTCGAGGTAATCGCATTCAAAGTGAATCATGACAAGAAGCTCTCCTTTTAGCCGGATCCTTGCCGGCGTCGTTGGTTTATGATTGTGACATCTTTGCCGCGACAGGCGCTCAGCAGCAGAAAAAACGGCCGCACAGGCAGTTCAGCAGGATGTTGACCGCGATACACCGCATAAAGGGATTGCGGCAGAAATCGCCGGCCGATCCATACATGTCGCCCCGCTGGTGATACGCTGCGCCGCCCATTTCTATCTGCTGCAGCAGCATTTGGTATTCGCCGTTGGTAGGATCCATCTGGCAGGCGGTCTGCGCGTGCTCGCGTGCGATAACGCGGTTGCCCATGCCTGTGTTAGCAAGCGCGCTGAGGTAATACCATTCGGCCGTTCGGTGAGAGACGTCCGCCAGCGCCGTCAGCGCCTGTTGGTAATAACCGTTCATCACATAATTGCGCGCCGCACGCAGTTCGGGGTCGTCATTCTGCGAAGAGCCCCGTGTTTCCGCGCCACCATACCCGCCCGACCACCCGCTGAAGGGGTTATACCATCCGTATCCGGCAGAACCGCCGAATCCGCTCCCGTAGCCAGGGCCGTAGCCCGACGCGCCGTACCCGCCCTGGTGGGCGCTGTTGTTCGGCTTATAGTTTGGATCGGTCAGCATGGCGTATGCCTCATTGATTTCCTTCATGTGCTCCTCGGCTTCTTTGGAGCCCTGATTGCGATCCGGATGGTACTGCAGCGCCTTTTTTCGATAGGCCTTTTTGATCTCATCGGGTGAAGCGTCCCGATTGACGCCAAGCACCTTGTATGGATCTAACATCTTATTCTTTCCTTTGATTGCCTTTCTGTTCGTCGGGGTGCAGCGCTGCCCATCGCCGCCAGACGCCCCCGTAAAACACGTTTCTGAGAAGGTCCGTATCCCGGATCAGAGGGAGCTGTTCAAACGCTGCGCTGCAGACGGCCGTCTCCGCGGTGAGAATCTCGTAGATTTCTTCCTCAAAGCCGGCTTTTTCCCGCATGCGCTTCAGGGGGTTGGGCAGTCCGCGTTTGATGTCGTCGTTCAGGTCGTCGTAGGCGTCCATGATATAGATGAACCGTCCAAGCGCGTGACCTATCGTTCGAAGCGCGCCGCTCCAGAAGTCGCCCCTCATGTCGTAGATCTGAGAAAGGATGCTTCCCGTACAGTTGGCGGCCGCGTCCAGATCGGTCATGGGCTGCGCTTCAAGGAGAGTAAGCTCGCTGACGGCGTCATCCACCAGGCGAACTGTGTCGGGATACAGAAGGCGTACTTTCTCAAGGCGAGGCCGCAGCGCGCGGCTCAGCGCGGCGTGGGGGACGCTTCTGTCATCATGCCAGTCGTCCTGCGCCTTGTGCCAGGCGACGATGACGCTCATGTCCGCCGCGTAATCAAAGCATTCCCCGCGACGCACATCGCATGCCTTTAGCGGATGAAGGCCGCATCTTCTGCGCTCGGTTTCATCTTCTTCCTCGTACAGCGAGGACAGCAATATTGCGAGAACGGTCATGTCGTAGCTCAGCGTCAGGCGGCTGACCTGGCCGTACCGGCGCCGCAGCGCGTGGCACAGCCCGCAGTATGCCGCGCGGAATCGCGCGATCTGCCCTTCGTCAAGGGTCGCTCGATTGATGGAAACATAACCGTACAAGCTCAGCACCTCGTCCGAACGGGAAATACAACTTTCCTTTTATAGTTTAGCAGATTACAAAGCGCGCGTCAAATTGATTGTTGTGAACAAAAATGACATCTTATGTGAAGATAAGTTTATTGCCGCACCGGCTCTGTTGCGATATTTATTTCATTGCGACTTGTCGGACGGATGGTTTTATGATATATTAACCTGGTATTTTGTGAAGGTTTGTTTACGCGGTTTTTGCCGTTTGCTCCTGCGAGGGAGGTAGTATGATGGAACACAGGCTGCATAACTGGCCGCTGAGGATAGCGGTCATTGGAGGTATATTAGTCGTCGTCATCCTCGTGCTCGGCTCCGTTTGGGTTGCTCAAAGCGCTCAGGAAGATACGCTCAGAGCGGCCCGTTCCGTGAGCACCCTGTATTTGGACGAACTCGCCGGGCGACGCGAACAGGTCGTCGAAGCCAATCTTAACGACAGCATCAATGTCATCAAAATAGCCATCGGTCTGATGACCGAGGACGACCTGAGCGACATGCGGCATTTGCAGGCCTATCAGAGACAGATGAAAACGTTATTTAATCTCGAGCGTTTCGCCTTCGTTGATGAAGATGGTCTGACGTACACGACAGCGGGCGTCCAGACAGATATCGAAGATTATGCCTTTGACTACAGAACGATATCGCAGCCGGAGATTTCGGTAAAGAATCTGTACGGAGAAGACAAGCAGGTTGTCATTGCCGTGCCGATCGACGGCCTCTCTATCAACGGGAAGTCTTTACTCGCCTGTTATATGGAAATCGACATGGATATAATGCTGGAGGGCATATCCATGACCTCGCAGTATTCCGAGGCGACGTTCTGCAACGTCTATACCAGCGATGGCGTCGCTCTGACGGGCATGATCCTGGGCAGCCCAACGCCCGACAGCGGTCTGTTTGACGTTTTGGCTGCCGCGGAGTTTGAGGATGGTTATTCCCTCGAGAGGATCCGCAGCGATTTTGCCGAAGGACAAAAGGGTATGGCGGCTTTCACGCTGAACGGCGTTCAGGAAACGCTCAGCTATGCTTCTGTCACGGGGACAGACTGGATGCTGACATATCTCGTCCAGGAAGATATTATCTCGGAGCGCATTTCTACCGTATCCGAGGGCATCATCCGACGCAGTCTTATTCAGTCGCTGCTGACCGCGTTGACGCTCGGCTTTATGTTCACGTTTATCGTCCTGCAGATTCGTCAAAACAATCGCCTCGCTCTGGAAAAGGAGACGACTGACGCCGCGAACAGAGTCAAGCAGCGGGAGATGGAACGGCGTCTTGCTCTGCAGGAGCAGCTCCTCGAGCAGGAAGCGCAGCATCAGCAGCAGGAACGAATGATCACGGCTTTGGCGGCCGATTACCGGAGCGTGTATTATCTGGATCTGGACAGCGACAGGGGCGTGTGCTACCGGTCGCGCGACGACATGTCGGGCCTCCGAGTGGGAGAAGAGTTCCCCTTCAAAGAGACAATGACGTCCTACTGCAATCGTTTTATCCTGAAACAGTATCGGCAGGATTTTATGGCTTTCATGCAGCCTGACGCCATTCGCGAGGGACTCAGAGAGAACCAGGTCATATCCTATCGCTATATGATTAACATAGATGGAAGAGAATCCTATGAGACCGTACGCTTCGCGACCGTTGAACACACCGATGGCGAATCCGGTTCGCACATAAACAGCGTGGGCATGTGTCTGGCGGACGTCGACAGCGAGACGCGCAAGGATATAACACAGCAGCAGACACTGCGGGACGCGCTTGAGGCGTCGAAGCAGGCGAGTATGGCGAAGACGGCCTTCCTTTCCAATATGAGCCATGAGATCAGGACGCCCATGAACGCCATAATCGGTCTCAATAACATCGCGCTGAATGAACCGGACTTGCCTGAGAAGACCCGTGAACACCTGAGAAAGATGGGCGATTCCGCTCAGCACCTGTTGGGGATCATCAATGACATTCTCGACATGTCCCGCATCGAGTCCGGCAGAATGGTCCTTCGAAATGAGGAATTCTCCTTCGCTAAAACCCTGGAGCAGGTCAACAGCATCATCAGCGGACAGTGCCGCGAAAAGGGCTTGAGCTATTCCTGTAGGACAGTCGGCAAGATCGACGACAGCTATATTGGCGACTGCGCAAAGCTGCGGCAGGTCATGATCAACATCCTGGGCAATGCCGTCAAGTTTACGCCGCAGGGTGGGTCTGTGACCTTTGTGATCGAAGAAGGCCGACGCTATGACCGCAAGGCGACATTAAAGCTCACGTTTACAGATACGGGCATCGGCATGAGCGAGGATTACCTGCCGCACATTTTCGACCCGTTCACGCAGGAGAACTCATCGGCCAGCAACCCTTATGGGAACACCGGTCTTGGCATGCCGATCACAAAAAGCATTGTGGAAATGATGAACGGCAGCATCGAAGTTCAGAGCGAGAAGGGCAGAGGCACGACGTTCACCGTCCTCGTGACATTGGGTGAGATAGATCATCCAGAATCGTCCTCGGATCAGGAAGCGATCAATCCGGGCAATCTGAGCGTTCTCGTCATAGACGATGATCCGATTGCTCTCAAGCACGCGCAGATTATCCTGGCACAGGTCGGCGCGTCGTGCGAAATCGCGGGATCAGGCCGTGAAGCGGTTGACATGGTGCGCGTGCGGCATGGACGGCGGCAGGACTACGATCTCATACTCGTCGACTGGAAAATGCCCCAGATGGACGGCATAGAGACCACGCGGGCAATACGCGCTATCGTCGGACACGAGACCCCGATCATTATTCTGACGTCTTACAACTGGGACGAGGTGGAGCCGCAGGCGCTTGAAGCGGGTGTGGATACGTTCGTGTCAAAGCCGCTCTTTGCCAATACCGTGGTGGATGAGTTCCGTAAGGCTTTTGATAAGAAGAAACCGACAGGAGTCGGTACAGCCGTTGACCTCAGAGGCAGGCGTGTCCTGTTGGCGGAGGACATGCCCGTTAACGCGGAGATCATGATCATGCTGCTGGGCATGCGCGAGATCGAAGTGGATTGGGCTGAAAACGGCAGGATAGCGGTCGAGAAGTATACCTCGCATCCGGCCGGGTATTATGACGCGGTTCTCATGGACATGCGCATGCCGGAAATGAACGGACTGGAAGCGGCCAGGGCCATTCGCGCGTCGGGCAAGTCGGATGGAGCGGATATTCCGATCATCGCACTGACGGCAAACGCCTTTGATGAAGACGTCCAGCGCAGCATGCAGGCAGGGCTCAACGCTCATCTGAGCAAGCCCGTGGAGCCTGAATCGCTGTTCGAGACACTGGAAAGTCTTATCAGGCGTTAGTTGTGAGATCAGTTTAGCGCGAGGGATCATCATTTTGCCGGATTAAATCCCGGAACAGTCAGATGGGGAATTGAAATATGCTGAACTATACAGTCAACACACCCGACTCAGAAGCCTTTTTGGCGGCCGCGCAGCGTTGGGACGCCATTGCCAAGCCGCTGCGCTCTCTGGGCTGTCTAGAAGATTTTATTTCACAGATCGCAGGCGTGCAGGGTACAGCCGACGTCTGCCTTGAGCCTCGCTGCGGGCTTATTTTCTGCGGGGACCACGGCGTGGTCGCGCAGGGCGTAAGCCAGACGGATCAGAGCGTGACGGCGCTCGTGGCCCGCTCCATCGCCAGGCAGACGTCCAACGTCAATCTGATGGCCAGCGTGTCCCATACGCCGGTGTTTGCCGTTGACGTGGGCATGGTTTCAGACGTCGCCGACGCCTCTGTCATAAGGAAAAAGATTCGGTACGGCACGGCGGACATATCCCGAGACCCCGCGATGACGCGCGCCGAAGCCGAAGCCGCCGTACAGGCGGGCATCGACACCGTGCGTGAGATGAAAGACCGTGGTTATCGCCTGATCGCCCTGGGAGAGATGGGCATCGGCAATACGACGTCCACGGCGGCGATCTGCTGCGCGTTACTCAGCATGTCGGTGGACGAAGCGGTGGATCGCGGCGCGGGTCTCAGCGACGAAGGCCTGGTTCGCAAGCGCATGGCCGTCAAGCGCGCGCTTGAGATCAACTCGCCGGACGCCGGCGATCCTATCGACGTCCTTGCGAAGGTCGGCGGCCTTGAAATATGTGCCATGACGGGAGCCTGCCTCGGCGGCATGACCTACCGCGTGCCGATCGTCATCGACGGAGTCATCGTCGAAGCGGCGGCGCTCTGCGCTTATCGGATCTGCCCTGATGTTAAGCCGTTTATGCTTGCTTCGCATATGGGACACGAGCTTCCGGCCGTGCGCATCATGGACGAGATCGGCCTCAGACCCGTCATCTACGCCGACCTGGCCTTAGGCGAAGGCACGGGAGCGGTCGCGCTATTGCCGCTGCTCGACATGGGATATAGGGTTTATTCGGGCACGCACACCTTTGACGGCATTGGGCTGAAGGCGTATAAAGAAAAGGGTGGGCGGATATGACAATCCTTATCACGGGCGGCAGCGGCTGCGGAAAATCGACTTATGCGGAGCGCGTCATAGCCTCAAACCCCCATAAAAAACGCTATTATATCGCTACGATGCAGGTCTACGATGAGGAGTCCGTTCGCCGCGTTGCCCGTCACAGGGCGCAGCGTCAGGATAAAGGTTTTACGACGATTGAACGACAGAAGGACCTGGGCGCACTCGAACTTGAGAGCGGGTGCGCTGTCCTCCTCGAGGATCTGCCCAATCTCCTTGCAAACGAGATGTTTGACGGAGGCGATCCTGAACGGATCATTCCGGCGCTTGAAAGCCTGAATGACAGATGTGGTCTGCTCGTCCTGGTCACAAATGATATCTTCAGCGACGGGGTGGTTTATCCTGATATGACGCAGGAGTATATAAGACTGCTTTCGCGTGTCAATCGAGCCGCAGCCATGATGGCCGACCAGGTCATTGAGGTTGTGTATTCTATCCCGCTCTATATCAAAGGGGGAACGTCATGCGTATAATTAACGCGCTGATTATCGCCTTTTCGACGTATTCGCGTTTGCCGATGCCGCAGGTCGAATGGACGGATGACAACCGCAAATACGCCATGTGTTTCTTTCCACTTATCGGCGGCGTCATCGGCCTGGCTTTGGGACTTTGGTTTGTTTTGTGTGAGGCTTGGGGGTTGACCCCATTTTTGCGGGGGGCGGTGGGTGCGATTATTCCCCTTCTGATCACCGGCGGCATACACATGGATGGCTTTATGGACACGACGGACGCGCTGGCTTCCTGGCAGCCGCGGGAAAAGAAGCTTGAAATCCTGAAGGACAGCCGGGTCGGAGCCTTTGCCGTCATGGGATGCGCGGCGTATTTGATGCTGATGGCGGCCGTACTGTCCGAAGCCGATGCCGCCATGGGCTGGACAGTCGGGCTGTCGTTTATCCTGTCGCGCGCCATGAGCGCCTGGACGGTGACGGTATTCCCATCAGCCCATCCTAACGGCATGCTGGATCAGATGACGCGCACGGCTCAGAAGCGTATGGTGACGATATCGGGCATATTCTATGTTGCCGTCTGTCTGATCGCCTGGACGTTGACGAAGGGGTGGCTGGTTTGCCTGTGCGCGGCAGCGGTCGCCCTTCACACGCTCTATTATCGGCGCATGGCCATGAAAAACTTCGGCGGTGTGACCGGCGATTTAGCCGGCTGGTATTCACAGACGATGGAACTGCTCCTTGTCTCCGTCGTCGTATTGGGAGGAAAGCTGTTATGAAGCTGTACATCGGCGGGGCTTACCAGGGCCAAACCGAATTGGCGGTACAGGAAAATCCGGATGCGGAGGTTTTGACGGATTTCCATGAAATGGTGAGAGAGGCCCTTCGGCGAGGCGAAGAGCCGCGGGCTTTTGCTGTGTCGATCTGCGAAGTGAAGCCTGACGCCGTCGTCGTATGCAACGAAGTGGGGGCGGGCGTCGTGCCTATCGACGCCGGAGAACGCGCGTTTCGCGAGGCTGTAGGCCGCGCGCTTTGCGTTGTGGCGCAGAACGCTGAATCCGTGACGCGATGTGTGTGCGGAATAGGGGTGCGCATTAAATGACGGTCTATCTGATCAGGCATGGGAAGACGGCGGGCAATCTGCACGGCCGCTATATCGGCTGTCGAACAGACGAGCCTCTGTGTTCCGAAGGCGTCGCTTTTCTCCAGAGAATGACGCCGCCTCAGGTAAGACGGGTTTATACAAGTCCGATGAAGCGCTGTCTCGAAACGGCCTCGATCCTCTATCCGGATATCGAACCGTGTGTCGTTGAAGACTTTCGCGAATGTGATTTTGGCGCGTTTGAGGGCTTGAATTACGCCGAGCTGAACGGCCGCGCGGATTATCAATCCTGGATCGATTCCGGAGGGGAGGCGGCGTTCCCGGGCGGGGAAGGCCGCGCCTCCTTTGCCCGACGCAGTGTCAGAGCTTTTGAGGCGCTGAACCTATGGCGCGGAGAAGGCGATTGCGCTCTGGTCGTGCACGGAGGGACGATCATGGCTGTCATGGAGGCCTTCGCCCGGCCGAAAGGCGCGTACTTTGACTTTCAGATCCCCTGTGGTGAGGGGTATGCTTTGAATGAAGACGGAACTTACCGCCGAATTGACCGGCCTCTGGATTTACAGTGAAATCCGTGGTACCATATGAAAAAAGAGACGTTGGAGAGTGAATGCTATGTATGATGTCGCTATTATCGGAACAGGACCTGCCGGGCTCTCGGCAGCGCTGACACTGAAACTGCACGACAAACAGATCATCTGGTTCGGATCCGCGGACATGAGCGCCAAGGTTGAGAAGAGCGAGAAAATTGCGAATTATCCGGGCGTTGGCATGGTCTCAGGGCACGAACTCAACGAGAAGTTTCGTAGGCAAGCCGCGGAAATGGGCCTTGCATGCGTCGACAAAAAGGTGACGACCATATCGTCTATGGGGGAGTCATATGCTCTTCTGGCCGATAACGAAATGTATGAAGCGAAGACTGTCCTTCTCGCCACAGGAGTTGTAACGGGCAAGACTTTTGCCGGGGAAGCTGAGCGCCTGGGACGCGGCGTCAGCTATTGCGCCACCTGCGACGGCTTCCTCTACAGGAAAAAGACCATTGCCGTTTACTGCGCCGACAGGCGGTACGAGCACGAAGTCGAATATCTGGCCGGTATGGCGGAGAAGGTCTATCTGAATACGCTCTACAAAGACAGCGGTATTGACCTTGAAAACGTCGAACACGTCGGGCCCATTCGTGAGGTGCGCGGCGATACTTTCGTTGAGAGTATAGTCCTTCATGACGGCAGAGAGATTCCCGTCAGCGGTCTGTTTTGCCTGCGCAACGCCGTTGCGCCGACACAGCTCATTCCCGGCATCACAGTCGATGGCGCGCACATCGTCGTTGATCGCCTGCAGAGGACCAATCTCTCAGGCTGCTATGCCGCGGGTGACTGCACGGGACGACCGTATCAGCTGACAAAAGCTGTGGGAGAGGGAAATGTGGCGGCGCACAGCATTCTCGAATATCTGAGCGGCGCGGAATAATTCAAGCGAAAAGGAGAAAGATCAACCATGAATCTGCGGCACGGCTTTACCCTGGAAAGGACCAAGGAATTAAAAGAAATCGCGGCGACCATGTACCTTTATACGCATGAAAAAACGGGACTGCGCCTTTTGTGGCTGAAGCGCGATGACGACAATAAGACTTTTGCCATTTCGTTTGCCACGCAGCCGTGGGACGACACGGGCGTGTTTCACATACTCGAGCACTCCGTGCTCTGCGGGTCTGACCTGTATCCGGTCAAAGAGCCGTTTGTCGAGCTTCTGAAGAGCTCGCTGAACACGTTCCTCAATGCCATTACCTTTCCGGATAAGACCATGTATCCGGTGTGCAGCCGCAACGATAAGGATTTTATCAACCTCACTCGTGTCTATCTCGATGCGGTTTTCCGTCCGATGATCGCCCGCAAGGAAGAAATCTTCATGCAGGAGGGCTGGCACATCGAGTTTGAAGACGGCAAACCCAGCTATAAGGGCGTCGTTTTCAACGAGATGAAGGGCGCTTTTGCAAATCCTGACGAACTGATCGAAACGGAACTCTGGCGGATGATGTTCCCGGACACGACGTACGGATTCAATTCGGGCGGCGATCCGACCGCCATTCCTACCCTGACTTATGAGAACTTTATGCAGGCTTACCGGCGCTTCTACGCGCCGTCAAACGCCACGGTCCTTCTGGATGGCGACCTCAATCTTGACGAAGTGCTGACGATCCTGGACGAGGAGTACCTGTCTCATTACGAGAAAACCCAGCGCGTCGCCCCGCCTGCCTTGCAGAAGCCCGTCAAGGCTGAAGGCGAGATCGAATACGAGCTTTCACCCGACGAGCCTGTCGAGGGCCGCCTGCGCCTGTGCTACGGGAAAGTCCTGGGGACGTTTGACCAAAGAGAGCGCATCGCGGCCATGGAAGCGCTGTGCCAGGCGCTGACGGCGACGAATCAATCTCCTTTGACGCGAGCCATTCTATCAGAGGGGCTTGCCGAGAACGTCAGTCTGAGCGTGCAGACCGGCATGCTGCAGCCTAACGTCTTCCTGGATGTGGAAAACATCCGCGAGGAAAACCTCGATCGCCTGGAAGACGTTCTCTGGCGCACGATAGAGGCGCAGGCCGGACAGCTCGATCACGATGAGATCGAAGCGATCCTGACGAACATGGAATTCAAGCACAGAGAGGCTGACTATGGCTCCTTCCCCAAGGGACTGGTGCTGAGCATGAACGTCATGGACAGCTGGCTTTACGGCGGCGAACCCGAGGCCTTCCTCGAGGTGGGAACCCTTTACGACGATCTCAGGAAAAAACTGGGAGAAGGTTATTTCGAGGCCCTGCTCAGAGAAGTTCTGATCGACAATCCGCACAGCTGCAAGCTGTTGCTGCGGCCGTCCCACGAAGCGGGAGAGAAGCGCCGCAAAGAAGAGCAGGATCGGCTTGAGACCATCATATCCCGCTGGACGCCTGAACAGAAGCAGGCCGCTCTGGACGCGCAGGCGCGCCTTCAGACATGGCATGATACGCCGGACACACCGGAACAGCTCGCCACGCTGCCCCGGCTGACCATAGATGATCTTCCCGCCGAACCGGAACGCATTCAGGTTAAAAAGACCGAGGTCTGTGGATTCCCGCTCTTGCTGCACAGCGACGCGACGGGCGGCATAGTATATGCGAACCTGTATTTCAACGCGGGGAGCTGTGATGCAGAAGAGCTCAGCTGTCTGGCGTTCCTCTGCAGCGCCCTGGACGAAGCGGATACCGCGAAGCATTCCGCCGAAGAAATGACGCGCCTCATGCGGCTGACGTGCGGCCGCTTCAGCGTTTCGCCCAGCTGCAATTATGTCGCGGGCGGAATAGGCGGGTATGTAAATCTCCTGAAGGTCAGCCTGAGTGCCCGTCCCAGGGATTTGAAACGGGCTTTGGAACTGGCGATCGAGCGTCTGACAGAGAGCGTCTTTACCGAGGGACGCGTGCGCGATGTTTTGAAGCAGATGCGCACGGATTTCGACATGTCGATGGCGACCTCCGGGCACTCGCTGGGCATCGTTCGCGTACGGGCGCAGTACACTGCGGAGTGGGCCTCCAATGAAGCCGTGTCGGGTATATCCTTCGGTCAGTGGCTGAGACGCCATGATCAGGAGGGCGATTACGCAAACCTTATCGAAAAAATGAACGCGCTGCTCAAGCGGCTGATTAACGCCAACACGCTCATTTTCAGCCTGAACGGCGCCGATGACGAGGCGGTTCGCCTGGCGGGAGCGACGTTGACTGATCTGTTGCCTGTCTCCGCCGTTCCGGAAGAGGCTGTAATCAGGCCGCTGTGCGTGCGCAAGGAAGGCCTTGCGATCCCCGCTGACGTGTGCTTTGCCGAGATGGGCTGCATGCTGGACCTGCCTGAAGGACATCTGCCGGGGTTCATGCGCGTCGTTGGTCATGTGCTGAATTATGATTATCTTTGGCAGGTCATCCGCGTGCAGGGCGGCGCTTACGGCGCGGGCGTGACGTCCAGCCTTTCGGGCGCGGTTGGATACTACACGTACAGAGATCCCAGCGGCGCGGCTTCGCTGAACCGCTTCAGGCAGAGCGTCGACTACCTGGAGGCTTTTGCCGACAAAACCGAGGATCTGACTCAACTGATTATCGGCACTGTGGCTGAGACATTCCGTCTCATGACCCCGCGCCTGCGCACCGACATAGGCGACACTCAGTATTTCCAGAACACGACCTGGGAGAGCATCTGCCAAAGCTATCGGGAAATCATCGAAACGACGCCGGACGATCTCAAGGCCGGTGCCGAGATGCTGCGAAAAGCCCTTACGAACGCCGGGATCTGCCTTGTAGGCCCCGAGGAAAAGCTGAAATCCTGCGAGGATATCGATTCGATCATCCGGGTGTGAAAATAGCTTCACAATTTCGCGGACGCCGCCGTCACATATGATGGCGGCGTCCGCATTTGTCAGGGCTGCGTTCAATGGCTGTTCAGCGGCTCTTTTTTGTTTACAGTTTGTTTAAAACTTGGGTGACAAATCAACTGCTATGTTTGCTATAATAAGACAGGAGAAAGGAGAGGACTTTTTTCATGATCGAAATTCAGAACATAACCAAGCGCTACGGCGCGAAGCTGGCCGTGGACAACGCCAGCTTTACCATTAAGAAGGGCGAAATACTCGGCTTTCTTGGCCGTAACGGCGCGGGTAAGAGCACCACGATGAACATTATCACGGGCTATATATCCGCTACTTCCGGCAAAGTTCTGCTGGATGGACACGAAATACTGGAAGAGCCCCGTGAAGTCAAACGCCGCATCGGCTATCTGCCGGAAATGCCGCCCCTTTATCTGGATATGACGGTTGACGAATACCTGAGATTTGTCTGTTCCATCAAGGACGTGAAACCGTCCTATATAAAATCCCATCTCGATGACATTACTGAGCTGATCCGCATAACGGAAGTACGTCATCGCCTGATCAAAAACCTGTCAAAAGGTTATCGTCAGCGCGTCGGTATGGCGCAGGCCCTTGTCGGCAATCCCGATGTGGTCATCATGGACGAGCCGACGGTCGGCCTTGACCCCAAACAGATCATTGAGATTCGCAAGCTCATCAAGCAGCTCGGCGAAGATCACACGATCGTCTTGTCGAGCCATATCCTCAACGAGGTCGCCGATGTGTGCGAACGCGTTGTCATTATCAATCAGGGCAAGATCGTAGAAGAAAACACCCTTGAGAATCTGACGCACAACATCTCTGATTCCAAGAGATATATGATGCGCATCATCGGCACCGAGAGGGAGATCTACAAAGCGCTGCGCGAGATCCCCGGCACGTTGAGCGTCGATGAAATGGGCAGCAAAGAAGCTGGCAGCTATGACTTCCTAGTGACGAGCGATCCGCAGAGCGATATCCGCCAGGCGATGTTCATGCAGATGGCCAAGGCCAATCACCCCATTCTCATGATGAAACCGATGGAGCTTGAGCTTGAGGATGTCTTCCTGCAGTTGACGAATGATACAGGGGAGGTTAACTAACGATGCTGGCCATATGGAAACGTGAATTTCAGAATTATTTCCTGACTCCAATTGGGTATGTCTTCACAGGCATGTTCCTGCTGCTGGGCGGATACTTCTTTACAAGATATAACCTCATGAGCAGCTCCGCTTATGTGAGCACCGTGCTGGGCAATCTGAACACAGCGTTCATGCTCATCGTGCCCATACTGACTATGCGGCTTCTGAGCGAGGAGAAGAGAAACCGCTCGGATCAGCTGCTGATCACATCTCCGCGCTCGATCTGGGACATCGTCCTGGGAAAGTATTTCGCGGCCTGCAGCGTCGTGCTGATCGCCACGGTACTCTCTCTCGTGTATGTCGTCATTCTGGCGACTTACTCCGAAGCTATTTCCTTCCTGCCCGTGCTGTGCAACTACCTGGGCTTCGTTCTTCTGAGCATGTGCTATGTCGCCATCGGCGTTCTGATGAGCTCAATCACAGAAAGCCAGGTCGTCGCGGCGGTGCTGACGCTCGGCATCAATCTCCTGCTGCAGTTGATCGACAGCACATCCAGCATGTGGACGCTGCCGTCATATCTTTCCTTCATTAACGTCATCGTGTCCTGGTTCAGTCTTTACACGCGTTACAGCGATTTCTCCGCCGGGATACTGAGTATAGCGAATGTGTTCTACTATCTGTCCTTCAGCGGCATCATGCTGTTCCTGGCTGTGCGCGTCATCGACAGAAGAAGATGGAGTGAGGGTTGAGCATTATGAACAAGAATACTGATATGAAGACACCCATGGCGCGTAGCCGTAAAGGCGGTCTGGCAGCGTTCCTTGGGCAGCGTAAATTCCGCTATGGTACTCTGGCTCTCGTGATGACTGCCGTCATCATCGCCATCGTCATTATTCTCAACGTGGCTGTGGGCGCCATCGAAAAGAGCCGGGCCCTTACCATTGACTTCACGGCCATGAATGTCACTGATTTCGATCAGGTAACTTACGATGTTGTCGACACAGTGACGGACGATGTGTATATCTACTCGGTCTATCAGACGACGACAACCGGGTCGCTGCGCGTTCAGATCGACAGCGTGTTGGAGAAGTACAGCTCTCTGAACGGACATATTCACATCGGCAACATTGACCCGATTTCTGAGCCGACGCGCATCTCCAAGTTCAGCAGCGATTCTTCTCTGAGCGAGGGTTCTGTCATCGTTACCAACGCGGACGAGACGAGATATAAAGTTCTCAACCGCTCTGACTTTTACGGTCAGTCCTCCGCCTACAACATGTCCTTCACGTATTTCAGGCTGGAGAGCTCCATAACGACCGCTTTGATTTACGTCACCAGTTCGGACACGCCTCACGTCTACTTCCTGACAGGCCATGGGGAGCTTGATCAGGCCGAGAATTTCAATTTCCTGACGCAATCTCTGCAGAGCCGCAACTACGACGTGACGACGCTGAATCTCATCGATTCCGAAGCCGAACTGAAGCAGGGCGATACCCTCATCATCGCTAACCCGCAGAAGGACCTGACTGACGACGAGTACGCCACGCTCAGTCAGTGGCTGAGCGCCGGCGGACGTATGCTCGTCTCAATGGCTTACAACACCGATACGTCAGTCCTGCCGCACTTCACGTCTTTGCTGGACTATTATCAGCTCTCCTTCGGGGAAGGTGTCCTGTACGAGGATCAGAATGCAACCTCCAATTACTGGAATGGCGACGTTATGAATCTGATCCCGGTCCCGGATGCTGAACACGATATAACCAAGGACCTTGGAACTTCTGTGCTGATTTCGCCGTATACCCGCCCGATCAACAACGTGGACATCCCCGAGTCAGGCACATTGTACACCAAGCTCCTCACCACGACGAATAAAGCCGTCGTCGTCGATCAGGACAACAACCGCTCTGACCCCGGCACGCAGACGATCGCTTTGGCCATGCTGGATGCGGATGCTTCCGATTCGGACAAGGACGTGCGCATCGTGCTGCTGGGCAGCCACTATATGATGGCCGATACCATGCTCGTGTACTACAGCGACGATCTGTCCTTTGTGCTGAATGCCGTCGACTGGCTTGCCAACAGCGATTTGAGCGTTGACTTCTCGCCCAAATATATCAACAATGCAGATTATGTTCTCTCGAGTCCTGACTCGACGACAGCCAATGTGCTGAGCGTGTTCGTGATCGTGGTCATGCCTCTGCTGATCGGCGTTGCCGGATTCCTGGTTTGGAACAAGAGGAGGCATCTGTAATGTCTGAAAACAAGCGCAACGACGCGAACGACGCCCCTCTGAAAAAGCTGCTGTCCGCAGAGGATCTGCGTGGGCGCAAGAGCGGGACGGATCGCAGCAGCGCACCGGTTAAAAAGAGGAACCTGCTTTTGCCGGTATTGGCTCTTTGCGTGGCTTTGGCCGTCGCGATAGGCATATATTTCGCCTCACAGCGCGTCCCTGCCGTGCAGGACGAGACAGCCGCGCAGCCGACGACCGTTCCGCTGGACGAGATGACGGTCAAGCTCATTACGGAGGAGCGCAGTAACGTAGCGTCGGTCCAGGTGGAGAATCCTCAGGGTACGGGCTTTACCATCCTCAACAACAATGTCTACGATGAGGAAGGCAAAGCTGTCTCCACGGAGGATGGCAAACCGGGGTATTCCCTCGAGGGAAACGATAACTTCAACCTGGATCAAAGTAAAGCGAGCGCGATCATCGGCTACGCGGTCAATCTGACGGCGTCTAAGATGGTCACTGAGAATGCGGAGAATCTCGCTGATTACGGCCTTGATGCACCGCGCGCGACTGTGACGATGAATTACAAAAACGGTGCGTCGACGACATGGCTGGTCGGCAGTCAGGCCCCGACAAGCAGCGGCTCGTATTTTATGGAAAAAGGGAAAAAGGCTGTCTTTCTCCTTTATTCATCCGCTGTAACCAGCATGACAGCGTCGAGAAATGATCTGCATGTACTTACTATGCCGTACACGATCGACGCGGCGGCTATCACGGATATGCTGATCGAGGCCGAGGGTAAGGATCCTGTCGAGCTCCGTATCCTGCAGGGCGACGACATGTTCTCTACTTATTCGATTTCTTCACTGCGCCTGGTGCAGCCGTTCTATTATTCGGCCAATTCCGATCGCGCTGACGTGTTCTTTAACGGGGCTGCGGGTCTGACAATCTCATCGTATGCTGGAGACATCGCGGAGCTGCAGGATACAGGGCTGGAGGATGGCGGCGCGCGCATCAAGGTTACCGTAGAACAGACTGTGACAAGCGACGAGAAGACCGAAGTTACGACCTCGGTTTACAGGATCGGCAATTACGCCTCCGCCGATCAGGTCTACGTACAGGTCGATGATACCACGGCCGTCTATCTGGTCGGAACCGATACGCTTTCCTTCCTGGATAACGCGACGCCCGGATACCTCGTCGATCAGTTCGCGAACCTTGTCTACATCTCTCGCGTAGACCATATCAATATCGCCTGCGGCGACGAAGAATGGAATGTCGACGTCGAACACATTCAAAAGGAGGATTCCACCAATACGACAGATACGTTTGCCTTTAACGGTAAACCCGTCGTCGAGGATAAGCCCTTCCGCAAGCTTTATCAGGAACTGATCGGTCTGACGAACAGCAAGCTGAGCGATGATTATGCTTACGACGGCAAACCGTTTATGACCGTGACGTACACCCTGAATGTCGAACCTGGAGAACTGGTTGTCGAATACCTGGAGTATGACGATAACTACCTCATGGTGCGCCGTGATGGGTTGACGCTCTTCCTGATCAAGAAGGACAAGGTCGAATCGCTGCGTGACTCACTGCGCGCGTACGACGAGGGAACTTATGTTCCGCAAGGTTAACTGAGCTAATTCACAATTTGCTTTCTGGCAGCGCAAAAGACGGATGGATCGATGATTGACCCATCCGTCTTTATATGGTATATTGATGTTCGCGGGGTGATTTTATGGGACCTCTCCTCCTTTCCTTCAATATCAATGCAGAAAAATCAGAGGCGCTCGCTTCGGTTGCGCGGCGCTTTGGGGTATGCGTTCAGCCTGTACAAAAGAACGCGCAGGGGCTTACTCTTGCAGAACTCTGCGGCGGGTGTCAAAACGGTGAAACACTCATCTCGGGGCCTTTGGCGTATTTTGATGATGAAATGATCGTTCTGGTCAATTTCGATCCGGAAATCTTTTCACATTTTCTCGACGAATTACGAAAGACCTGCTCCGTACGGCTCAAAGCCGTCATGACGGAAACAAACAGCCGTTGGAATGCGTGTCAGCTCCATCAGGAGCTGATCAGAGAAGAATAGGCTTTTTTACGCAGTCGGAACGGCGGCAAACAGACGGTGTGAAAACAGGAAAGCAGATTATGACATGAAGAAGATTAGTCTTGTTGCTGTATGCGCCTGCCTCGTCATATTGTGTGTCTTTCACCAGTATGCGCTGGCGGATGAGCCGGATATCTATCTGCTCAGAGAAGCGTCTGACACCTGGGTGACAGAGGGCAGCTTTACGACGCTCTGCTATACGTTTCGCAACATGTCGGACACAGCCGCTACGCAGGTCACGATCACCGATATCCTCGCCGGAGAGGTCGCCCAAATAGATCGGGTCAATTCTGGGGAGAGCGTGACTGTGTCGCTGCGTCTGCGCGTGAATGAAGACTGTGTCAGTGATTCCGATGCCTTTTTTACCTGGCGGGGCGAAGTCCGGCAAATCAACTGTCAGCCCCTGGACATAAACGTCGACAGTCCGTCGCTCTCCCTCCGCCTCAGTGAAGAGGAACGCGGACAGGTGACGGCGTTGATCCAAAATGAGGGTCATAGTCCTCTGTATGATGTCAGCCTCTCTGAAAAAACGCTTGGCGCCTATGGCTGCGTCTCAAACTGTCTTGAACCCGGCGAAAGTGTCATTGTGCGGAAAGTGCTCGATCAGGGCGACTGGTCGTTTTCGGCCTCGGCAGTGACCGCCTCCGGTGAAAGAATAATTCAAGAAGCGGACTCTATCTCAACGGTTGCGATTTCGGCAGAAGAAACCCTGCAGATTTCCAATATGCAAATAAATCCCGTCATTATGGTCAGCGGAGAACAGACGTCGTCAGGTGAACCGGACGTCACTTTCTCCCATATCATGACAGTTGTTTCGCTGCTGCTGTTGTTCGTTGTTTCAGTATACATTGTTAAGACCATACGGGATCGGCATAAACCGGCGAGGATGCCCAAAATCGAAGTGGGAAGCGCCGATTCATAATCATACTCACGCTGGAGGTTATATATGCGCCTGATTGGCTTTGATATCGGCGGTACGAAGTGCGCCGTATCTCTGGCTCAGGAAGAAAACGGTGAACTTCAAATATTGAAACGGGATGCTTTTCTCACGTTGCCGAACTGGAGGTCTTGCGTGGAAAAGCTTTTCCTGATGGCTGAAAGTCTCCTCGATGGGTCTTCTCCGGACGCGTGCGGCTTTAGCTGCGGAGGGCCGCTCGATGCTGACCGAGGCATTGTCCTTTCACCGCCGAACCTCCCGGGATGGGATCGCGTTCCCCTGGTCGAACTTGCGCGCGAACGGTTTCATGTTCCCTGCACATTGGAAAATGACGCCAACGCTTGTGCCCTTGCGGAATGGCGATGGGGCGCTGGGAGAGGTTCCCACGACATGGTGTTTTTGACTTTCGGCACGGGCCTTGGGGCGGGCATCATCATGAACGATCAGCTTATTCGTGGCGCGAACGGCAACGCGGGCGAAGTGGGGCATGTGCGACTCGCGTCCTTTGGTCCTTCGGGATATGGGAAGGCCGGTTCATTTGAGGGCTTTTGTTCGGGTGGAGGTATCGCTCAATTGGGTGAAACCCTGGCTATGGAAGCTATACAGAGCGGGAAAAGGCCATCATACTGGCATGAGGAGAGTGCCGCTCGGCTGACGGCGAAGGACATAGCGGATGCCGCGCGGGACGGAGATCGTACGGCGCTCAGGGTGTTTCAGATCTGCGGCGAGAAGCTGGGATACGGTTTGTCAGCTATAGTCGACATTTTGAATCCGGAAGTCATCGTCCTTGGGTCGATATTTGTCCGGTGTGAGCAATGGCTCCGGCCGTATATGGAAAGGGTCATGAAAAATGAATGCCTTGACGGCAGCCTTCAGGCAGTCACAGTCGCTGCGGCCAGTTTAGGCGAACGGATCGGAGATTACGCGGCGCTGAGCTGCGCAATGCAGGCCGTGAACAAAAGCGCCGCCGTCCACTAGGGATGGCGGCAGAAATGTATTTTGGACGAATCATGTATTCAGTCAGGCGTTTCCACAGCGCCGTTTTGTTCATATAACACTTCACCCTCATGAATGAGGCCAAGGCGTCTGCGGGCTTCACGCTCGATGTATGTGTCAGTATAGGTAAAGGAAATCTGTTCTTCGAGGTCGATAGAAGCCGCTTTGATCGTGCTGTAATCCTCGATCAATGTTTCTATACTTTCGGCCTGCGAGGCAATATATCGGCTCTGCGCGATATACAAAATGACCAGGACCAGAATCAGCGCGCCGGAAAAGAGAATGATGTTTCGAGGCCTGAGAATCTGAGAAATACTGTTCAACGCGAACACTCCCACTTAATTATCCTTTTTTCTATTCAACAAAAAAACCGAAATTCCTGCCTGATTTCTTCGCGATCATAATTATTTTATCGACATGCCTGAAATTAACAGAATCCAAATTGACTTTAGCATATTAACGTGGTAATATGATAAAGTAATCATACGATGGCGGTGAGACTTTGACATGTACAGAACGATGAAGCGCGAAGAAAAAGCGGTCTATGAACTGCGCGAGTTATATGAGCGGTTCGGATACATGCCCTTCAAAATGAGCAAATTTGAGGAGTATGACCTCTACGCACGTAACAAGGATTTTTTGAAATCAGAAAGAGTCATCACTTTTAACGATATCAGCGGACGGCTTATGGCTCTGAAGCCCGACGTCACCCTGTCTATCATAAAGAATACCATAACGCAGCCCGGATGTGTCAGAAAGATGCATTACGCTGAAAATGTATACCGCGCCTCCGGTGAGGATGGCTTTCGAGAGATCATGCAGACGGGGTTGGAATGCATGGGAGACGTGGACTTGTATGATCTGTGCGAGGTCATCAGTCTTGCGGCTGAAAGTCTTCGCATAATAGACGAGCGGTATGTGATTGAAATATCGCATATGGGAATCGTATCGTCCTTAGTGCAGGAATTAAACCTCAGTGATGAAGACCGTGCGCTTGTCTTACAGTGTGTCGGCGCAAAAAACAAGGATGGCATCAGGCAGCTCTGCGTGGGACAAAACGTGGACAAGATCATCTCGTTGATCGATCAGCACGGGCGCGCTGACCAGGTCATGTCAGAACTCGCTCCTTTATGTACGAATCCCGATGCGCTCAAATCCCTGCAGGAGCTCAAGGCCGTAACGGATCTTCTGGATGATGTCGTCAAAGATGGCAGACTGATCATTGATTTTTCTATCGTCAACAGTATGGATTATTACAACGGTATTGTCTTTCAGGGATATATCAGCGGTCTGCCTTCCAGCGTATCGTCTGGCGGGCAGTATGATAAATTGATGCGGCGCATGTCACGGGACGGCAAGGCGGTCGGTTTCGCGATTTATCTCGATCAATTGCAGCGGCTCGATCGCGAAAGGCGCGCTTACGATGTCGATACGATACTCCTCTATGATGAGAACGCGGACATGCGTGCGCTGTCTGAAGCCGTACGTGAACTCTCGAGAAAGTGTTCCGTTTCAGCTCAGCGGGCTCTCCCTGAGAAAATGACAAGCCGCAGAGTGCTGCGTTTCAAAGATGGGGGGATCGATGCAAATGATTAATGTGGCTTTGCCTAAAGGACGTCTAGGCGAGAAGGTCTATGACATGTTCGCCAGGGCAGGTTTCGAGTGCCCGTCGATCCTCGAGAACAACCGCAAGCTCATATTTGAAGGCGACAAAGTCTGCTGTTTCTGGGTCAAACCGTCTGACGTGGCAATTTATGTGGAGCGCGGCGCGGCGGATGTCGGCGTCGTCGGGAAAGATATCATCCTAGAGTATCAGCCTGACGTCTACGAGATGCTGGATCTGAAGCTTGGCGCATGTCGCATGTGTGTCGCGACAAAAAAGGACTTTCATGACGATCCAGAAAAAACACTGCGCGTCGCTACCAAGTTTTCACGCATAGCCCGCCGATACTACGCTGAGAAATGCCGTGATATTGACATCATTCACTTAAACGGTTCGATAGAGCTCGCTCCGATTCTTGGATTGTCAGATGTCATCGTCGATATAGTTGAAACGGGGAAGACCCTTCTGGAAAACAATCTTGAACCCATCGAGACGATTGTGCCCATAAGCGCACGCCTGATTGCCAACAAGGCGGCATATAAATTCAAGACGGGAGAAATAGGCACTCTGATACGCGAATTAAACAGGCAGGTGAACGGAAATGATTAAAATCTACAAGACCTCGGAGTTAATATCCGAACAGGTGTTCAACAGAGTTGGAGGCGCTTATGACGTTTCCTCCATCGTCGCCGACATCATTAAGACCGTTCGAAGCGAGGGAGACAGAGCGTTAATCGAATACTGCTCGAAATTCGATCATGCTCAGCTCGAGGCAATCGAAGTATCCCAGGACGAAATGGATTCAGCGCTCAGGCGGGTCGATCCGTCTTTTTATTCAATCCTCGAACAAGCTGCCGAAAATATCCGCTTCTTTCACGAGAAGCAGGTTAGACAAGGTTTTATAATTGCGCTTGAGAACGGCGTTGTCATGGGACAAAAGGTCACGCCGCTCAGTCGCGTGGGCATGTACGTGCCGGGCGGCACGGCCGCTTATCCTTCAACTGTCCTCATGGATGCGATTCCTGCAAAGATAGCCGGATGTCCCGAATTGATCATGACCACGCCACCTCTGAGTGACGGGTCGATCAATCCCAATATACTGGCAGCCGCGCATCTGGCTGGCGTCGATCGCATATTTAAGACCGGCGGCGCGCAGGCCATTGCGGCGATGGCCTATGGTACGGAGACCATACCGAGAGTAGACAAAATCGTCGGTCCTGGAAATGCTTATGTCACCGAAGCAAAGAGACAGGTCTTTGGTCAGGTCGCCATTGACATGATTGCCGGGCCCAGCGAGATACTCATCATCGGAGACGGGAACAGCAATCCCCGACAGCTGGCGGCGGATCTTCTTTCTCAAGCCGAACATGACAAGCTGGCCAGCGCCGTTCTCATTACGGACAGTGATGCCCTGGCCGAGGCGGTAAGCCGGGAGATCGCCGAACAGCTCGTTACGCTGCCGCGGCGCGCTATAGCCGAGGCTTCAATTGAACAGAACGGTAAAATAATCGTCGCGGAAAGCCTTGATCAGGCGATAGAAATCTCCAACGAGCTGGCGCCCGAGCATCTGGAACTCTGCGTCGATGAGCCCTTCGAATGGCTTGGACGCGTACGCAACGCCGGTTCTGTCTTCTTGGGCCGATATACGCCGGAAGCCTTGGGCGACTACATGGCGGGTCCGAATCACACGCTGCCGACGGCTGGAACGGCGCGCTTTTACAGCCCTCTTTCCGTTGACGACTTTGTGAAGAAGACCCAGTATACGGCGTATACTGAGAGGGCGCTTGCCTCAGTAGCGGACCAGGTCGCCGCTTTTGCTGAGGCAGAGGGGCTGTCGGGTCACGCCCGCAGCGTGATGTCACGCTCTGTTGACCGCTCCGACGTCTGCGGAAAGAAGGATGAACCATGAGCCGGTATCTTCGGCCGGACTATCAGACCTTGCAGGTATATACGCCGGGTGAGCAGCCGCACGATAGAAAGTACATCAAGCTCAACACAAATGAATCGCCATATCCGCCTGCACCGTCTGTCCTCAGTGCCGTCGTTTCGGAAGTACAGAACCTCAACCTGTATTCAGATCCGAATTGCGAAGCGCTGCGCAAAGCTGTCGCTCAACGTTATGACGTTGAAGCGGATCAGGTATTTCTCTCCAACGGCTCTGACGATATTCTGAACTTTGCATTTATGGCCTTTGCGGGAAGGGGCGGCAAGGCTTATTTCCCTGACGTGACATATGGGTTTTACAAGGTGTTCGCCGAGCTGCACGGCGTCCATTATGAGACGATTCCGTTAAAAGACGATTTTACCCTCTGCGTTGACGACTATAGAGGACACGACGGGTTGATCGTCATTGCTAACCCAAACGCGCCGACGGGATTGGCTCTCGGCCTCGACGAAATCAAGACCCTGCTCAGGGATCATCCGCAGAACGTAGTAGTGATAGACGAAGCTTATATCGACTTTGGCGCGACATCCTGCACACGCCTGATTGATACTTACAGTAACCTCCTTGTTGTCCAGACTTTTTCAAAATCGTGCAGTTTGGCTGGCGCTCGGTTGGGATTTGCTTTGGGCTCGAAAGAACTCATTGATGATCTGAACCGAATCAAGTTCAGCACCAATCCATACAATGTCAATCGCATGACCATGGCTGCCGGCATAGCGGCGCTAAGTGAACAGTCGTATTATGACGAATGCTGCCGATCCATCATAGAGGCGCGAAAGCATACCATCGCTGAACTGAGAAAACTGCATTTTGACGTGACGGATAGCCTGGGCAATTTTGTCTTTGCCCAGAGTCATATCTTGGATGGAACGGTCATCTATCAAAAGTTGCGTGATCGGGGGATTCTCGTCAGGCACTTTGACGGGACGCGCGTCAGTCCATACAACCGAATCACCATCGGCACGCCGGAGCAGATGGAGGCCCTTCTGTCAGCCCTTAAGGAGATTTTGGAGGAATAGAGATGCGCTGTGCGGATATTCAAAGGATGACGAAAGAAACAAAGATATCGCTGACGCTGAATCTGGATGGCACGGGGAAAGCGAATCTGTCATCTGGATCCGGGTTTCTTGATCATATGCTGACGCTCTTTGCGGTGTACGGGTGCTTTGATCTCACAATCAATTGTCAGGGTGACACTTATGTCGACGACCACCACACGGTTGAAGACATTGGTATCTGCCTTGGACTTGCGTTTGAAAAAGCGCTGTCGGACAAGGCGGGGATAGCCCGGTACGGGCAAGCCATTCTTCCCATGGACGAAGCTCTGATACTGGCCGCGATAGACATTTCGGGGCGCTCGTATCTTGGTTACGACGTGCCCTTTGAAACGGAGAAGATTGGCGCGTTTGACACACAGCTCGTCGAGGAATTCTGGCAGGCATTCGCGCGAACGTCAGGCATGACGATTCATATCCGCAGGCTGGCGGGTCATAACAGTCACCACGTAGCCGAAGGCGTGTTTAAAGCCATGGCCCGATGCCTTCGCATGGCCTGCGCTGTAGATCCAAGGCAGGAAGGCGTCATCCCTTCGTCAAAAGGATTGATCTGAGGTGCGTCTATGATTGCGATCGTTGATTATGGCGTAGGGAACCTGTTTTCTCTTAAGCAGTCTTTGACAGCAATCGGCGCTGAAGCGGTCGTCACGAATCAGCCGGAAACTGTCCTTTCGGCGGACCGGGTGATCCTGCCGGGCGTTGGCGCGTTCGCCGACGCGGCAAAGAAACTGTCTGCCACTGGACTATCTGAGGTCGTAAGGTCTGTTGTCGACAGCGGAAAGCCTCTTCTGGGCATATGCCTTGGCATGCAGCTCCTGTTTGAAACGTCCTATGAGTTTGGCGAACATAAGGGACTGGGACTGATACCCGGGCGAGTTGTGGCGCTTAAGGAGCGGATATCTCCTGAACTGAAAATCCCTCATATCGGATGGAACCAGCTTTCCTTAATCGAGAAGTCCGGGAAGGTCCATCCTATCTTCAACCGTATAAAGAACGGAGATTATGTCTACTTTGTCCACTCGTACTATGCGACGTCGTGCGATCAATATGTCATCGCGAATACGGACTATTCTATCCCCGTGACGGCCGCGGTGGCGAGAGGATGTATCTGCGGGTGTCAGTTCCACCCGGAGAAGAGCGGAGACGTGGGTCTGCGTATCCTCAAGTCGTTTTGTGAATGGAGTGGTGAAGAGCTATGATCGTCTTTCCGGCTATAGATATAGTCGATGGCAAGGCTGTACGTCTCCTGCGGGGAGATTATAAACAAATGACCGTATACGATGATGATCCGGTGAGCGTGGCCCGGCGCTTCGAACAGGCTGGCGCGACGCATCTGCACGTCGTTGATCTGGAAGGCGCTTTGAACGGTGGAACGCCGAACCTGAAGACGATACAGGATATAGCTTCGCATACAAATCTGTATATCGAAGTTGGCGGCGGCGTTCGCAGTATGGACATCATTGAACGTTATCTGCACAGCGGTGTAAGGCGTGTTATCCTCGGTACAGCCGCGGTTACGGACAGCGCTTTTACGCAGAACGCCATAGACGCCTACGGTCAGTCGATAGCCGTTGGCGTTGATGTGAAACAAGGCGAAGTCGCGATTAAAGGTTGGACACAGCTGACGGGACTGGCGCTGGATGATTTCTGCCTGCGCCTGCAGCAAATGGGCGTTGGAACGATTATCTGTACCGATATTGCGCGGGACGGTGTGCTGTCAGGCGCAAACAGATCGCTGTATGCCAATCTTCAGATCAAGTACAAAATGCAGATTATCGCCTCAGGCGGCGTAAGCAGTATGAATGACCTGAGGGCGCTTTCTCGCCTGGGGCTGTATGGAGCCATCGTCGGCAAAGCGCTATATGAGGGTGCCATCGATCTTTCCGAAGCGATCGGGGAGGTGAGCGCGTGATCAGCAAGCGCATCATACCCTGCCTGGATGTCAAAGATGGGAGAGTCGTAAAGGGGGTCAACTTTCAGAACCTGCAGGACGTCACGTCGCCCGTTCTGCTCGCCGAGCGGTACAGTGAAAGCGGCGCTGACGAACTCGTGTTTTATGACATAACCGCTTCGGCGGAGGACAGGTCATTGTTTACGGATATTCTCCGTCAGGTCGCCGAGAGGGTGTTCATCCCTCTCACAGTGGGTGGCGGGATCAACAGCCTCGACGATTTTGATCGTGTATTGAAGTGTGGCGCCGATAAGGTTTCAGTCAATTCAGGAGCGATCCGAAATCCTGATCTCATCTCCGATGCGGCGGCGAGATATGGCAGTCAGTGTGTTGTGATATCTGCGGACGTCAGGCGCGTCAACGGAGGCATGCGCGTTTTTTCAAAGGGCGGACGGGTAGATACCGGATTGGACGCGATCGAATGGATCAAACGCTGCGTGGATAACGGCGCGGGGGAGGTAGTTCTCAATTCCATGGACACAGACGGCGTCAAAGGTGGTTTTGATCTGGAGATGCTCAAATTGGTAACTGATGCCGTTGACGTGCCTGTGATTGCTTCCGGCGGCGCGGGCTGCATCAAAGATTTTGTATCGCTGTTTCAGACTCTTCCCAAGGTCGACGCCGGGCTGGCTGCCTCTATTTTTCACTTTGGTCAGGTGAGTATAAAAGAACTTAAAACGGCGCTCAAAGAGCGGGACATCAATGTGAGGTTATGATTATGCTAGATATCAATGCGCTGAAATTCGATGACAGGGGGCTTATTCCGGCCGTCGTCGTTGACGCCGAAAGCGGGAAAGTCCTTACGCTGGCTTATATGAACAGGGAAAGCTTGGAAATCTCCATGGAGCGGGAGCTGAGCTGTTTTTACAGTCGCTCTCGTCAGACGCTGTGGTTGAAGGGAGAGACATCGGGCAATTACCAGCACATCGTATCCATCACCGCGGACTGTGATCAGGACGCTTTGCTCGTTGCCGTAAAAAAGGACGGGCCGGCGTGCCATCTGGGAACTGACTCGTGTTTTACAAATCCGGTATTTGAAAGCAACGCCAATCACCCGTTTTCTTATCAGGGACTTATGGAGCTCATTAAGGGACGTCGTGATCAGAAGAAGGAAGGCAGCTATACCACTTATCTTTTTGAAAAGGGCATTGACAAGATCCTTAAAAAGGTCGGCGAAGAGTCTACCGAAGTCATCATAGCCGCCAAGGATGGAGAAAAGTCGGAAACAGTGTACGAGATCGCGGACTTGGCCTATCACGTCATGGTCCTCATGGTTCAGATGGGGATTTCCCTGGATGACATATACAAAGAACTGGCTTCAAGGCATGTGATCGATCACAAAGTAAAGCAGGAGAAGATGAAGGCCGCAGGCTCTACTGACTGATAAAAGAAGCAAATGCATAGAGCGGGAGGAGCGCCCTGAAAGGCGCTCCTCCCGATTCTGTTGATGAGACTGGTGCCGGCATCAATACGGCTCTATATCCTGATCTGATAGTTATATAGCGTCGGCAGGCTCTCCTTATAGAGATGCGAATCGTTTGAAAGTTGCAGTACTTTGGGTATGACCCAGCCTTCTTTTTCCGGGAAATGTATGACGGTCATGCCGCTGTGCTGCATGTCGAAGCGCGTGCAGTAGTCGCAATACGGGATATCCAGTACGCTGCTCAAGAAAACGGTGCTGAATCCCTGATGCGCGAACAGGGCGACGCGTTTTGACTGTTCGCCTGAACTCCAGTACATGTTTTTCTCAAGATCATGCTGATAGCCAAATCCTGACAGCCAGTTGTCCGTTTCGCGCTGAACACGGCGAATATCCGCGCCCATACGTTCTGCGTCGAAGGCCGGATGTTCGTACCATCTGCGGCCAAGAGCGCGCACTTCGGGCGAGGAGAGTATCGGCAGATAGTCCGGATGATGGAATACCCAGGTCTTGCGCTGTTCGTCCAGAGGAACGGTCAATTCCTCCCACGCGTACTTTTCATTTGCCCAGTCAAGGATTTGCATTTCCTTGCGCAGAAGCTCACAAGTCGGCTGAGCCGTCATCTTGGCTCTATTGGAACTGGAGGCGTAGATCTCATCGACACCCATGATGGAGAGCCGTCGTCCAAGAGCCTCAGCCTGGCGTTTGCCCAAGGGCGTCAGACTGTCCGGATCATATATTGGGTCACCGTGTCTGAGATAGAATAGAATCATGGGGGTCACTCCTTTGGAGATGATGAGGCATCCGTATTTACTATCCATCATGGTATCATTTGAATGTTAAATACCATGGTTTCATCGTCAAAAAGAGTGGGGTAAGTGAAAAGCGTTCTTGAGACACCGCTTGATTCTATGTTTACAGAGTGTACTTCAACATCCTTCTATAAAGTATAACGTGCGTCGGCGTGTAAAATATGCTAGAATATCGACAGATGTCACATGTCTGTCGGGAGGTGGTTCGCAGTGCAGCAAACGCGCTCGTACGAGGCTGAATTGCTGGAAGAACAGAAATACACGGCGCGCGTGTTGTCATACCTGACGGGCGCCATATCGCGTATGGACAACAGCACGCTCATGAAGGATGAAACCATTCGCATGATCCTGGCGGACGCCTGGGATGAGCTGCGCATGAAGCCTACAGCCCTGTCGCCACAGGAGCTTGAGCAGCTTTCCATGGAAATTAACCGTTTTGTCGCACAGCGTCAATTGACCAGCGACCGGGCAGAATCCTACCGCAAAATGCTGAAAAACCCGTACTTTGCGCGCATAGATTTTCAGGAGAATGGCGAAGAACCTGAAAAAATCGTAATCGGATTATACAGCCTGAGAACATCGCAGGGAGAAATCCTTGTGCACGACTGGCGCGCGCCTGTATGCAGCCTGTATTATGACGCCCTCCCAGGCGAAGCTCACTTTATGAGCCCATCCGGCATTGTACGAGGATGGCTGCGCCTAAAGCGGCAGTATCGCATGAACGATGGGAAACTGGTCTTTTTCGCCGATACGGACGAAAGCGTATATGATCAAATGCTCCTCGAAATGCTGGCCGGCAACAGCGCCAGTCACATGAAACAAATCGTATCGACGATACAATCCGAGCAGAATAAGGCTATACGTTACGACCAGGGGCATTGTATGACTGTAACCGGCAGCGCTGGTTCGGGGAAGACGAGCGTAGCGATGCACAGAGCGGCGTATCTTTTATATCATCACAGAGATACGCTGGCCTCTAAGACTATCTGTGTGCTGTCGCCGACGAACGCCTTTATAGAGTATATATCGACTGTCCTTCCAGACCTTGGCGAGGAAAATACGCAGGCCACGACATTGGCAGGTCTCGTTGAAAAAATACTGGGGAAAAAGGTCGAATCTCCCATTTTGCAGAGTGAACGGCTCATGTCAGGAGATAATGAACTGCGTCTTCAGAGCGTACGGAGCAAGGCGGATGCTCGAATCATCGACGCGCTGGACCAGACGATACGTCGGTTTTCCAATATAGGCCCCGATTTCGAGGATATCATTCTGGACGGCAGCATATTCATTTCGAAGGCGGAGCTGTATCGCCTGTACCACGAAGATCTTAAACGATTGACGCCGGCTCAGCGTCTCAACAGGATCAAGATCATGCTCGAGCAGAGGCTTGAGGATATCTCTGAAAAGCTCTATTCAAACTACAAACAACAGATGCAGGGGCATTATGGTCTCAACAGGGAACTGGATTTTGCCACTAAACTAGCTGTTGCGCAGAAACTGAGGCCGATCAGAGCGGCGATCAACGATGTCGTGACCATTGATCCGAGCGCGCTTTACGCCAGAGCGCTCTCGAACTGGCCCAAAGCCATCCGGGAAGCTGCGACAGAAAACGCAAACGCCGGATTGATTTGGTATGAAGACGCCCCCGGCATCGCTTACCTGGCTGTCAGACTTGGCCTGGCAAAGCCGGATACCAACATGCGAGTGTTACTTGTTGACGAGGCGCAGGATTACGCGGATATAGCGTTCAAACTCATGAACGCGTATTTTCCCAATGCCGGCGTGACCCTTTTAGGCGACGCCAATCAACGCACTTTACCTGGTTTGCCTGAATGTCATCCGGGCAATTGGGGGGCATTGTTCGGCTGTCCGGACGCGCCGCATATGCGACTGACAAAGGGATATCGCTTTACCATGGAAATAGCGCGGTTGTGCGACATCTTCCTTTATGGTGAGAAGGCGGCCCAGATCTGCGCGCAGGAAAGCGTAGGGCGTCATGGCCCGGAGCCACTGCAGCTTATTTATGATCCTTATCTCCTGAGAACGACAGTGGCTGATTTTCAGAAGACCGGCGCGAAGCGAATCGGCATAATCACACGTACGCACGCGCAGGCCAGATGCGTTGCGGACATGTTCAAGAAGGCGTTTTTGCTGACCGGAGACATAAACGAGCTGGAGGATACAGGAGTCACTGTGGGATGCCTCACATCCGTCAAGGGACTTGAGTTCGACGCGGTCGCCGTTTTGTGGGATATGAGTCAGAGAGACGAGCCCGGAGAGAACCGAAGGCTTTATACGGCATGCTCCAGAGCTTTGCACAGGCTTGCGGTATTTGATCTCTCGGACCATGAGGTTTGATGAGTCTATGAGCCATAAGATTTACGACATTGCCGTGATTGGCGGAGGCGCTTCCGGAATGATGGCCGCGCTCGAGGCCAAGCGGCAGGATAAACGCCTGAAAATTATCGTTCTTGAGCGTATGAGCCGCCTCGGGAAAAAGCTGATGGCCACGGGCAATGGCAGATGCAATATCACCAATGTGGCGTGCTCACCGCAACACTATCACGGCGACGTGGAATTTATGCAGCCAGTCATGTCGACGTATCCCCCTGAGAGTGTCATCCGGCGCTTCGAGGAATACGGCGTCAAATGCAAGATCGAAGCGGGAGGGCGAGTTTATCCCTGCAGCGATCAGGCTTCTTCTGTTTTGGACTGCCTGCGCCTGTCTATGGAAGAACGTGAAATCCAATCTGTCTGTGATTTCACGGCGACAAAGCTTTCACGGCATCACGCAGATTGGCTGATTGAAAGCGACAGTGGGGAGACAATCTTAGCTCATTCGGTAATACTGGCCAGTGGCGGATTGACGGCGCCCAGTCTCGGCGGACACGCGTCCGGCTATGCGTTGCTTCAGTCCGCAGGACACGCTATGACGCTTCGGGTGCCCGGCTTGGTGCAGCTCAAAACAGATCCCAGGGACGTGCGGGCGCTGAAGGGTATCAAACTGACGTGTGAAGCCGGCATTTTTCTGGATGGATCTGAGGTTCGTCGCGTCACGGACGAAGTCCTGTTTACGGACTACGGCCTTTCGGGTCCGGCGATCATGCTCCTGTCTCGATGGGCGACAATTGAGATGTCAAAGCCCAGGCCGCGCTCTGTAACGGTACGGCTGAAACTCGTTCAGGACACTGAGCAAAGCGTTTATGAATACCTTGTTGTCAGACGCCGGCAGCTGAGCAGGCGCCGGATTGAAGATTTTTTGACCGGCTATATCAACAAGCGCGTGGGACAGGTTCTTGTACGGTCTGTCACTGATCTTCCTTTCGCTGAACCGGCTTCTGAACTGACAGATGAGAATTTGAAGAGACTTTCAAAACGCCTGGTTTCATGGGACTTCACCATAACCGGATCAAAGGGTTTTGATGCGGCTCAGGTAACGGCAGGCGGCGCGAAGTGCGACCAATTCGACCCGCACACACTTGAATCATTATTGTCCCATGGGTTGTTCGCATGCGGCGAAGTCTTGAATGTCGACGGCGATTGCGGCGGCTATAACCTTCAGTGGGCCTGGGCGTCCGGAATGACGGCGGGAACTTCAGCCGCGGACTACGTCAGTCGAGGCGGGAGGGAAAAAGAGCTTTGATTCGCATCAGCAATTTAACAGTACCGCTGGATTATGATAATAAGGTGCTAAAACGCCTGGTTGAAAAGGCGCTGGGCGTTCATAACGGCGTTATGTCGGTCAGTATTGCGAAAAAATCCGTCGACGCTCGAAAGAAGACGGACGTGCATTTCGTTATGTCACTGGACGTCACGATTCACGGCGATGAAAACGCGCTGCTGGCTCATGTGCCTGCCAGAGTTCAGGCACAGATCGTCAAGCAGCACGATGTGTTTAGAATATCCGGCGAAGCGCGTTTCGAATCGAGACCGGTTGTCGTGGGATTGGGGCCTGCAGGGCTGTTGGCCGCGTGGTTTTTGGCAAAGCACGGCGCGCGTCCCGTCGTGATCGAACGGGGATATGACGTCGTCAGGCGCGCACAGGCCGTGAAGAGCTTCTTTCAATCAGGACGCTTTAATAGCCGAAGCAATATTCAGTTCGGTGAAGGCGGAGCGGGCGCTTTCTCTGACGGAAAACTGACCACAGGCATCAGCGACCCGCGGCTGAACGCTGTGCTGAGACTGTTTTATGAGTGCGGCGCTCCGGAAGAGATACTATATCAGACTAAACCGCATATAGGTACAGACAAGCTGCCGGATGTCGTCCGGCATATCCGGGAACAGATCATAACGATGGGCGGGGAGGTATTCTTTGAGACGCGTCTGACTGACATCGAATGCATCGACGGCCGGATATGCGGCGCTGTCATTGAACAGGCCGACGGAACGGTTAAGAACGTGCCGACGGATGCCATCATTCTGGCCATAGGGCACAGCGCGCGGGACACTTTTGACATGTTGAGCGCGGCGCATGTCGTGATGGCAAGTAAACCGTTCGCCATCGGTGTACGGATAGAACACTTGCAGAGAGATATCAATATCAGCCAATATGGCTCGTTTGCGTCGCATCCCGCGCTTGGCGCGGCGGACTATAAACTCAGCGTTCATCTGCCCAACGGGCGCAGCGCCTATACGTTTTGCATGTGCCCGGGAGGAACGGTGGTTGCGGCCACCAGCGAACCAGGATGTGTTGTCACAAACGGCATGAGCGCTTTCGCTCGCAATGGCGTCAACAGCAACAGCGGTTTGCTGGTTAACGTGACGCCGGAAGATTTCGGTTCAGATGACCCGCTGAGTGGCATTCGCTTTCAGCGGCAATGGGAAAACGCAGCTTTCACCCTGGGGGGAGAAGGATATAAGGCGCCGGCGCAAAGAGTGGGGGATTTCCTTCGTGATGCGAAAGGCTCCGGCGCAGGCGACGTGGAGCCGACATATCCCCTTGGCGTGGTCTATACCGATTTGAGGAAATGCCTGCCGGGATTCGTCACTGAAAGCCTGAAAATGGCTGTGACGCGAATGGACACGTTGCTCAGGGGATTTGCATCTCCCGGCACTGTGCTGACGGGCGTGGAAACCCGATCATCGTCACCCGTGCGGATTCAACGTAATGAGGATTGTCAATCGAGTATACGCGGTTTGTACCCCTGCGGCGAAGGAGCGGGATATGCCGGTGGCATTATGTCCGCGGCGGTAGATGGCCTCAAGTGCGCGGCTGCGGTATTAAGGAGCCATGGGGCTGAAATGTAATCCTTCAGAGATGCGGCCTTTCATCGCCGGTTACTATATCGAAAGCCTGTTGCCAGATACTTTCGGGGATGGGTTCATCGCTATTCCATAGAGCGCCGGCTTTTTCAAGCATAGCGATAGACTGTTCACCGCCAAAACGCAGTTGTCTGGCAATGATGCGAGGCCAGAACCCGGCTTCGTCGTAAAAGCCGTCCCGGTCGAAGGCTGCAATCGTTTTCTCAGCATCAAAGGGTACGCGCAGTATCTCGGCATTCCAGGATCCGTTCTCACCTGTTAAAACGGCCATCGCGGCATATCCGGGGTGATCGACCGGCAGGCCGACGGTTCCCGTGTTGACCGCAATGCCGTGAGGGATTTGCATGATACCCGGGCGATGTGTATGCGCGCATACGACAATGCCCGCATGCTCGCGCTGCAGCCATTGGTCGGCTTGCTCCGGCATGTCCATGAGCCAGCCCCTCAGGTCGTCCGGAGCGCCGTGGCAGGCCAGGATTGTCGGTAAATCCTCGTAGGCTAAACGGCACACTGCGGGCATTTTAGAGAAAGCTTTCAGATTATCGGCGGTGAGACGCTCATAGGTGTATAACAGGGATCCGCCGTTTGTCCCGCGGCGCCACGCCCTTTTGCCCAGTTGGTAATCCAGCATATACTGTTCTCTGTTTCCCCGTATGAAGAAGCAGTCGTATCGCATCGCCGCACCTCGCAAGAGGGCGATAGTATCCTGCGGGCAGGCGCAGTCGCTGACATAGTCACCTGTGAAGAGCAGGGCGTCAGGATGAAATGCGTCAATTTCGTCAAGACATGCCCTCAGGGCTTCGGCGTTTGAATGAATGTCTCCCAGAGCCGCGATGCGCACCGCACTCATAGATCAAGCCTCGTCAGGCGATTCATGCCCAGACTGTTCAGAAACACAACAGCTTCATCCCAAGACTTTTGATCGTCAAATCGATCGGGCGAATGGGCGTCTGTGCCGATAATGCAGTCGACGCCTTCTTCAGCGGCTGTTTCCCAAAATGCTCTGCACGGATACCCCAGGTGTTCACCGGATTCCTTTTTGTAGATGATGTAACCGAGAAGGTTGTATTCCATGGGAATGCCCAGCGCCTTGCAGGCCCGGCAGAGCTCACGTGAAGCATCCCTGAGCGGCTTATCATATGTCGTACAGCTGCGCAGAAACAAATCGGGGTGCGCAAAGTATTTATACAAGCCTGTTTCAAGACCGGCTGTGCACATTTTGACGTATTTTTTAAACTGTTCCGGCGTCGTGCACGAGCCAAAGTACATTCCGCCATCGTCCGTCGTGTCAAAATGATTCCCCAATATAAAGTATTCAAAACCGTATTTTTCCTTGGTTTCACGCAGCCAGTTCATGTATTCCGGATAATACTCGCATTCCCAACCCAGATGGACCTCAAGCCGGCCCTCGTACTGCTGACGCGCGGCCATAACCGAGGAGACATAGTCGTCAATTTGGCTGATGTCCATATGAAAAGTGGAAACAAAGCCTTCTCTGTATGGCCAGGCGCAGTGATCTGTGAAGCCCAGGATGCTGTAGTGGTTTTCGACAGCTTTTTCGCAGTATTCAAATTCGGTTCCGCTGGCATGTTTACAGCGCGGTGTATGGGTATGGTAGTTGTTCTTCATCGGCATGTGCCAGAGCCTTCTTTCAACTGAGTTTTGCGATGATACAATTTAAATTATATTATCGTTTGTTCCAATGCTGCTATCACTATTGCGTAAACATGTTATCTGTCTGAAAAGTTCGAGCGATTCAGCTAATGTGTGCTATAATACATGAAGGCTGTCAGGCGTAGTCTTCTATGCGCCATTCGTCCTTCCAGTCAAGATAAACCATGTTATCTTCGAAGCGCAGAGGAAGCCATACGTAATCGGCGATCTGCGTTTGGTAAACAACAGAGGGCATGGCGTACTTCGCCTTCTCGGTGGGGACAAATTCTGGATCGAAGGCGGCTTCAAAAGCGTTTTTGTACGTCTCGTACGGTATGTCCATAAGTGTGGGAAGCCAGCGATCTGCCAGGGCAATATACAAGTCTTTTTTACCGGGGACCTTGAAGACGCTGGACACCTGTGAGTGCCACGTCGTCTGACTAATATCGCTGGGGCAGGGGTCGCCCAGCACGGTATAAGGTCCATGCCAGCTGTCAGCGACGGCGACCTCGCTGGGGTTGGGGAAGTATCCCGTCGTACCCGAGGTGATCAGATAATGCTTATGCCGGCGGACGAAATGGCTGGTTGCCTCGCGCACATAAGGAGGGAACGGCCGCGGGAAATGCGTCGAATAGAATCCGGTCACGTCTGTGTAATCGTCCGTCAGATCAGCGCAGATGGTTTCTGAATGCACGCGTTCAAAATAGTAGTACGCCTTTCCGTCCGGCGCGACGGCCAGATCGAAGTCGCCCGCGCTCATCCCAAGAGGTTTCAAATCTCTTCTGACGATGGTATATGGGCCGGTCAGTCTGTCAGATGTGAGTACAGTTTCGGTTTGGGTGCCGTCTTTCTGCATGATTTTAAGCCAGCACACGTATCGCTGAGTGGAAGCATTATAGATAATGTGCGGGCGATCCATCATTGCTGTCGGATGAAGCGGAGACGAAACTTCTGTTTCGTCGGGAGGAATAATGAGGCCGAGATCATCCCAGTTGTACAGATCCCGGGACGCATACATCCGCACCCCCCAATGCCAGACGCCGCTGACGCCATCCGTTTTCTCTTTGTTTTCGCCGTACCAATAGTATGTGCCGTTCTCATAAAACAGGGAGCCACCATGAGCCTGAATGCGTTTGCCATTGGTATCCAGCCAAATCTGCCCCGGACGTATGCAGTCGTACCGCTTCATAACTGTGTGAGACCTCCTTATGCGCTCAAATAATTGACAGTTGCTTCTTTGCTCTGTTGAACCTAAATAGAGAGACAATTCAAACTTCAGTGGGGAGATTATGTATATGAATAAAGTCAGAGAGATTTTTACCCGATTAGCTGAGTCTGCGCTGGCATATGCCGGAGCGCTTATTAGGTGGCTGTTCATATCCCTGCCGATCGGCCTGATAGCGGGATTGATCGGCACGGCATTCCACAAAAGCGTAGAGTATGTCACGGATTTAAGGCTCGAATACCATTGGCTCATATTCCTTCTTCCCGTGATAGGCGCGGGTATCTCTCTGGTGTACAAGGCTTTGCGTGTCGAGGGACACGATACCAATGACGTCATCAGTCAGGTCAATGAGGGCACAGGCTTGCACGCCGCGCTGCTGCCGGCTGTATTTGTTTCAACCGTCGTTACACATCTTGGCGGCGGCTCAGCAGGCCGGGAAGGAGCCGCTCTTCAGATGGGCGGTACCGTGGGATACACGGTCGCAAAACTTCTGCGTCTGGATCAACGCGAGATGCGCATTTTCACAATGGCCGGTATGGCTGCATTTTTCTCGGCGCTGTTTGGAACGCCCGTCGCGGCGGCGGTGTTCGTCATAGCCGTGGCCAGCGTCGGTTCGTTCAGACACGCAGCGTTTTTGCCATGCCTGTCTGCCGCGCTTGTCGCGTATGTTCTGTCGATCGGCCTGGGCGTTGAGCCGACGCGCTTTACTGTCGAGATCCCGCAGCTTTCAGGCCTGACTGTGCTTGGCGTGATTGGCCTCGGCGTGCTGTCTGCGCTTGTTTCCGTTATATTCTGTGAGACGATTCATTTTGTCGCGCATGCCTTCAAGAAGTATATCCCCAGCCCTTTGTGGCGCGCGGCTTTGGGTGGGATTGTGCTGATAGGAATGAGTCTGATCGCTTCTTCCGGAGATTATAACGGCGCCGGCATGAATGTCATACGCGACGCGGTAGAGAGCGGACGCGCAAAGCCATACGCCTTTGCCGTAAAGATCCTGTTTACCGCCGTGACCCTGGGCGCTGGGTTTAAGGGTGGTGAGGTTGTCCCGTCGTTTTATGTCGGAGCTACGTTTGGCTGTTTTGTCGGGACGCTTATGGGCCTTCCTGCGGGTTTTGCGGCGGCGCTCGGACTGATTGGTGTCTTTTGCGGGGCTGTCAACTGTCCGATCGCCTCGATGTTTTTGTTCATCGAGATGTTCGGCTCCGAAGGCCTCGTCTATGCCGCGCTGATTTGCGGACTCAGTTATGTGCTGTCGGGGTATTCCGGCATTTATTCCAGTCAGCACATCATGTACGATAAACTGAGGGCTGATCTCATCGACGTGCATACCAATGAAAAAAACACGCGCATCCGCTGACACAACTGTTGCCGGACATGACAGAAATGGTCCCGGCAGGGTTCAGAGCGAATAGATAGGGCGGCTTTCTCGCAGACAGTAACGCTCAATGGCTTCAGCCACGCCGTCGTGCTCGTTGTCTGGAACCTGCGCGTCGCAGATGGCCGTGAGCTCCATTCGCGCGTTTCCCATGGCTATGCTCAATCCTGCGGCCCTTAAAAGACCCATGTCGTTCAGGTCGTCTCCGACCGCCGCGGTTTCATCTCTGTCATAGCCCAGATGTTCGCTCAGAGCGAGAAAAGCTTCACCTTTATCGGCACCGCTTGCGCCAACTTCCAGATGAATCCCGTCTGTTACGACGATCTGGACGCTTCTGTCAAGGCTGATTATTTGATGTTTGATCGTTTCAATTTCCGAAACACATGGCGGGTGAATCCAGATGTTTTCTATTTCGTCTTGGTTGCTCTTTATGGCGGCAAAGATATCTCTTACGGGACGGCGGGTAGCTTTCATATAGTGTGACGGCGGCTTTTTACGCAGATCCATCACCTGGTGGAAGGTCTGTGCGTCGCAGTAACCGTATCCACCCCAGAACACATTGTATATCATATCGTTGTTGAGGCAATATTCTACCAGAGCCGCGGAAAAACCGACGTTCAGACACTTTTTTCTGATGACTTGCCTCTTTGCGCAATCCCATACGATCGCGCCGTTGGATGTTATGCCATAGTTAATGTGCGGATCTGGCACACAACCACAGCGCAATCCAGCTTCCGGCCGGCCTGTTACATATGCAAGGGATATTCCTGCCTCTCTCGCGGAACGGAGCGCCTTTCTCACGGGTTGAGTGATTTCTTTTCTGCCGTTGACCAGCGTGCCGTCGATGTCAAGACCTAACAGGCGTATTCTGTTTCCAGACAAGTTAATCGTCCTCCCTGACGTCACAAAGCGTTAGAGAATGCATTCCATTCCATGTTTTTGAGGCCACATGCCCATGGAGCGGTAAAAGGCAAGCGCGGAGTCGTTGCCCTCCCACACGTTGAGCGTCACGTTATAACATCCGACGGAGCGTGCGTAAGTCTTGACGTATTCATAGATCGAGCGACCGATGTGCTGCCCTCTGACGCGTTCGTCGACACACAGGTCGTCAATGTAAAGGGTCTTAATCGGCGTCAGGATACTGTCGCCGGCATTGGTTTGGAGCACGCAAAAAGCGTATCCGAGAACGCGCTTTTCCTCGTTTACGCAGACGAAAATCGGGGCTTGAGGGAGAGTGATCATTGTCTGTAACTGATCTTCGCTGTATTTGGTGGCGTTGGCGCGAAATAGGTCAGGGCGGATCTGATGATGCACCATGCCGACCTGATAGAGTAGTCTTAACAATCCGGGGATATCATCATGTGTCGCTTCGCGTATTTGATACATATGCAGGGCCTCGTTTCTGAGCTTTTGGTTGAGAAGTTCAGCTATCTTTGTCGATGATCGGTTCAACCTGGCAGATACGCGGCTCCGTGCCATCGCACGCTTCCGCGTAAGCGAAGCCCTTGTGATTCGCCGCTCCGGCTGTACGTCCGTTGCGGTCCATGCAGACGATGGCCATGCAGTCCGGCTTGTAACCGCAGGAAACGATCGTCTTATGTGCTGTTAGAATGACCTCATTAGCGGCATGAAGAGCGTCTAAACCATGACGCATACAGTCTACCGCCCTGAAGGTGAGACATGTGCGCATGATATCCTCGCCTAATCCCGTGGCAGCGGCGCCGCCAATCCCGGTCTGGACATAGAAGCCGCTGCCGATGATCGGCGTATCGCCCACGCGGCCCGGCTTGCGATGATTCGCCCCGCTGGTCGACATTGCGACGCCCTGAGAGCCAAATTGATCCAGGGTAACACAGCCGATCGTATCGTGTCCTGTCGTATGGGGTTTATTCTTCTCTTTACGATAGTATTCACGGGCGAGTTCAGTGATCATATATTCGTCCGGCATTTCCTGGAACCCGACGTCGCGGGCGAAACGTTCAGCTTCGACACCGACGAGGATATTGTGCTTCGTCTTCTCCATGACAGAGCGCGCGATCAAGACGGGATGCTCGAAGCCCCGCACGCAGGCCACGGCGCCCAATCGCAGCGTGTCGCCGTCCATGACAGCGGCATCCAGGGCGAGTTCGCCATCTGAATTCAGGAAACCGCCTCGTCCGACGCTGTCGACTTTAGGATCGGATTCGACAAGCAGGATACCTTCGACGGCGGCGTCCAGCGCCTTGCCGCCTGATCGAAGGATCGCGCTGCCTTTCTGTACACACTGCAGCGCAAACGGCCATGTTGCGACGATACTCCACATTATCAAATACCCCATATGCGTTCTTTGCGGATATGTTTATCACAGTCAGCAGTTTAACACCTTTGGCTCGATCTGTCAAAGAATATATTTACTGAAGATTTCTTGAAGCGAAGATGACTTTGTGGTATAGTCATAATAGATAAGTATGGTATTGGGGGCGCTTTCTTTGACGTTGTCAGATCAGATTGATCGTCTTATGATGAAAGTTAAGAAACCTGTGCACTACGTCGGCGGTGAATTCGGCTCTGTTATGAAGGATCCCGCTGCCGTCGACGTTCGATACGCATTTCTGTTTCCTGATACATACGACGTCGGCATGTCACATCTGGGCATGAAAATACTCTACCATACGATCAATAAACGGGACGACGCGTGGTGTGAACGGGTTTTCTCCCCATGGGTGGATATGGAGCAGCAGATGAGGGAGAACGGTATTCCGCTCTTTTCGCTCGAATCGAGAACCCCAGTAAGGGAATTCGATATTCTGGGCATTACGCTGCAGTATGAAATGAGTTACTCGAATATCCTGTCCGCTCTGGACCTTTCAGGAATGCCGCTGAGGGCTTCGGACAGGAAAGAGGGGCCATTTGTCGTCTGTGGCGGTCCTTGCGCCTATAACCCTGAACCGCTCGCGCCTTTTGTCGATTTTTTCGTCCTCGGGGATGGAGAGGTCTCAACCCACGAATACATTGACGTATATAAGGAGTGGAAAGCCAGCGGCCGCCCAAGGGAAGACTACCTGAAAATGATTTCTGGTATTCAAGGCGTTTATGTTCCGTCGTTCTACGACGTTACGTACAATGACGATCATACGATCCGCGACGTGGCCCCAAAGCCGGGGACAAACGCGCCTTCTCTCGTGATGAAGGCCTTGGTCAATGATCTGACTGCAGCCGATTATCCGGAACAGTTGATCGTTCCTTACGGTGAAATCGTCCATAACAGGATCATGCTAGAGATTTTCCGCGGCTGTACCCGCGGATGCCGTTTCTGCCAGGCCGGTATGATCTATCGTCCCGTGCGGGAACGTTCTATGGATAAGCTGTTGGAGCTTGCACAGCGACTTGTCGATGCGACAGGGTATGACGAAATATCTCTGATGAGCCTGTCGAGCGGCGATTATTCCTGCCTCCCTGATCTTGCCAAGGAAATGGTCAGACGCTTTTATGAAAAACGCGTCTCTATTTCTCTGCCTTCACAGCGCATCGACACTTTCCTGACAGAAACGCTTAAAGAAACTCAAAAAGTTAAGAAAACAGGCCTGACGCTCGCGCCGGAAGCGGGCACGCAGAGGCTGAGGGACGTCATAAACAAAGGCGTGACAGAATCAGACCTTTTGAGATCTGTTCGCGACGCCTTTGAGCAGGGGTGGTCGGCGGTGAAGCTTTACTTCATGCTCGGCCTTCCCACAGAGACCGATGAGGACGCTTTGGGAATCGTTGATCTGGCGGCTAAGGTACGCGACGTATACTTTTCTATACCCAAGTCTCAGCGCGCACCGGGGTTCAGGATTACGGTCAGCGCCTCTGTATTCGTACCGAAGCCCTTCACGCCTTTTCAATGGTGCGGGCAATGTTCTCATGAGGTCATTGAGCGTCGTCAGCAGATGATCAAACGCGAGATATCACGTCTTAAGGGCGTGGATTTCAAGTATCATGCCATGGACCTCAGTTACCTTGAAGCCTGTTTCGCGCTGGGTGATCGCCGTATGGCCGATGTGCTTGAGAGGGCGTTCCGGCTGGGATGCCGATTCGATGGCTGGAATGATCAGTTCAATTACAATGCATGGATGCAGGCTTTTGCTGATACCGGTGTTGATCCGGATTTCTACGCGACGCGCAATAAGCGTCGCGATGAGCGCTTGCCGTGGGATCATCTGGATGCCGGCGTATCCAAGGATTTTCTTCTCAGAGAGTGGGACAAGGCGCAGCGCGCTGAACTGACACATGACTGCCGCAAGGGCTGTGTGGGCTGTGGCCTAAAGCGATATGAAGGAGCATGCAGATGAGAGCGATCTTTGAATTCAGCAAAAGTGGGCGCCTGCGATTCATATCGCACCTGGATCTGCAGAGGTTTATGATGCGCGCTGTTCGGCGAACTGATTTGCCCGTCTCTTATTCACAGGGGTTCAATCCTCATCCGCATATGTCGTTTGCCTCGGCGTTGGCTATGGGTTGGTCGAGCGATGTTGAGCTCATGGATATAAGACTTACGGAGGACGTCGTGCCAGAGCATGCCCTGCAGCAAATGCAGAGCGCCCTGCCGGCAGAAATGCCGGTACACCGGTGCAGGATTGTCAGTGACCGCTTCCCGGCGCTCATGGCGTCGCTCGTCATGGCAGACTATCGGGTCGAATTATCAGGTACGTATATTTCGAAGGTTATCGACTTCATACCTTCATACCTTTCCCTTGACACTGTCATGGCGGTCAGGAAGACGAAGTCAGGCGAAAAGGATGTCAATATCAGGCCTTTGACCATCGCGCTCTCTGCAGTGGATCAACGGCAATTATATATGCGCCTCATGCTGACACCGGATGAAACGCTGAAGCCGGATCTGCTCATGGACACGATCATAAGACAATGCGACGCAATGGAAACAGAATATAGTATTTTTCGAACGGCGCTGCTCGGCCGGGATGCAGAAGGGAATATTGTTCCGCTCATGGAGCTGAGTGACGAATGAAATCGCAGCTGCTGTTCGAAACAGAATCTGGTCGCTGCCGAGTTGCAGTTGTCGAGGACAGGAAACTCACTCGCTATCTGTATGAAAGCGAACAAAGTCGCGATTTGATTAATGACATATACCTCGGTCGTGTTTTAAACATAGTCCCCGCGCTCAACAGCGCTTTTATAGACATCGGGAGAGACAAAACGGGTTTTTTGCCCCTGGATGAAGCGATAGACAGCGCCGCACTGCCCTTTGGATCGGAGCGCGCCGGCTCCGCTGACATACGGCCCAGTCAGGAAGTGCTCGTTCAGGTGAAGAAGGATGCGGTGGGGACAAAGGGCCCAAAGTTGACGCGTAAGATTACGCTGACAGGACATGCCGCCGTATTGTTGCCGTTGGAACACAGCATTGGAATTTCAAAAAAAATAACAGATATCGATTCAATGAGTCGCCTGAAGAATGTTCAGGAATCCCTTTCATCAAATGGAATGGGCCTGATTTTTAGAACCGCTTCTCAAACGATGGGTGAGGAGGCAATCGTTTCAGAAATAGAAGGGCTGAAATCCCGCTGGAACAGTATTGTGACTTCGGTCGAACGTGTAAAAGCGCCTTCATGCTTGTACAGGCACAGCCATCTGTTTGAAAGGTGTCTTAGGGATTTTGATTTGGATTCTTTTGATGCTATACTCGCTGACGGACAAAACACGTACAATCTCTGTCAGAAGGCCTTCGAAGAAATTAAGCCCGGCAAAATCATGCCGATCGGTTTGTATTCTAGTGAGATCCCCCTTTTCGATGTGTATAAGGTGGACTCCATGCTCGATAAAGCGTTAGCTCGGAAGGTATATCTCAAGAGCGGTGGGTATCTCGTCATTGATCAGACAGAAGCGATGACGGTGATTGACGTCAATTCCGGTACGTATGTCAAGCCGACCGATGCTGAGAGCGAAGCTGTCAGCATCAATCTTGAAGCGGCTGGTACGATTGCACGATTGTTGCGCCTGCTTGACATTGGCGGGATAGTCGTCGTTGACTTCATCGATATGTCGTCCCAGTCGAACCGTGAATTACTCCTTGGCACGCTCCGAGAAAGCTTGAGATCAGATCATCTTCCGACGGAGGTGCTGGGGATCACGCGCCTCGGACTCGTAGAAATGACGAGAAAACGCGTGGGTCTGTCGCTTAAGCAAAGACTGTATTCAGAATGTACTTGCTGTCAGGGTGGTTTCGTTGAATCGCATGAATTGATCGCGCGGCGCATTCTGCACGCCTTGCGCCGCAAATCTCAGGGATGTCCGGGAATGGCTTGGCGCATAACGACAGGAAAGCGCATTGCTGACCTTTTGATGGCGTATGGAACTGAAATTCAGGAAAAAGCGTGTATCACGATTGACGAAAGACATGGAGGCCGCAATTTCACGATCACTCCCGTAGAGACAGGAATCGATCCGGACTGTGGCCTGATAATTCCCCAGTATATTTCATAAAACGCAGAAAGGTTGACTATTTCATGACAAGGCCTGAAATCAGACAGATCACAGAGGATGAAAAGCAAATCCAGGAAAGGTATATTGCGTCTGTCAAAGAGATTTTGCCTCATTCTTTAAAATACAACATCGTTACACTTGGATGTCAGATGAACGTCCATGATTCTGAAGTGATGGCTGGTATGTTGGATGAAATGGGCATGACGATGTGCGAAAACAGGGAAGACGCCGACCTGATCATATATAATACCTGCTGCGTCAGGGAAAACGCGGAGAACAAAGCCCTTGGCAATGTCATTTGGCTTAAAGAACTCAAGGCGGTCAAACCTGATCTGATCATCGGCGTAGGAGGCTGTATGACCCAGCAGCCGGGTGTTATCGAACGAATTAAAGTCATGTATCCCTTTATCGACCTGGCATTCGGAACGCACAATATGTACAAGCTGCCGGAGATGATCTATCGCCTGATAGCAAAACGCCAGCGCGTATTTGAGTATGATACAAGCGACGGAACTATATGCGAAGGCTTGCCGGTTCGCCGAAACAGTTCATTCTCTGCGTATATCAATATTATGTACGGGTGCAACAACTTCTGCACTTACTGTATCGTACCTTACGTGCGCGGAAGGGAACGTTCTCGCGAACAGCAGGCTATTCTTGACGAAGCCAAAGCCCTGCGCGATCAGGGCGTAAAGGAGATTATGCTCCTCGGTCAGAATGTAAATTCATATCAGGGCGGTGGAACCCGCTTTGCCGAGCTTCTCTACCAGATAAATCGTTTGGGCATCCCGAGAATCCGATTTATGACTTCACATCCAAAGGACATATCTCCGGAACTGATTGCCTGCTTCAGCGAACTGGAACATTTGTGCAAGCATTTGCACCTGCCGGTTCAGGCTGGCAATAATGATATTCTGCGCGCTATGAACCGCAGGTATACGCGAGAAGCATACATCGAGAAGGTTAAGGATATCCGCCGTGTATGTCCCGATATCGGACTGACCAGTGATATCATCGTTGGGTTTCCCGGGGAGACGCCGGAACAATTTGAAGATACGATGTCCCTTGTAGAACAGGTTCGCTTCGATGCGGCGTTTACTTTCGTATATTCGCCAAGAGAGGGAACAATCGCGGCGAAATTACCGGATCACACCACAGCGGAGGAAAAGAGCCAGCGCATTCAGAGACTCATCGCGCTGCAGCAAAGTATTACTTCCGATGTATGCGAGAGTATGATCGGCACTGTGCAGGAAGTCCTTGTAGAGGGCGTCAGCGCGCGTGACGATCACATGATCTGCGGCAAGACAGGGCGCAGTCATATGGTGAATTTCGAGGGTGACCGTGATTTGATCGGCCGTTTTGCGCGTGTCCGGATCGTATCGGCGGGAAAGAGCACTCTGCGCGGCCAGTTGATCGATTAATGGAGGAATAATGGAAATGGACAGCGTCTTTAGAATAACTCATGAGCTGGCGGAAGCGCTCAGACAGACAGAGGAATATCAGTCCATGAAACAGCTGGAAGACCGGGCCCTTGTAAACAGCGAAGCAGTCCTTCTGTTTCAGCGGCATACGGAGCTGGAGACCAAGCTTCGAACCATGATTCAATCCAAAGATTCCGATTCAGACGAAGTTCAGGCCATCAGGCTCGAGATGCTTCAGGTCGAACATAACCTGCGATCATTAGACGATATCAGTGCCATGATGAACGCGCGGGAGCGTTTCAATCAGCTCATCAATCAGGTCAATGAGGTGCTTCAGTTTGAACTGACAGGCGCAATGCCGGATCAGAATCAAACTGATTCCTGTACGGGCTCGTGCGCCACCTGCCCGGGATGCCGGTCTTAAGACTGATATCGGCTTTATTCAATTGTCAAACGGAGGATTCAGAATGGCCATAACCCCCATGATGCAGCAGTACCTTCAGATAAAAGAAAAGAATCCGGATATGCTGCTGTTCTTTCGCTTGGGCGACTTTTATGAGCTCTTTTTTGACGACGCACGTCTGGTGTCCCGTGAACTGGACTTGACACTCACGGGGAAGGACTGTGGACTTTCTGAGCGGGCGCCCATGTGCGGCGTGCCATATCACGCGGTCGACGTTTATGTCGCAAAGCTCATTGAAAAGGGCTATAAGGTGGCTATTTGTGAACAGATGACTGATCCGGCCGAGTCAAAGGGGCTCGTCGAAAGGGCTATCACGCGAATCATCACACCTGGAACAGTCATCGAAAGCGATATGCTGGACGAAAAGTCCGTCAGCTACATACTCTCCATAACAAGTCAGGGCAAAAAGATCGGGCTCTCTTATTCTGATGTGTCGACTGGCGAGTTTTTTGCCTATCAGATTAACGAGCGGGATGAAAGCCTCTTCGACGAAATCACGCGGATAGCGCCACGTGAAATCGTCACCAATCAGCCATATATGGTCAATGAGTATGCTCAAAAGCGTGGCATTCCGCTCACACAGCTGGAGGACGAAGTCTACGCGCAGAATACCTGTGCAAAGCTGTTGTGCGCGCATTTTCACCTGACGAGCATCGCGGAACTGGATATGTCTGATATGAAGGCTGGGCTATGCGCCGCCGGCGGGCTTTTGCAGTACCTGATCAGGACGCAGATGAACAGCCTGTCACATATCCTGACGCTGAAACGTTATCAGTCAGATCAATGCCTTTTGCTGGACGCCACAGCCCAGAGCAGTCTGGAACTGACGGCGGCGCTGCATACTCGTTCGAGACGGGGAACGCTTTTATGGCTGCTCGATCAGACGGAAACGGCGATGGGCAGCCGTCTCATGAAAAAGTGGATTGAGCAGCCGCTCTATGATCTGAACTCGATTAATGAGCGGCTGGATGCGGTCAGCTGGCTGGTGGAGCGCCCGCTGCAGCGCGATCAACTTCGTGGGGCGTTTAAACCTGTTCGCGACATTGAGAGACTCCTGAGCCGCATAGCGTACGACTCCATCAACGCGAGAGACTGTCTGGCTCTTCTGTCGTCACTGCAGGCTGTTCCGGATATTGCAGATGTGCTCAGAAATACGGATACCGCGCGCCTTGAAAGCCTTTATTCCGGCTTGGATCCGCTGGAAGACATCGTTGATCTTTTGAACAAAGCCATCAATCCCGACGCGCCGCTCTCCCTCAAGGAGGGAGGGATCATCAAAGACGGGTATAATAAGGAATTGGATGATTACAGAACCGCGTCGCAAAACGGAAAGACATGGCTGACTGAGCTCGAGGCTTCGGAACGGGAAAAAACAGGCATATCAAAACTGCGCGTTGGTTTTAATCATGTGTTCGGCTATTATATCGAAGTAACAAAGTCGTTTTACGACCAGGTTCCGGATTATTATGTCCGTAAGCAAACGCTGGCCAATGCCGAAAGATATGTCACTCAGGAGCTCAAGGACCTTGAACGGAGAATACTGGGCGCAGAGGAAAGCGCTCAGCGCCTTGAGTATCAGCTGTTCACTGAGATCCGGTCTCATCTGTCAGATTCAATCGAACGCATTTCTCGTGTAACCTCCGCCCTCAAGGAAATCGACGTTTTGATGTCTCTGGCCGACGTTGCGGCAGACAATAATTACGTTCGTCCACGCATCAACAGGGAAGGGCGATGCGATATACACAACGGCAGGCATCCGGTCGTTGAAAAAGCCATTGGCCGCGATGTGTTCGTTCCCAATGACACACATCTGTCGAATGAGGAACGGGTCATGATCATTACCGGGCCGAATATGGCGGGGAAAAGCACATATATGCGCCAGATCGCACTGATCGTTCTGATGGCGCACATGGGCAGTTTTGTTCCGGCAGAGGAGGCGGATATTCCGCTGACGGACCGGATATTTACCCGAATCGGGGCATCAGACGATCTGTATAACGGGCAGTCTACATTTATGGTGGAAATGAGCGAGCTCGCTTCCATTCTGAAGCATGCCACGAAGGACAGTCTCGTTCTACTGGATGAAATCGGACGCGGCACCAGCACTTTTGACGGTTTGTCTATTGCCTGGTCGACGGTGGAATACATTGCTGATCTGAAAAAATGCGGTGCGAAAACGCTTTTTGCCACCCATTATCACGAGTTGTCAGAGCTTGAAGGTTCAATCGAAGGCATAGTGAATTACCGCATAACGGCTATCGAACGCGGTCAGGACGTCATTTTCCTGAGACAGATTGTCCGGGGCGGTGCGGATCACAGCTACGGCATAGCCGTCGCCTCGCTGGCTGGATTGCCGGATCAACTCCTTAAACGCGCTCGTCAGATCATGGCGCGCCTGGAGGTCAAGGACGAGGTCGAGGGGAACATCGGTCAGAACATACTCAGCCGACAGAAAAACGGAGGCAACAAACAAATCAGCATAGAGGACACGGAGCCCATGGAGATCATTGAACAGATACGAGGGATCGATGTCATGGCTATGTCGCCGATCGACGCGGTCAATTACCTGTTTAAACTTGTAGAGCGAGTGAGGAGAATTTAGTTTCGATGTCTATTCGCATACTTGACGCCCAGACTGTGGGGCGTATTGCGGCAGGCGAGGTCATTGAAAGGCCGGCCTCCATTGTGAAAGAATTGATCGAAAACGCGTTAGACGCCGGCGCGACCTCTGTCACCGTTGAAATAAAAAACGGCGGCATTGATTATCTGCGTGTGACAGATAACGGGAGTGGCATTCCGCCTGAGGAAACGCGCATCGCCTTTGAGAATCACGCGACGTCGAAGATCAGTTCGGGAGACGAGCTCAACGACATTGCGACGCTTGGCTTTCGCGGCGAAGCGCTGCCTTCTATCGCGGCTGTCGCGCGTGTGACGCTGACGACGCGTACCGCCGGAAGCGAAGCGGGAACGCGTCTTCAGGTCAATGGCGGCACTGTCGAAGATATGCAGCAGATCGGGTGCCCCGAGGGGACGACCATCGTCGTGAAGGATTTGTTTTATAATCTTCCCGTACGCCGGACATTTTTAAAAAAACCGTCAGTCGAGGCCGGCTATGTCACCGATATGGTGACCAAGCTGATCCTGAGCCATCCTGATGTAGCGATGCGCCTCATCAGTAATGGAAAAACGACATATCACAGTTATGGAGACGGAAACCTTCGGCACAATTACATGGCGATTTACGGTCGAGAAGCCGCGGAACGGGCTATTCTCGTGGATGAAGTTGAGGGCACATTCCGAATAAAAGGGCTTATTGGCCTGGGAGATCTTGCACGCCCGACGCGTTCGCAGGAATTTTTCTTTGTAAACGGTCGTTCGGTCAGAGTACCGATGCTCAATAAGGCGCTCGAGCATGCCGCTCAGGGGCGGGTGATGATCGGCCTGTATCCGATTTGCGCGCTGTCCGTCACAATTCCCCCAAATTCTGTGGATGTGAACGTCCATCCCAGTAAACTGGAGGTTCGTTTTCGTGATGAAGCGGACATTCAATTAAAGGCTGCGCTGACGTTGACGCGCGCATGTTCGGGGACGACCATTCTCGATATACAGGCGATTGACACGCCGCCCGTATCGATACCAGAGCGTCCTGAGGTAAAGGTCATTGATCAGCCTGCAAATGTCGTATCAGATTCCGCATCTTTAGAAACACATCAGGTTCCTCAGAAAACAGAGCAACAGACATTTTTGTTCAATAAACCGTTTACGCCTTCGGTTTTGCGCGAGTCGGACTTGAGACCATCTCAAACTTTAGTACACCCCGTGTACGATAAACCCAAAAATGAAGCAACCGCTATAAAGCCATTCGACGAACCTTCATTATCTGAGACAGAACCTGCGCAAGCGCCTGCCGATTCATCAGTTGTGACCCCCAAAGCCACGCCGTCAGAACAAAGCCCTGTTCGAGTCTCGGATGATGAACTGCCTTTGAGGGTTATCGGTGTCTTCGCTCGTACATATATATTGGTTGAAGTGGGGGAAACGCTGGTCATGATTGATCAGCACGCTGCGCATGAACGCATTTTGTACGAGCAATACAAGCATAAACTGGAGCAGGGCACGGCAGCGCAGCAACTGTTGATGCCGTTGATTCTTCACGTTTCTCAAAGGGAAATGGAAACGCTAAACGAGAATCAGTCCATCCTTCAAGAAGCGGGATATGAAATCGAATCGTTTGGACGGAATGACATACAGATACGCGCCGTCCCGTTCGTGCTGGGTGAAGCGGAGACGCGGCTTCTGTTCGCAGAATTCATAGATTCGCTGGATCAGCTTAAAAATGCCGCCATTGAGCAGAAGAGAAGTGAAATCATCCTTGCTTCCTGCAAACATGCTGTAAAGGGCGGAGATGATCTGACGACGATGGAAATAGACGCGTTGATTCGTGAGATGCTTGTCACAAAGGCTCCTCCGAACTGCCCGCACGGTAGGCCGATCCTGAAAGTATTCTCGATTCGTGATATTGAAAAGATGTTTAAGCGCATCATCTGAAAGGGCTGTGAACAGACTTGCAAAGCCATCCGTTAATTGTCATCAGTGGTCCAACGGCCTCAGGTAAAACGGCAACGGCTCTCGCTTTATGTACTGCGCACGGCGGAGAGGTGATCTCGTGTGATTCCATGCAGGTGTACAGGGGCATGGATATAGGCACTGCGAAGCCGACGGTGTCTGAACGCCGGAACGTACGGCATCACATGATCGACATCGTCAATCCAGATACAAATTATACTGTTTCCGACTTCTCATTGACCGCGAGGCCTATTGTCGATGATCTGCTGTGCCGCGGAGTTCAGCCTGTCCTGTGTGGTGGATCGGGGCTATATGTGGATTCTATCGTTAAACCGATGCGCTTTGCGGAAAAGAGCTCGGAACCGATTCGCAACGCTCTTAAAAGCATAGCAGCGGGGGAAAACGGCCGTGAGGAACTGCATGCCCGCCTGGCCGCGGTTGATCCGGTCGCGGCGAACAGACTGCACCCCAACGACATACGGCGTGTCATTCGCGCTTTGGAGGTCTATGAGCTCACTGGACACACCATCACACAGCAGCAGGCTGAAGACCGGATGTGCGCCTCCGATTATTTGTATAAGATTTTTGCTCTTGACTGGCCGCGAGAGACATTGTACAGGCGCATCAATGAACGGGTCGATATCATGATTGACGAGGGACTTGAGCGCGAGGTCGAAAAACTCTTGGATCAGGGCTTGACAATAGATCTGACCAGCATGCAGGGCCTTGGATATAAGGAAATGTATTACTATTTCATCGGCGAAACGACATTGGATCAGGCCATTCAGAACATCAAGCAGGGGACCCGGCATTACGCTAAGCGCCAGTTGACCTGGCTAAAGCGAAGTCAGGATGTTGTTTGGCTGGATGCGCAGGGGCGGTCGCCTGATTCGTTAGCAAATGAAATCCTTGAGGAGTGTAAATACAATGGCTGAAATCAACGCTGAGATCAAAGCCCTGGTCAAACAGGCGGAACAAGATGTTCTGGATACGTTTACACGTCTGTCTGACATAGAGCGGGAGAATACACGCCGAGTATTGGATGCTTTTCGGGCACACCGCATCTCATTGAGGCACTTCAACCCGACGACGGGTTATGGATATGATGATATCGCTCGGGATACGCTTTCTGATCTGTTCGCGGATATCATGGGTTGTGAGAAAGCCCTCGTGCGGCCGCAAATCGTATCGGGTACGCATGCGCTGTCGCTTTGCCTTTACGGAATTCTGCGGCCGGGACAGATCATGCTGGCTGCCAGCGGCAGGCCTTATGACACGCTGGAGGATGTAATTGGTTTGACCGGTGAAACCGGATCTGGGTCGCTAAGGGAATTCGGCATTGGCTATAAGCAAATTGATATGCTTCAGGACGGCTCGCTTGACGATACTGCGATCGTCAATGCAGTTCAGTCTGAAGAGCGCATCGAGCTGGTCGAGCTTCAAAGATCGAGGGGTTATGCGTGGCGTTCGTCCCTGTCAATTGAAGATATGGAGAGAATCAGCCGGAAAATCCATGACGTAAGGCCTGAAATCGTCGTCATGGTGGATAATTGTTACGGAGAGTTTACTGATATAAGGGAGCCTGGCGCGGTCGGAGTGGACCTCCTGGCAGGTTCACTGATCAAAAACCCCGGCGGCGGTCTGGCGCCTACAGGCGGCTATATCGCGGGCCGGGCGGATCTCGTGGACCGGGTGGCGTTCAGGTTGACTTCGCCTGGCATTGGCGGAGAAGTAGGTTCGTATGCGGCCAGCTATCAGCCGTTCTATCAGGGGCTTTTTGTGGCGCCTCACGTGGTTATGCAGGCAATCAGGGTGGCTGTGCTGGCTGCCCGGGTTTTTGAGATGATTGGCTATCCCATTAATCCTGCGCCGCATGCCAGCCGCAGCGATATTATTCAGGCCATCGAGTTTCCAAACGCTGAGCAGCTCATCAGCTTCATACAGGGTATACAGTTTAACTCACCGGTCGACAGCGAGGCTATGCCGGAGCCGTGGGATATGCCTGGTTATCAGGATCCCGTGATTATGGCGGCCGGCACGTTTGTAGCCGGAGCCTCCATAGAGCTCAGCGCGGACGCGCCTGTCAGACCGCCGTATATCGCGTATCTTCAGGGCGGGCTCACGTATTCGCACGGCTACTGCGCAATAGAAGGGGCGCTGCAGTATATGTATGAAAACGGTCATCTAGAATTGTGATGAATATGAGCGCGCACAGAACGGAGAGGTTTTATGAGTGGTATCAGAAAGTGTATTCTCGATGAAAAGAAAATCTGCGACGACTGTGGCGAATGCGATCGCTGCGATCTAGATCCTTCAAAAATTTGCGACAATTGTATGAAGTGCATTTCAACAACAGGCGCGGATTATCTGGCTATTGAGATCGACGATATCATAATGAGCGACGAGGATCCAGATGCCGGAAATGCCCAGGAGAGATGATTCAGCGGGCCAAAGGCACTTAAACTGCCGGATGGAACGCCCTATAGGGCATACATACATCTTTTCGCAAAAGAAAACTTTTACGAAAAGATATTGACAAAAAAGAGCTTGAAGCGGTATTATTGTCACGCGTCCACAACGAATTCATGAGCCTACGGCAAATAGCAGGCCAAGCCTAAAACAAGCCGCTTTTTGAGGTGCATAATGCCAAAGACAATATCATACTTTGAACAGCGCGATAACGACAATACTCAGCTCATTCGTAAAATGCTTTCAACTTTGCCGATGAGCTGTTCGGATTTCATTCGCAACATCGAATCGATGACCTCGACTCTGACGAGAATCGCGTACCTTCGTGATCTTAAGCTGTTCTTTGAATATCTGACGCATGAGGTGCCTGAGTTTTCGGATAAGCAGATTGCGGCGATTTCGGATCGGGATTTGGATGCCATCACAGGTCGGCAAATCGATCTGTACGGCGATTATCTCACATTATATTACAAAGACGACGATACCATCCTGAAAAACGGCGAACAAGGAAAAATGCGCAAGCTGTCTGCCCTGCGCAGCTATTTCCAATATATGTTTAAAAATCATCGCATCTCAAGCAACGTTGCGACGCTGATCGATCTTCCAAAGTTACACGAGAAACCCATCCTGCGCCTTGATTCTGACGAAGTCTCACAGCTGTTGAATGTCGTTGAAACTGGTACGTCCTTAACAAAAAGGCAACAAAAGTGGCATGATTTGACTAAAACAAGGGATATTGCCATCATTAAGCTGTTTCTTGGCACGGGTATTCGAGTCAGCGAATGCGTAGGGCTTGATATACAGGATATCAACATTGCAAACAACAGCTTTCTGGTACGGAGAAAAGGCGGCGACCAGGTCATATTGTACTATCCCGATGAAGTAGCCGAGGCCCTTATCGATTATTTGAACCAGCGCGAACAGATTGAAGCCCAGCCAAACGATGAAAACGCGCTCTTTCTGTCCATGCAGAAAAAGCGCATGACGGTTCGTTCCATGGAATATCTGGTGAAGAAATACGCTCTCATTGCCGCGCCGTTGAAGACGCGCTTCAGCCCGCATAAACTCCGAAGCACATACGGAACGAATCTGTATCGGGCTACCGGAGATATCTATCTTGTGGCGGATCAGTTGGGACACTCCGACGTCAATACCACGCGTAAACATTATGCCGCCATGACAGACGATCGCAGGCGCATGGCGGCGCAATACGTCGTTTTAGATGGCAGAAAAGCGGACGCCGATCAAACCGAGGATAAAATTCAAATGCATGACGCCGTGAGCAAAGATGATTAAACATTCGGAAATGTCCTAGTCCTTCTTGCGGGTCAAGCTTTCTTTTATCGCCGTTGTGGCCAATTGGTCACAACGGTTATTCTCTGCATTGTTCGCATGTCCCTTCACCTTATGCCAGGACACACTGTGTATTTTCGTCAGTTCGAGTAACTGTAACCATAGATCCTGATTCAATACTGGTGATTTATCCGACTTTTTGATCCAGTTATTCTTAATCCATCCATTAATCCAGTTCTGATTAAACGCGTTCTCCAGATAGGCAGAATCTGTGTATAAATCGACTTCACAAGGCATTTTCAGCGCGCTCAGGGCTCTGATCGCAGCCGTGATCTCCATACGGTTGGACGTCGTTTCCATCTCGAATCCGGATAATTCACGGCGCTGATCCTTATAAATTAAAACAGCGCCCCATCCACCTGGCCCGGGATTTCCCGAACAGGCGCCATCTGTGTAGACGGTAATCTTTTTTAAGCTCATAGTTGATAGAAGGTTTAATAAGCCTTTTCCAGGTTTGTTCCATCAGCCCACAGGCGTTCAAGGCTATAGTATTCGCGTTCCTGTTCATGGAAGATATGCACGATGACGGACGAATAATCCAGTACGACCCAGCGCGCTTCTTTATAACCTTCCTTACGGCGCGCCGTAAGCTGGAAGCTCTCCTCCAAATGCTCCTCAAGGTCCTCGCCCATTGCTTTGCACTGCAGCGTATTACGCGCGCTTGCGATGACAAAGTAGTCAGTGATGGATGTAAGATGTCCGACGTTCAAAACCTGAATATCGGTACCTTTCTTGTTGTAGAGGAACTCGGCAATGGCCAAAGCCAGTTCTTTGGGTGTATTCATAATGGGCCTCCTTTTTGTCGTTCAATTCAGTGCTTTGATCAAATCCAGCGTGTTTGGGTGAACCGTTCCGCCTTGCATGTTGACATATCTGACGCTGCTCTCAGCCGCGGCAAGAACCGCGTGATCCAGATCATTGACGGACAGTTGCCTGATAGCATCGATTCCATCAAAGGGCTTCCTGTTAGGTTCGATCAAGTCTGCCAGATAGACGATCTTCTCAAGCTTCGACATTCCGAGTTTGCCTATCGTATGCCAGCGTATCGCCGACAGGACCTCTTCATCTGTTTCACGGTAAAACAGCCGTGCCAACACAGCGCCGGCCGGCGCATGCAGAAGGCTGTCAATGCTTCGCTCAAGTTCACCGACATCCCATTCAGATCCATCAATCAGTTTAAGCATGTCGATCCGGTCCATGCTTTTAGCGCAATCATGGAGCAACCCTGCACGGCAGGCTTTCTCCGGAGCGCAGCCAAATCGAATTGCCAGGCGTATTGATTCCTTCGCCACGCCTAATGTGTGCTCATATCGATGGACTGACAGCGTTCTCTGGAGGTTTGCAAGATCGTCTGTCGGGCAGTCATCGATCATCCGAAGCGCCTTTGGGTATACAGCTTCACAGTCCGTGCGCCATTCAGACTGATTATTGTTAAAGACTGCAGGCATAATCAAATCTGGCTCAGGTCTATTTTCGAGTTCTTTTTTGCTTTTTTGTACAGTACAAATCTATTGCCTATGACCTGGACGCCTTCCGCCTGAATGGACTGGCAGAGAATATCACAGACTTCCCGCGCTGTCAGGGGCGCATTCTGAAGGACCGTGCCCTTGATGAGTTCTCTGGCCTCGAGGGCATCAGCGGCTTGCTGGACGAGATGATCATTGATGCCGTCCTTGCCTACGTGCAGAATAGGATCCATGGTGTTAGCCATGCTGCGAAGAAAAGCTCTCTGTTTTGTTGTCATAAGACAGGACTAACCTCTTTTCTGATCTACGTTATTCTGTGAAATCAAACTCCATATCATCAATACGAACGGTACTGCCTTCTTTTGCGCCGTGTTCTCGCAGCATATCAATGACGCCCCAGCGTCTCAGGGTTCGGTGGAACCAGTTTAAGGAATCCTCATTGCTGAAATTGACTGAACGCAGCAATTGAGATATCCCTGACCCCGCCAGGATAAACACGCCGTTTTCGACAGTTACCGTGACGCGTTCGTCAGAAACCTCTTCAAATGGCAATTCTTCTTCGAAGGGTTCCGGAGGCGGCAATTGAGAAAGCATGCGCCGAATGGCTCGTAACAGCTGGTCAAATCCCTGACCTGTCGCTGCCGAAACGGGAAAAATGTCGATCCCGGTATCGCGAAGCTTTTCTTTCAGTCGATTCAGATTCTCGCTGGAAGAAGGCAGATCCATCTTATTTGCGGCAACGATAACCGGCCGCGTCTGAAGATTGCCATATTGACTGAGCTCGCCGGTTATGATATCGAAGTCGGCAAGCGGATCACGGGCTTCGCTTCCGGAGATATCGAGGACGTGAACGAGCATCCGCGTTCTTTCGACATGCCGCAGAAAGTCGTGTCCCAGGCCAATTCCCTCCGCAGCGCCTTCGACAAGTCCGGGTATATCGGCCAGAACAAAGCTGTCCCCATCCTGACTGACGATGCCCAGATTCGGCGTCAGCGTCGTAAAATGATAATTGGCGATTTTGGGCCTTGCCGACGTCACGACAGAGAGTATAGTTGATTTCCCGACATTGGGAAAGCCGATCAACCCAACATCCGCAATGGATTTGAGCTCGAGTTCGAGGTCGAGCGGTTCGACACGTTTGCCGGGCTTGGCAAAACTGGGAGCCTGGCGCGTTGGCGTTGCAAAGTGCATATTGCCAAAGCCGCCCTGTCCGCCTTTTTGCAGGACGCGTTTTTCGTTAGGGGTATACAGATCCAACAAAATCCGCCCGCTGTTCTGATCGCGTACCACAGTGCCGACTGGCGCTTCTATTATGAGTGGATCGCCGTTTTTTCCCTTACAGCGATTGGCTGAACCATCTTCGCCGTTTGCGGCGACGTAATTGCGTTTATAGCGAAAGTCCATCAGAGTATGCATCCGTTCAGACGCTACAAAAATTATGTCTCCCCCACGCCCTCCGTCTCCACCGTCCGGTCCGCCGGCCTGTACATATTTCTCGCGGTGGAACGAGACACAGCCGTTTCCGCCGTCTCCCGCCTTACACCTGATTTTGACCTTATCAACAAACAGCGCCATGATTGAATCAATCCTTCACATTGTTCTTTTCGCACAAGCTGTCGGAAAGAGGACATCTGTCGCACGCGGGCTTTCTGGCAGCGCAGCAACGCCGTCCATGCCAGATAATAAGGTGATGTCCATGAGACCATCTTTCACGCGGCAGGATTGCGCGCAACTGTCTTTCGGTTTCTATTGGCGTCGAAGCATGAACGAGTCCGATTCGATTTGATACTCTGAATACATGTGTATCGACAGGAATCTGATCTTCTCCAAACGCAGCCAATAAGACAACGCCTGCCGTCTTTTGCCCGACGCCGGGCAAAGACATGAGTTCTTTTCGATCTGACGGAACGACGCTGTGGTAATCGGCGACGATAGCCTGACACGCCGCAATGATGTTTTTTGCCTTATTGTGATACAGGCCGCAGCTTTTGATTTGGGGTTCAAGTTCCTCTATGGAAGCTCTTGCCATTGATTCCACATTGGGGTAGCGAACAAACAACTGTTCCGTCACCTGATTGACGCGCTTGTCCGTACATTGCGCGGATAGAATAGTTGCCACAAGCGTCTCATAGGGATTAGAGAAATGCAGCTCCGCGCGCGCTTCCGGATAGAGATCCTCAAGCGCGTCTAAAACTCGCTCGGCGTCTATAACTGTCATTTCAGCAGATCCTCCAAATATTCAACAGCTTTTCGCAGTTGGGCGTCATGCTCGGGGTCGGGTATACTGGCAGTCGCTGCATCAAGGGAACCTTGCTGCTCAACGGGAATGTCCGGCTCAATGCCTGTTCCGTGAATTGACCTGCCGTTAGGCGTAAAATACCTGGCTGTCGTCAGATGCAATCCAGCGCCGTCTTCCGGGAAACTGATAATGCTTTGCACAATACCTTTGCCAAATGTCGTCTCCCCAATTACCGTAGCGACGCCGTGATCCTGAAGCGCGCCAGCTAGTATTTCAGAAGCGCTGGCTGAGTTTCCATTCACCAGAACTGCCATGGGCATTTCAATATGTTCGGCATCGGAGTAATAATTGTCGCGGCTGCCGCTGCGATCTTCCACATAGACGATGAGACCTTCGCCCAATAGCATATCAGCGATATCGACGACATCAGATAAAAGACCGCCTGGATTTGAACGAATATCTATGACGAGGGCTTGGGCCTTCTCTTCTTTCAGGGCTGTGAGAGCCTCCCGAAAACCTGCTACATCATCGCCCATGAATTCGTAGATCAGCACATAGCCGATGCCGTTTTCGAGCATGGAGTATTCGACTCTGTTCATAACGATATCAGCATGTGTAACACTGATTGTAATAATGTCGTCGCCGCGTCGAACCTGTACATCAGCAAAGGTGCCGATTTCCCCTACTATAAGTTGTCTGGCCATGTCGAGGCTGTTATACCCGTAATCGGAAAGACTGACGCCATTCACCGCAAGGATGACATCGCCGATCTGGAAACCGGCTTCTTCAGCGGGTGTGTTTTTGAACACGCGCGTAATCAACACTTCGTTGTTCTCGGTCAGCATGAGCTGAAGGCCGACGCCATGATACTCACCGGTCTGGTGCTCCAACTCTGTTTCTACGTCTTCCGGTGTCTCATAATAGGAATAAGGATCCTGAAGGCTGGAAAGCATGCCGTCGATGGCTCCAAGCATGAGTTCGTCGTCATCGACGTCGATATAATAATTGTTCTGTATTAGATGATAAACCTCATCTAAACGCGCGTAGCGTTCCAGCATGCGGTATTCCTCTTCTGAAACGACCACGTCTTTAGCGGAGCCTATATTTGTCGTGAATGCGGAAGAATCAGCTCCGGCGATGGATAAAGTGACAGAAGATGTCACGCCGGCCACCAGGATTATGAGCCATCCGATGGCGATAAAAACCACTACTTTTTTCGTCATATAATTTCGATTACTCCAAAATGTGACCCGTCAGTTGTTTCTTCTGTTTTTGTCGTGGTCAGACTTGCCGAGAAGCATCATCATCTTGAAGGTTACAGCATCGTCGAAAGCTCGCAAATCCAGACCGATGTTTCTCTGTACTTTATCCAATCTGTAAATCAGGGTATTTCGGTGGATGTACAATTGTCTTGCCGTCTCGGATAGATTGAGACTGTTCTCAAAGAATTTTTCTATCGTGTGCAGCATCTCGTCATTGAAAAGGCGTGATGTTTTCCTGTTGAACAGAAGGCTGTAGTACTTCTGACTCATAGTCTGCGGAATCTCCGACAGGAATCGCTCTATGATCATCTTTCTGTACATAAAGACATTCTGATTCTTCTGATAAACTCGGCCAACTTCGATAGCCGTTCGGGCTTCCCTCATGGATTCGCCGAGGTTGGAAAGGTGACTCTTGGGATCTCCTATACCGATCAGGATCTCATTCTGAGTTTCACTGGCAAAAGTATTGGAAATCGCCTGCCCTAATTGTTCGACATCTTCAAAATCGCTGGTTTCATCAAGCTTTTTGACAAGAGCTATAGTATGCCTGTCAATTTCGATGAGAGCATCGTCCCTGTTGTCGCCGATGACATTCGTGAGGATGTTGAGCACGGTTTCCGTATCCACGTTATGCAGTCGAAGCAATAATACGCATCGTTCCTGTTCAAGAGAAATGTTGTGATCGATGGCCAAAGTCTCCATTTCGCTGCCATCGAGTTCCTCACGCAAGATACTGCGAATGATTTGCTCCTTGTCTGCGTTTGGCAATTCCATGCGCGTCATGGCGGAAACGAGTTCACTTGCAAGAATGGCGCAATTGCATACGTCGTTGGAATCGCCCGGCAGACAGAGATATATTGGTTGTTCCGCGTCAGTGCCTATTAATGTAAAACCTCCGTATACCAGCGGTTGAGTCGGATTTCTTTTCAGAGTTTCAGGGAGTGTCAGTTCTCTGTCATTGCCCTCGGGAAGAACGATCTGTCCGTTTGTGTCGATCAACATGATATTCATATTTAGGCGCGACAGAACGTGTGAGATCCTTGCGATTAATCGATGATCAAGATACATTTTTGGCCCCCCTCGCCTGGCTAAAGCGATTCATGCTGATCTGTTGATAAAGTGCTCAATGAAAAACGTTCCTTAACGTAAACTTTTACTGGTATGTTCTGATGCTTTCATTATAGCTTTTTCAAGATGAGTTGACAAGAATAAAGGCTGTCATTGAAGGGGATTTCTGATTAAAAAAGAGTAAACTTCGAGGAATAATTGTACTTTATGTACAAAAAAGGATGCAGGTATAAACCTGCATCCTGAAAAACAAGCCAATCAGCGCTCGAGGATGGTAACCTCGGTATCCTTGTCGAAGAAATGCAGCCTGTTGGCGTCGAAGGCGACATTGATGGTATCGCCCGTGCGGCTGGTGGAACGAGGATCAACGCGGGCGATGATATTGCTGTCCTTGCCGCTGGTCTTCAGATAGAGGTAGGTCTCAGAACCCATCAGCTCGACAACTTCAACGTTGACCTTGATGATGCTGTCGGGAGAATTGTTCAGGAACAATTCCTCATCATGGATGTTCTCGGGACGAATGCCCATGTAAACTTCCTTGCCGATGTAGCTGTCGGAGGTGAACTTCTGGAGCTTGCCTTCCGGCACCTTGATGGCGTTGTCACCGAACACAGCATAGACGCCGTTGTTGCGCTTCTCAAGCTTAACAGTGAAGAAGTTCATCTGCGGGCTGCCGATGAATCCAGCGACGAACAGATTGGTGGGATAAT